>JADGOZ010000140.1 GCA_017882705.1 Candidatus Nanopelagicales bacterium | reverse complement strand
GTTGGCCATGGTCTGCGCCTCGACCCCCTGGGAGCAGTCGACGAGCAGGATGGCGCCTTCGCACGCGCTGAGCGAGCGCGAGACCTCATAGCTGAAGTCCACGTGCCCGGGCGTGTCGATAAGGTTGAGCTGGTAGGTCTCACCGTCGGAGGCCGTGTAGCTGACCCGCACGGCCTGGGCCTTGATGGTCATGCCCCGCTCGCGCTCGAGATCCATCGAGTCGAGCACCTGGCTGCGCATATCGCGCTCGGCCACGGCGCCGGTCGACTGGAGGATGCGATCGGCCAGGGTCGACTTGCCGTGGTCGATGTGGGCGATGATGCAGAAGTTCCGGATGACCGACGGATCGGTCGAACCCGGTGTGGGGGCGTTGGCGTTGGCCACGGCGGTCTGGTCGTCCTCGGGTGCTCGGGCGTGCGGGGCGTGGGGTGCGTGCGGGGGTCGCGGGACCGGGGGCCCGGCGCGACGCCCTATCGTCCCACGAACGCCCGGGTTCGCCGTGCACGCCCGTCGGAGGCCCCCCGGGCGCCCGGACGGTCCGGATTTGGCCTCCGCAGCCCGTGCCAGGTACCCTGGCGTGTCGCGCGGCGCGCTGTCTGCACGCGTGCCCGACTCACGTTCCACCAGTCCGCAGCACCGACAACCGAAGGCGATAGGCACACCCGTGGCGAACATCAAGTCGCAGATCAAGCGCAACCGCACCAACGAGGCTGCCCGCCTGCGCAACAAGTCGGTCAAGTCGGCGCTCAAGACCTCGGTCCGCAAGTTCCGCGAGGCCGCCGACTCCGGCGACGCCGCCGCTGCCGCCGAGCTCGCGAAGAACGCGACCCGCCAGCTCGACAAGGCCGCCAGCAAGGGCGTCATCCACAAGAACCAGGCCGCCAACCGCAAGTCGGCGATCGCCTCCCGCACGGCGGAGCTCCAGAAGACCGCCTGACACCTCACGTCACGAAGGCCGCCGCCCACTCGGGGACGGCGGCCTTCGTCGTTCCTCAGCCCTGCGGCTGTTACGGGCGGGTTCTGTTGCGCACGGCCTTCAGCAGGGCGCTCTCGAGCTCGTAGGTGCCCTGCTCGCGGTCGAGGCCGTCCTCGCTCATCGCGCGGCCCGACACGTCGCGGCCCTTGACCGCGGCGTCGGCGATGGCGAGGGACACGAGCGCCTCGGCCAGGGCGGCGGGGTGCCAACGGCCGGCCTGCTCGCGCAGCGAGCGCACCTTGAACGGGGGTACGCCGGCCTCCCGGGCCACCTCGGCGTCCGGAGTGCCCCGCGGGATGGAGGCGACTCGGGCCAGCCCGCGCAGGCCCGAGGCCACCGCGGCCGACAGCGCCGGACCGGCACCGGGGTCGTTGGCCAGCGCCCAGCGGGTACGCCGCAGCACCTCCACGGCCCGGCCGCCGAGGACCGCGTCGGCCACGAGGTAGCCCGGCACGTCGGCGACGCCGTCGTAGTAGAGAGCGACGGACTCCGCGGTCAGCGGGTCGGACTCGACGTCGCTCGCGAGCTGGGAGCACGCGGCCGACAGCGCCCGCAGGTCGTCGCCGATCGCGATGCGCAGCGCCTCGACCGCCTCGGGCGTCGCCCGCCGCCTGGCGCTGTGCAGCTCGCGGGAGATGAAGTCGTCGACCGCGCGGCCCTTGGCCTTCTCGCACGGCGCGACCGTGAAGCCGCCCTTCGCGAGGGCGTCGACGATCTTGCGGCCCTTCACCCCGCCGGGGTGCAGCACCACGAGCCGGATGTCGCCGGCCGCGGCGGCGTCGAGCAGCGCCGCGACCATGGCGTCGTCGGCCTGCTCGGCGTTGCGGGCCACCACGACCGCGGCGTCGCCGAACAGGTTCGGCGAGCAGGCCTCGACGAGCGTGCCGAGCCCTGTCTCCGAGCCGAGGTCGACGTCGCGGCGCTCGACGGTGGGGTCGGCCTTGCGGGCGTCGGCGACGACCGCCGCCACGACGCGCTCGGCCAGGAAGTCCTCGGCGCCGACGGCGATCACGGCGCGGTCGGACGCGACCTCGACCTCGGGCGAGGTCGAGCCGGCGGGCTTGGGCGCGCTGCGCTTCGCGGGGGGTGCCATGGCGGGTCCGAGCATGCCACGGCCCGCCGACGACTCGGCACCGGCGTACCGCTGGCGCGGGTCGAAGGCCTCGCAAGGTCGGCTCCCCTGGGCGAACCGGCGGACAACGCGACGGTCTCCGGCGATCCGGGCAGGGACGCCGGCTCCGGACGGTCCGACCCGGCTCAGCCTGTGCCGCGGCGGACTAGGCCGAGACGGTGGGCGTCGTCCACGACCACGGCGAGGTCGCCGTCGAGGTCCGTGCGCCCGACGACGGCACCGAGCGCGCGGTAGGCGGCGACTGTCGAGGCGTTCGGGTGGCCGTAGTCGTTGCCGAGGCCTACGCCGATGAGCGCGATCGTCGGCCGTGCCGCGAGCGCCCACCCCGGTGCCTGCTTCGCCGACCCGTGGTGCGGAACCTTCACCACGTCGACGCGCGGCACCGCACCGTTCGTGAGCACCTGCTCCTGCGCCGCGGTCTCGAGGTCGCCGCCGAGGAGCACCGACACTCCCCCGACGTCGGCGACCATCGCGACGCTCGCGTTGTTCGGGTCGGAGCCCTGGCCGCGCAGGATGCGGGTCGGCCAGAGCACCCGCAGCCGCACGTCGCCGACCGTCCAGCGATCGCCCGGTGCCGCCACCCGCCACGGCACGCGGGCGTCGTCGAGCCAGCGCAGCACGCGGTGGTCCTCGGTCGGCGGCTCGCCGAGCGGCGACACGACGACCGCAGACACCACCCGCCCGCGCAGCACGCCGGGCACGCCCTCGACGTGGTCGGCGTGGAAGTGCGAGAGCACGAGCAGCGCGACCCTGCTGATCCCGAGACGGCGCAGGCAACGGTCGACGGGTGCAGGGTCCGGTCCGGCGTCGACCACCACCGCCTCGCCCGGGGCGGACTCGAGCACCGCTGCGTCCCCCTGCCCGACGTCGCACATCACGACCCGCCAGCCCGGCGGCGGCCAGGCGGTGCCGAGCGGTATCCCCGCGGTCGGCGCCAGGGTGAGGAGCCCGGCGACCGCCGTCATGGCCAGGCAGACCCGCGCGAGCGGGCCACCATGCGTGCGGGCGAGCACGGCGGCCACGCCGGCGAGGACCAGGACGGCGAGGGCGAGGAGCGCGCCGTACCAGCCGTCGGGCCAGGGCAGGGGCGGCGCGAGGTCGGCGGTGGTGCGGGCCACGAGAGCCACCCAGCCGACCGCCCACGCCGCCGGCAGCGCGATCACGGCCGCGAGCGGCGGTGCGACGACCCCCACGAGCGCGGCGACCACCCCGAACGACGTCGCCGGTCCGACGGCGGGCTCGGCCAGGAGGTTCGCGAGGATGCCGCCCACCGGGACCCCTCCGCCGATCCCGACGATGAGTGGCGCTACGGCGAGCTGCGCGGCGGCGCTCACGGCGACCAGTGCCAGCACCGCGCGCCCGGCTCGTCGCGGCCACGCGTCGAGCTCGTGACCGCACCCGCGGTCGCGCCATCGCGCCGCGAGCACGAGCAGCCCGGCGGTCGCCGCGGCCGACATCGCGAATCCGACCGACAGCGACAGGAACGGGTCGACCAGCACCAGGCCGCCGACGGACCAGCCGAGGGCGTCGAGCGGGCGGATCCGCGCGTCGACGAGCACGGCGAGAAGCACCACCGCCGTCATGCCTGCGGCGCGCACGACCGACGGCTGCGGACGCGCGACGACGACGTAGGACGCGACCGCGAGCGCCACCAGGACGACCTGGGCGCGGCCTCGGCGCACTCCGGCGAGGCGCACGGCGCCGAGCGCCATCAGCACGATCACCGCGACGTTGCCGCCGCTCACGGCGACGAGGTGCGCGAGGCTCGAGTCGCGCATCGCGGTGTCGAGGTCGGGGCGCACCTCGGAGGTGTCGCCGACGACGAGCCCCGGCAGCAGCCCGCGCTCGTCGGGCGGGCGGTCGCGCACCGACTCGCGCAGCGCGGTGCGCACGGCACCCGCCGCGCCCTGCACGAGCGGCGGTCCCTCCACGGCCGTCACGGACTCCGCGACGATCGTCGCCGCCCGGCCGTGGATCGGGTCGGCCGACAGCAGCCGCCCGACCGCGTGCAGCCGGGTGCCGGGGAGCAGCGCCTCGATGCCCTCGGTCGTCAGCACCCGCACGGGAAGGTCGACCTCGATCGCCGCGCCTCCGCTCACGCTCATCGACACCAGCGCGGCGTCGAGCTGCCACGCGTCGTCGGTGCGCCGCGACCCCGACGTGCGCCCCTGCCGCGGAGCCGGGTCCGACGTCGCGACGAGCTCGGCGCGCACCACCGACCGCGACCCCACGAGCGGGGCGAGCGGGCCGTCGACCAGCGGTACGACGCGCCACGCCACCACGCCCGAGCCGAGGACGAGCGCCGCTCCCCCGATCGCGATCACCGCGCGGACCCGACGCCGCACGCGCCCGCGACGCACGCGCAGGACGACGGCGGACGCCACCACGAGCGCGGCCACGACCGTCCACCAGTGGGCCACCCCGACGTGCACGGACGCGGCGAGCGCGAGAGCCGTTGCAGCCCAGAGGGATCCGCCGACGAGCATCCCCATCTCAGACCCGCACGTGCGGCTTGAGCCGGTCGAAGGTGCGCGCACCGATTCCCGACACCTCGCGCAGCTGGTCGACGCTGGTGAACCTGCCGTGCACCGTGCGCCAGTCGAGGATGCGCCCGGCCATCACCGGGCCGACACCGGGCAGCGTGTCGAGGTCGCTCGCCGTCGCGGCGTTGAGGTCGACGACCGCAGACGCCGCTCCCCCGTCGGCGCTCGCGGGTCCGGGTGCCTCGACGGCGTCGGGCGAGACCACCACCTGCTCCCCGTCGGTCAGCACGCGCGCGAGGTTGAGCCCGCCGCTGCTGCCTCCGCGCGCGAGGCCGCCGGCCGCGGCGAGGGCGTCGGCCACCCGGGAGCCGCGCGGCAGCGTGACGAGCCCCGGGCGGCGGACCTGACCCACCACCTGCACGACCACGACGTCGACGTCCGATCCGCCGGGGCTCGCCCCGCTGGTCGTGCCGGCGCCCGGGGCAGCGCCCGACGACGGCGATCCCGACGGACCCGGCACGACACCCGACGCCGACGGCACCGGGGTGCCCGGCACCAGCTCGAGCGCCGAGGGCGTGCCACCCGACGTCAGATGGACGACGCCCCACGCCGCGAGCGCGGTCGCGGCGACCGCGACGAGCACCGGAAGGATCGAGGTCCGCGCGGCAGCCGGCGGCGCGCCGTCCTCGGGGACGTCCTGCTCCTCGAAGCCGAGCGCCGCGAGACCCTGCGCCGGAAGGGATCCCGGGCCTCCCTCGGCGAGGGCCCGCAACCGGTCGCGCAGCACCTCGGGATCGACACGACGACGCGGCAGCGGGAGCACCTGCGGACGCTAGGTGGGCGCGCCGGCCGCGGCGGCGGTTCCGGCGTAGCCCTTGGGGACGACAGGCCGCCCTGGGGACGCGGCCTCCCCGCTGTGCTGTGCGGGCACCCGGGACGACCGTGGTGGCGCCGGCACATCGCGCGGGTCAGTGCGGCGGGACGGCCTCGACGATGTTGCGGCGATGGCGTACGACGACGAGCGCGGCGATGGCGTTCGCGAAGAGCACCTCGGCGGGCCGGTCGTGGATCAGGATCGACGCTGGCACGAGCATCAGCGCACCCGACACGGACGCCAGCCCGATCCGGTGCGTGACGAGCACGACGGCGAGGAACACGACGAGCACCGGGACCGCCCAGAGCGGCTGCACGGCGAGGATCGCGCCGAGCGAGGTCGCGACGCCCTTGCCGCCACGGCCCCTGAGCCACGGCGACGTCACGTGCCCGAGGATCGCGGCGAAGCCCGCGACCATGCCCGCGACCGGTGCGCCGAGCAGGTTGAACGCGAGCACGGGCAGGAAGCCCTTGAGGATGTCCAGCACCGCGACGAGCACGCCGACCTGCCAGCCGAACGCGCGAGCGGCGTTCGTGGCGCCGGGATTGCCCGAGCCGACAGTGCGCAGGTCGGTGTGACGGATCCGGGCGATGATCGAGGCGGGGTTGACCGAGCCGGTGCCGTAGCCCACCACGGCCGCGAGCGCCCCGACGGCGATGCCGACGAGCACGGGCGGGACGCTGACGAGCAGACCCGCGGTCACGGCGCCGCGTTCACGCGGGGGTGGGACGCGGCGACACGGCGACGGCGACCATCCCGGGGCCCACGTGGGCGCCGACCACGGCCCCGACCTCGCTGACGAGCACCCGGGAGTCGGCGAGCCGTGCGACGAGGTGACCGGCCAGGGTCTCGGCCCGGGCGGCGGCGGCGAGGTGGTGCACGGCGATGTCGCAAGGACGTCCGGCCGCGCGCTCGACCACGAGCTCCTCGAGCCGCGCGAGCGCCTTCGACGTGGTGCGCACCTTCTCGAGCGGCACGACCTGGCCGTCGGCGAGCTCGAGGATCGGCTTGACAGCGAGCGCCTGTCCGACGAGCGCCGTCGCCGCGCCGATGCGACCACCACGGCGGAGGTAGTCGAGGGTGTCGACGTAGAACAGGGCGCTGCTCGCGGCGGCGCGGTCGCGGACCGCCTGCGCGACGGTCTCGGCGTCGGCACCTGTCTCGGCGACACGCGCGCCCTCGAGGACCGCGAAGCCCATCGCCATCGCGACCCGGCGCGTGTCGACGACGATCACCGGGATCGATGCCTCGCGCGCGGCCAGCACGGCGGAGTCGTAGGTGCCCGACATGTCGCCGGAGAGGTGCGCCGACACGACCGCGGTCGCCCCCGACTCGGCAGCGGCGACGTAGGCCTTCGCGAAGCGCTCGGGCGAGGGGCGTGAAGTGGTCACGACGCTCCACGCGCGCAGCGCCTCGGCCACCTCGGCCGGTGTGATCTCGGTGCCCTCGTCGAACGGGCGCCCGCCGACCACGACCTGCACCGGTACGACGAGCACGTGCCGCGACGCGACGAGATCCGCCGGCAGGTAGGCCGTCGAGTCCGTCACGAGCGCGACGCGGTGCTCCATGCCCACAGACCCTAGGCCTCTCCTGCTACGCCGGGACGATGTTGACGAGCTTCGGCGGGCGCACCACCACCGTGCGGATGGCGGTGCCGTCCAGTGCCTTCACCACGCCCGGAGCGGCGAGCGCCAGCGCTCGCAGCTCGTCCTCACCGATCGAGGGCGGCACCTCGAGCCGGTCGCGGACCTTGCCCGCCACCTGCACGACGCACGTCACGGTGTCCTCGACCAGCAGCGCAGGGTCGACCGACGGCCAGCCCGCGAGCGCGACCGTGGGCTCGTGGCCCAGTCGCTCCCACATCTCCTCGGCGGTGTAGGGCGCCACCAGGGACAGCATGATCGCGACCGCCTCGGCGGCCTCGCGCACCGCGGGGTCGGCCCCGCCCACACCCGAGTCGATGGCCTTGCGCGCGGCGTTGACCAGCTCCATGGTCTTCGCGACCGCGACGTTGAACCGGAACGACTCGACCGCCTTGCGCGCCTCGTCGACCGACTTCGCCGTGATACGTCGCAGCCCGAGATCGCCTGCGGTCACGTCGATCCCGACGACGCTCGTGACGTCGCCCGACAACCGCCAGGCGCGCGACAGGAACTTCTTCGACCCGCCCGGCGAGACGTCGGCCCAGTCGATGTCGTCCTCCGGCGGGCCGGCGAACACCATCGTCAGGCGCACGGCGTCGACGCCGTTGGCGTCGAGCTCGTCCGAGAGCCGCACCACGTTGCCGCGCGACTTGCTCATCGTCGAGCCGTTCATGCCGACCATGCCCTGGTTGAGGAGGCGGGTGAACGGCTCGGTGAACTCCACCATGCCCATGTCGAAGAGCACCTTGGTGAAGAACCGCGCGTAGAGCAGGTGCAGGATCGCGTGGGTCACGCCGCCGGTGTACTGGTCGACGGGCGCCCACTCGCGCGCCTGCGCGGGGTCGAACGGCACGTCGGTGCGCGACGGGTCGAGGTAGCGCAGGAAGTACCACGACGAGTCGACGAACGTGTCCATCGTGTCGGTGTCGCGCTTCGCGGGCTCGCCGCAGCGCGGGCAGGGCACGTTGACCCAGGCCTCGGCCGCAGCGAGCGGCGACTGCCCCTTCGGCGACAGGTCCAGGCCCTCGGTCGGGGGCAGCGTGACGGGCAGCTGGTCCTCCGGGACCGGCACCTCGCCGCAGGAGGGGCAGTGGATGATCGGGATGGGCGTGCCCCAGTAGCGCTGGCGCGAGATCAGCCAGTCGCGCAGGCGGTAGTTGATCGCGCCGGTGCCGAGGTCCTTCTCCTCCAGCCACGTCACCATCGCGGCGACCGCGTCGGCCTTGCGCAGGCCGTCGAGGAACCCGGAGTTGATGGCCGGACCGTCACCGGCGTAGGCGGAGGCGCTCTCGTCGAAGCCCTCCGGCGACTGCACGACCGGGACGATCGGCAGCCCGTAGGTCGTCGCGAAGTCCCAGTCGCGCTGGTCGTGCGCCGGCACGGCCATGATCGCGCCGGTGCCGTAGTCGGCCAGCACGTAGTCCGCGGCGTAGACCGGGATCCGCTCGCCGTTGACCGGGTTGACCGCATGCCGCTGCAGGAAGACGCCGGTCTTCACCCGCTCCGAGGACAGCCGGTCGATCTCGCTGACCTGCTTCACCGTCTCGAGGTAGTTCTCGAAGTCGGCCTGCGCCGACGTGCCGGCCGCCAGCTCGGCCGCCAGGTCGGAGTCGGCCGCGACCACGAAGAACGTCGCGCCGAACAGCGTGTCGGGACGCGTCGTGTAGACGGTCACCGGATCGTCGTGACCCTCGATCTCGAACACCACATCGGCCCCGCTCGAGCGCCCGATCCAGTTCCGCTGCATGGTCAGGACCTTGTCCGGCCAGACCCCCCGCAGCTGTTCCATGTCGTCCAGCAGCCGGTCCGCGTATTCAGT
>JADGOZ010000018.1 GCA_017882705.1 Candidatus Nanopelagicales bacterium | reverse complement strand
GTCACCAGGTGTTTGTCGTCGTCGAGCGCAAGATCGTCGAACACCAGCACCGATCCCAAGGGGCGCTCAACCTGTCCACGGGACCGGCGCAGCAGCACCGCCCGGACCCTCGCGACGACCTCCTCCAGACTGAAGGGCTTGCTGACGTAGTCATCGGCTCCCACACCGAATCCGCGGATCCGGTCGCCGACCTCGTCGCGCGCGGACAGGAAGATGACGGCCGCGTCATGACCCGTCATGATCAACTGGCGGCAGACGTCGTACCCGCTCATGTCAGGCAGCATCACGTCCAGCAGCAGCAGGTCCGGGGCCCACTCCTCGACAGCCGCGAGAGCGCTGGAGCCGTCGAACACCGGCCTGACATCGAAGCCCGCGTGTCGCAGGCTCGTCGTGAGCGCCTCGGCGATGTACACCTCATCGTCCACCACCAGAAGACGCTGACGCCGCACCTCGTCACCCTCGCGACCCACTTCAAGCCCTCCTCGACGAGACGAACAGAGTCTCGACCCTGGACCTGAAGGATCACTGAAGGTCACCTGGCAGGACCCTGATGGCCGGCCCCTCCAAAGGGCCGCGAGTGCCTGCAGCTCGAGTTGTCACGCGAGGCTCCCGTGGTGAGTCCTCGAGCTTCCTTAGCCCACTCGACCGTGGATCCGGCTCGGCCGGCTGCCGCTGGTGTCCCTTCATGCCTTGGGCCCACGGGTGCCTGTCAGTGGCGCCGAGTTCGGCGGTGAAACGCCGCATGTCGCTGGCACCATGCGGCCCAGACTCCGACAGACCCAGCTTGACACACGCCCGCAGGTGGTACAGCGGCTGGAGTTCAGCAGCGCCTTCCCGAGAGGCGACGTCGAGTGCCCGGTAGGACCCGGGTTCGTGCGTCTCCCTGCACATGCCCCACCGGGGTGGCAACGTTGCGCCAGAATCGTCCGCCCAGCCCTCGGGCGACGGGCTTACTCAGGGAGGCGTCATGTCGCTGCTCGCCGGGTCGGACTGGCACGGTCGGATCTACTCGCGCGGCTGGACCGACGGCACCGGCGGAGTCCGGGCCGTGGTCTCGCCCTCGACGGGGGAGGAGATCGGCAGCATCGGGCTCGCGAGTCCGGGCGACGTCACCGCCGCCGCTGCGGCCGCCAGCGAGACCCAGCGGGCCTGGGCCGCACTGCCCTACAACGAGCGCGCTGCGGTCCTGCGCCGGGCCGGCGACCTGTGGCACGAGAACGCTGAGGAGATCACCGACTGGCTGATGCGAGAGACGGGAGCTATTGGCCCCTTCGGCGGGTTCCAGATCATGACCTCGGCTGAGGAGTGCTACGAGGCTGCTGCCCTCGCGTCGGCACCGTACGGCGAGCTCCTGCGCTCCTCGAGCCCGCGGCTGTCGATGTCGCGGCGGGTCCCGGTCGGCGTGGTCGGCGTCATCTCGCCGTTCAACGTGCCGACGATCCTGTCGATCCGTGCGGTGGCGCCGGCGCTGGCGCTCGGCAACGCGGTGATCCTCAAGCCTGACCCGCGCACATCGGTGTCCGGCGGCGCTGTCCTCGCCGAGATCTTCTCGGCAGCCGGGCTGCCCGACGGCGTGCTCCACGTACTGCCCGGTGGCGCCGACATCGGTGCCGCGCTCGTGAGCGAGCCCCTGGTGCGGGTGGTGTCCTTCACCGGCTCCACCGCTGCGGGACGCGCGGTGGCGGAACTCGCTGCCAAGCATCTCAAGCGGGTCCATCTCGAGCTGGGCGGTAATTCGGCGATGCTCGTGCTCGACGACGTCGACGTCGACGCCGCGTCGTCGGTCGGGGCCTGGGGGTCGTTCGCGCACCAGGGTCAGGTCTGCATGACGACCGGACGGCACCTGGTGATGGCGAGCATCGCCGACCAGTACGTCGAGGCGCTGTCGGCCCGTGCGGACCACCTGCCTGTCGGCGACCCGACCACCGGGACGGTCGCTCTCGGCCCTGTGATCGATGCTGGGCAGCGCGACAAGATCCACGCGATGGTGACGGGGTCGGTCCAGGAGGGCGCGCGGCTCGCCGCGGGCGGGACGTACGAGAACCTCTTCTACCGGCCGACCGTGCTCGCCGACGTCCCGCTCTCGTCGACGGCGTACACCCAGGAGATCTTCGGGCCCGTCGCTCCCGTCGTGCGGATCGAGTCGGTCGAGCAGGCGATCGAGCTCGCGCGCGACACGGAGTACGGCCTGTCGCTCGGCATCCTCACGCGCGACGTCATGCGTGGGCTGGAGATCGCCGAGCAGATTCCCAGCGGGCTCGTGCACATCAACGACCAGACGATCAACGATGAGGCCACCATTCCGTTCGGCGGTGTCGGTAGCAGCGGGACTGGGGCACGGCACGGCGGGCCGCAGGCGAACCTGGAGGCGTTCACCGACACGCAGTGGGTGACTGTGCGCGGCACGCTCCCGCAGTACCCCTTCTAGGCCGACCCAGGTAGAACAAGCTCGGTGGTGGGTCAGCCCCAGACGTCGGCGGCGGTCTCGACGATGAGGGCGAGCTTGGCGACCTGCTCGTCGTAGGTCAGTGCGTTGCCCTCGACGGTCGAGGAGAAGCCGCACTGGGGCGAGAGGCAGAGCTGTTCGAGCGGCACGAACCGAGCGGCCTCGTCGATGCGTCGCTTGAGCGCGTCCTTGCTCTCGAGCACGCCGGTCTTGGAGGTGACGAGCCCGAGCACGACCTGCTTGCCCGGCGGTACGAAACGCAGCGGCTCGAAGCCACCGGAGCGCTCGTCGTCGAACTCGAGGAAGAAGCCGTCGACCTCGAGCTGGGTGAACAGCGCCTCCGCGACGAAGTCGTAGGAGCCCTCGGCCGCCCACGACGACCGGAAGTTGCCGCGGCACATGTGCGTCGTGACGCTCAGCCCTTCGGGTCGGCCGGCGAGTGCTGCATTGATGATCCGGATGTACTGCTCGTGCTGGTGCTCGCCGTCGCCGCCCATGGATTCGATGAGCGCCCGCTGGGCGGGGTCGTTGAGGTACGCCAGGCTCGTGTCGTCGAGCTGCAGGTAGGTACACCCGAGGGCGGCGAGCGCCGCCACCTCCTGGGCGTAGGCCGCCGTCAGGTCGGTCCAGAAGGCGTCGAGCTCAGGGTAGACGGCCGGGTCGATCGCGGCGCGGCCGCCGCGGTAGTGGACCATGCTCGGCGACGGGATCGTCAGCTTCGGCACGTTCGTGGTCACGGTGTCCCGCAGGAACGTGAACGCCTCGGCGAAGATGGTGCGCGGCAACGAGATCCGGTCGTGCACGCTGAGCGCCGCCGACTCGAAGTCGAGCTCTCCCTTCGCGTTGCGGAAGTGCACCTTCAGCTTCTCGTCGGTCGGGTCCACGCCGCCTAGGGAGTAGATGAAGTCCATGTGCCACGAGGTACGTCGGAACTCCCCATCCGTCGCCGACCGCAGGCCGAGCTCCTCCTGCATCCGCACCGCGTCGCGGATCGCTCCGTCCTCGACCGCGCGCAGGGCGTCGGCGTCGATCTCCCCCGCCTTGTGCCGGGCGCGCGCGTCGAGCAGGGCCTGCGGCCGGAGCAGACTGCCGACATGGTCGGCGCGGAACGGCGGCGTCGTACGAGCGGTCATCGATCCTCCAGGGAGCGAGGTGGACGTGCCCGAGACGCTAGAGCGCCGGAGCCGTCAGGGATAGGGCAGGACGGAGCCGGTGTAGTTCTCCGCGAGCATCGTGGCGGCAGCCTTCGACGTGGTGACGTGCTTGAGCTGGGTCAGCTGCATCTGCAGCAGGAAGTCCCGGTCGGGGTCGGCCGGCGGCGGCATGTGCAGCATCGAGGTCATCCACCACGAGAAGTGCGTGGACTGCCAGACCCGCTCGAGCGCGTCGTCGGAGTAGCGGTCGAGGAGCTCGTCCGAGCCGTCGGCGTACTTCGCGGCGAGCGCGCTGCCGAGCCGCTTGACGTCGGCGATCGCGAGGTTGAGTCCCTTCGCGCCGGTGGGCGGGACGATGTGCGACGCGTCGCCGGCGAGGAACAACCGGCCCCAGCGCAACGGCGCGCTCACGAAGCTGCGCATCGGCGTGATCGACTTCTCCAGCGTCGGACCCGACTGCAGGCTCCAGCCGTCGAGCGCCATCCGGGTCGAGAGACCGTCCCAGATCCGGTCGTCGGACCAGTTGGCGATGTCGTCGTCGGGCTCGACCTGCAGGTAGAGCCGGCTGACCGACTCCGAGCGCATCGAGTGCATCGCGAAGCCGTCGGGGTGCAGTGCGTAGATGAGCTCGTCGGTCGACGGCGCCACCTCGGCGAGGATCCCGAGCCAGGCGTAGGGGTAGATCCGCTCGCGCACGCTGCGCACGCTCTCCGGGATGGTCGGGCGGCTCACGCCATGGAAGCCGTCGCAGCCAGCGACGTAGTCGGCCTCGATGCTCTGCGCGTTGCCGTCGGCGTCGACGAAGGTGACGCGCGGGCTGTCGGTATCGGCGCCCACGATCGCGGTGTCGGAGACCGACCAGAAGATCTGCTGCCCATCGGCCTCGCGCGTCGCGATGAGGTCCTTGGTGATCTCCGTCTGGCCGTAGACCCACACCGAGTGGCCGCACGACTCTACGAAGTCGATCCGGCGCCGCTCGCCCGGCCACTGGAGGTAGACGCCGTCGTGGCGCATGCCCTCGCGGTGCAGTCGCTCGCCGACTCCGTAGTCAGTGAGGACGTCGACCGCGCCGTGCTCGATGACACCGGCGCGGATGCGCGCGAGGACGTAGTCCTGCGAGCGGTTCTCGACGATCACGGACTCGACGCCGTGCTTCGCGAGGATCTGGGACAGCAGGAGGCCGGAAGGACCGGCACCGACGATGGCGACCTGGGTGCGCATGGCGGGAAGCCTGGGACCTGCCGATCACCCCGACCAGACCTGGCTTCCGCCCAGCGGAAGTCCGTCAAAGGGCCATCCGGCGGGTGATGGACGCGGCGGCGACCTGGAGCGCGGGGACGAACTTCACCAGGTCCTTGCGCACGGTCCGCGTCACCAGCGCCAGCGACGCGACGACCTCGTCGCCAGGGCCGAGCACGGGAACGGCGAGGGAGCACGTGCCGTAGCCCATCTCCTCGACCGTGCGGGCATAGCCGAGGCGGCGTACGGCGGCGAGCTCGCGGAGCATCCGGCCGCGCTCGGTGATCGTGTAGCGCGTGATCGGCTTGAGGTTCTCGACGCACTCCTCCACGACCTCGCGCGGGGCATACGCGAGCAGGACCTTGCCGACCCCGGTCGCGTGCAGCGGAAGCGGCACACCGGGTCGGCTCAGCACCGGCACTGAGCTCGTGCCGTGGATCCGCTCCACGTAGAGCGCCGAAGTCCCCTCGCGCACCGCGATCTGCACGTTCTCGTGGGTCGCCTCGTAGAGGTCCTGCATCGCCGGCAGCGACGCCTCGCGCAGCTCGCGCGCCACCGGTGCGAGCGTGCCGACCTTCCACAGCCGTCGGCCGACGACGTAGCGGCCGTCGCCGTCTCGCTCCACGGCGTCCCACGCCTGCAGCTCCCCGACGAGGCGGTGCGCCGTCGAGACCGGGAGGTCGGCCGCCTGGGCCAGCTCGGTCAGGGTCAGACGCGGGTGGTGCTCGTCGAAGGCGCCGAGGATCGCCAGCACCCGCGACGTCACCGACGGGCGCGGCTCGGCCGCCATTGCACCTCCCGGACCTGGTTTCCGTCTGACGGAAACGAACGGTATCCCCGGGGTCGGCCGCCTGGGAAGGTGAGACCCCCAGCGAGCGCCCTCAGGAGGGTCCGTGCCCATCGTCGTCCGCAACACCCCGCGCACCGATCTCGCGGTCGTCGACGCGCTCGGCGAGGCCGGCACCGCCACGGTCCACGAGGCCCAGGGACGCACCGGCCTGCTGCACCACCGGCTCCGCCCGATCTACACGTCGGCGCGCATCGCGGGCAACGCGCTCACCTGCACCGTGGCCCCCGGCGACAACTGGACGATCCACGTCGCGGTCGAACAGGCGAAGCCCGGCGACATCCTGGTCGTGACTCCCACGAGCCCGTGCGACGACGGCTACCTCGGTGACCTCCTGGCCGAGAGCCTGCGCGCGCACGGAGTGCGCGGCCTCGTCATCGACGCCGGAGTGCGCGACGTGCAGACGCTCACCGAGATGGGCTTCCCGGTGTGGGCCAAGGCGATCTGCGCGCAGGGCACGGGGAAGGAGACGCCGGGCGACTGCCAGGTGCCGATCGTGATCGCAGGCGTCCACGTGCGCCCGGGCGACGTGATCGTGGCCGACGACGACGGCGTCGTCTGCGTGCGCCGCGAGGACGCCACCACCGTGCTCGAGAAGGCGCAGGCGCGCGAGGCGAACGAGACCTCGAAGCGCGCCCGTCTCGCCGCCGGCGAGCTCGGCCTCGACATCTACTCCATGCGCGAGCGCCTCGCCGACAAGGGTCTTCGCTACGTCGACTACTCGGAGGGCTCGTGACGCAGGAGTCCCACTGGCAGACGGCCGTGCCGTGCGACGTGATGCGCGGCGGCACGTCGAAGGGTCTCGTGTTCCTCCGCGACGACCTGCCGGCGGACCGCGAGGTACGCGACGCGGTCCTGCTCGCCGCGATGGGGTCGCCCGACGAGCGCGAGATCGACGGGCTCGGCGGCGCGCACCCGCTCACGTCGAAGGTCGCGGTCGTGTCGCGGTCGATGCGCGACGACGCCGACGTCGACTACCTCTTCCTGCAGGTGTGGCCGGACCGGCCCGAGGTCTCCGACTCGCAGAACTGCGGCAACATGCTGGCCGCGGTCGGCCCGTTCGCGATCGAGCACGATCTCGTCGCTCCTGAGGGGGACGTGACCGCGGTGCGGATCTGGATGGAGAACACCGACACCCTCGCCACCGCCTACGTCGAGACCCCGGACGGCACCGTCCGCTACGACGGCGACGCCCGCATCGACGGCGTGCCCGGCTCGCACGCGCCGATCCCCCTGGAGTTCGCCGACACCGCCGGGTCGTCGTGCGGTGCGCTGCTGCCCACCGGCAGCGTGGTCGACGAGATCGAGGGCCTGCGCGTCACCTGCATCGACAACGGGATGCCGGTCGTATGCCTTGCCGCCGTCGACCTCGGCCTGACCGGCGCGGAGTCGCCGGCCGACATCGAGGCGATGCCGGACGTGCTGTCGCGCATCGAGGCTGTCCGCCTCGCTGCCGGTCCGCTGATGAACCTCGGCGACGTGTCGCACGCGACCGTCCCGAAGATGAGCCTGCTCTCGCCCCCTGCTGCGGGCGGCGCAGTCTCGACCCGGACCCTCATCCCCCACCGGGTGCATGAAGCGATCGGGGTCCTGGGCGCCGTCTCGGTCGCCACCGCCTGCCTCCTCCCGGGCTCGGTGGCGTCCGAGGTCGCGGTCGTCCCGGAGGACGACGGACCGGTCGACGTGACCGTGGAGCACCCCACCGGGTTCTTCACGGTGAGCCTCACGGTCGACCGGTCCGCCGCCGTCCCCGCTGTCCGTCGCGCAGCGCTCCTGCGCACGGCACGCCTGCTCATGCGTGGCGACGTGATGGTCCCGCCGTCGGTGTGGAGCGGCTCATGACGCGCGTGGCGCTCGTCGGACTCGGCGAGGTGGGGCGCACGTTCGCGGAGGACCTGCGCTCCGCCGGGATCCGCGACCTGACGGCGTGGGACACGGCGTTCGCCGACCCCTCGAGCTCCGCGTCGCGCAACGCGCGCGAGCTCGGCCTCGCGCCGGCCGGGTCGGGACCTGCCGCGGTCGCGGGCGCCGACCTCGTCGTCAGCGCGGTCACGGCGGCGCAGTGCGTGGCGGCCGCTGAGTCGGTCCTCCCGGGCCTCGTCACGGGCGCGTGGTTCTTCGACCTGAACTCGAGTTCCCCCGGCCACAAGCAGGCCGCTGCGGCGTCGGTCGACGGGGCAGGGGCACGTTACGTCGAGGCCGCGCTCATGTCGCCGATCGGCCCGAAACGCCTGTGGTCCCCGTTCCTCCTTGGCGGCCCGAACGCACGAGA
Source organism: Candidatus Nanopelagicales bacterium (assembly GCA_017882705.1). Lineage (GTDB taxonomy): Bacteria > Actinomycetota > Actinomycetes > S36-B12 > CAIYMF01 > Longivirga. The sequence goes on along the minus strand of JADGOZ010000018.1, from coordinate 8,307 downwards.
CTTCGCCGCTGCTGCAGCGTCTTTCGGGATCGGCGACGTCACGGTCGTCTCCGACGACGTCGGCCGCGCCGCCGCCACGAAGCTGTGCCGCAGCGTGGTCGTGAAGGGCCTCGAGTCGCTGCTCACCGAGTCGCTGCTCGCCGCACGCGTGCACGGCGTCGAGCGCGAGGTGCTCGACTCGCTGCCCAACATCCTCCCGCCGGCCGACTGGGAGGCCGTCGCGGGCTACTTCATCTCCCGCTCCCTGCAGCACGGCAAGCGCCGCTCCGAGGAGATGGAGGAGGCCGCCGCGACCGTGGCCGAGGCGGGGATCGACCCGTGGATGTCGTCGGCCGCCGTGGAGCGGCAGCGGTGGGCCGCGCAGTTCCCGCAGGCCGTCGACGCCGGGTCGACCATCGGGATGGTCGACGCCGTGCTCGACCTGATGGGCGACGACGCTCAGGACGCCGACGCCGAGGAGGCACCCGCGTGATCATCGACTGCCACGGGCACTACACGACCGCCCCGAGCGCGCACAACGAGTGGCGCGAGACGCAGCTGCAGGCGTTCCTCGACGGCCGCGCGGCTCCGGCGTACCCGACGATCTCCGACGACGAGATCCGCGACACGATCGAGCAGAACCAGCTCCGGCTGCTGCGCGAGCGTGGCTCGGACATGACCATCTTCTCGCCGCGCGCGTCCGCGATGGCCCACCACGAGGGCGATCTCAAGGTCGGGGTCGACTGGGCCTACGCCTGCAACGACCTCATCGCCCGCGTGGTCGACCTGTTCCCGGAGACGTTCATCGGCGTGTGCCAGCTCCCGCAGTTCGCCGGCGACCCGCTCGACGCCGCGCTCGCCGAGCTGCGGCGCTGCGTCGACATGGGGTTCGTCGGGCTCAACCTCAACCCCGACCCCAGCGGCGGGCGGTGGAGCTCGCCGCCGCTGACCGACCGCTACTGGTACCCGATGTACGAGGCGATGGTCGAGCTCGACGTGCCCGCGATGGTGCACGTCTCTGCGAGCTGCACCCCGGTGTTCCACGCGACCGGTGCGCACTACATCAACGCCGACACCACCGCGTTCATGCAGCTGATCCAGGGCGACCTGTTCGCCGACTTCCCCGACCTTCGCCTCGTCATCCCGCACGGCGGCGGGGCAGTCCCCTACCACTGGGGCCGCTACCGCGGGCTCGCGGACATGCTGAAGAAGCCGTCGCTGGACACCCACGTGATGACGAACGTCTTCTTCGACACCTGCGTCTACCACCAGCCCGGCATCGACCTGCTCTTCGAGGTGATCGACGTCGACAACATCCTGTTCGGGTCGGAGATGGTCGGCGCGGTGCGCGGCATCGACCCGCAGACCGGTCACTACTTCGACGACACCAAGCGCTACGTCGATGCCCTCGACATCTCCGACGAGGCGAAGGCTCAGGTCTTCAGCGGCAACGCCCGCCGCGTCTACCCACGCCTCGACGCCTCGCTGAAGGCCAAGGGGCTGTAGGCATGGCGACGTTCACCCCCGACTCGGACTGGCTCGCGTTCCATCCGAGCCCGTCGGTCCCGACGTTCGTGCCGCCGCCGGGCGCGGTCGACGCGCACTGCCACGTGTTCGGTCCCGGCGACGAGTTCCCCTACGCCCCCGAGCGGAAGTACACCCCGGTCGACGCCGGCAAGGCCGAGCTGTGGAGGCTGCGCGACTTCCTCGGGTTCGACCGCAACGTGATCGTGCAGGCCACCTGCCACGGTGCCGACAACTCCGCGATGGTCGACGCCCTGCGCCACTCCGACGGCCGCGCCCGCGGTGTCGCGACGATCCGGCCGAGCGTGACCGACGACCAGCTTCGCGACATGCACGACGCGGGCGTCCGCGGCGTGCGCTTCAACTTCGTCAAGCGACTCGTCGACCCGAAGCCGGACGCCTACTACCGCGCGCTCGTCGAGCGGATCGCGCCGCTCGGATGGCACGTGGTCGTCTACTTCGAGGCGCCCGACCTCGCCGAGCGGTGGAACCTGTTCACCTCCCTCGGCGTGCCGGTCGTCGTGGACCACATGGGCCGGCCCGACGTCACGAAGCCGGTCGACGGCGAGGAGTTCGGCCAGTTCTTGCGCTTCATGGACTCCTCCGGCGACGTCTGGAGCAAGGTGAGCTGCCCCGACCGCTTGTCGGTGGAGGGCCCGCCGGCGTACTCCGACGTGCGGCCGTTCGCGCGCGCGGTCGTGGAGCGCTACCCGGACCGTGTCCTGTGGGGCACGGACTGGCCGCACCCGAACATGATGAGCCACATGCCCGACGACGGCCTCCTGGTCGACGTCATCCCGCACGTCGCACCGACCGAGGAGCTCCAGCAGGCGCTCCTCGTGGACAACCCGACCCGGCTCTACTGGGAGGCCTAGATGGTCGACAACTCAGCACTCGACGACATCCCGGGCACGACCGTGTTCACGGTCGAGCGCTCGCGGATGGGCTACCACCTCAACCAGTTCTGCATGAGCCTCATGAAGGCGCCGAACCGAGACCGGTTCCACGCCGACGAGCGGGCCTACCTCGACGAGTGGCCGATGTCGGAGGACCAGAAGCAGGCCGTGATCGACCGGGACTTCCAGCGGATGCTCGACCTCGGCGGCAACGTCTACTTCCTGTCCAAGATCTTCGCCAGCGACGGGCTCAGCTACGTCCAGGCCGTGAGCACCATGACCGAGTACTCCGTCGAGGAGTACCAGGCGATGATGGTCGCGGGCGGACGCAGCCCCGACGGCTGGCGCAGCAAGAGCGAGAGGTCCTCCTGACATGGCGCGCATCACCGCCGGTCTGACCACCAGCCACGTCCCCGCGATCGGCATGGCAGTCGACCTCGGCAAGACCGAGGAGCCGTACTGGCAGCCGGTGTTCGCCGGCTACGAGTGGACCAGGCAGTGGGCGCAGGCCGACCCGCCCGACGTCGTTGTCCTGGTCTACAACGACCACGCGTCCGCGTTCGACCTGCGGATGATCCCGACCTTCGCGCTCGGCTGCGCCGCCAGCTTCGACCCGTGCGACGAGGGGTACGGGCCGCGCCCGGTCCCGGTCGTGGAGGGCCACCCCGAGCTCGCCGCCCACCTCGCGCAGTCCCTCATCCTCGACGAGTTCGACCTGACGCTGATGAACGAGCTCGACGTCGACCACGGGCTCACCGTGCCGATGTCCCTCGTCTACGGATCGCCCGAGGCGTGGCCGACCAAGGTGATCCCCCTCGCCGTCAACGTCGTGCAGTACCCACCGCCCACCGGCCACCGCTGCCTCAGCCTCGGCCGCGCGATCGCCCGCGCCGTCGCGAGCTTCCCCGAGGCCCTGTCGGTGCAGGTGTGGGGCACCGGCGGCATGAGCCACCAGATCCAGGGCGCGCGCGCCGGACTGATCAACCCCGAGTGGGACGCCGCGTTCATGGACGGTCTGATCGCGGACCCCGACGCGGTGGCGAAGATCCCCCACATCGAGTACCTGCGCGAGACCGGGTCCGAGGGCATCGAGATGGTCATGTGGCTGATCATGCGAGGCGCTCTCGGCGGCTCCGTCGAGGAGCTGCACCGCTTCTACCACGTGCCCGCGAGCAACACCGCCGTCGGACATCTCGTCCTGCAGCCCGCTCCCTGACACACCTGACCCCGCCGCACTCGACCAGGAGACACTCGCATGCGCATCGCCCTCGCCGGAGCCGGCGCCTTCGGCATCAAGCACCTCGACGCCCTCACCGCGATCGACGGCGTGACCGTCACCTCGGTCGTGAGCCGTCGGCTCGAGCAGGCCCAGGAGGTCGCGGACGAGTACGGCGCTCCGCACGCCTCGACCGAGCTAGACGACGCGCTCGCCCGCGACGACGTCGACGCCGTCATCCTCTGCACGCCCACGCAGATGCACGCCGCGCAGTCCATCGCCGCGATGCGGGCGGGCAAGCACGTGCAGGTCGAGATCCCCCTCGCCGACTCGTGGGCCGACGCCCTCGAGGTCGCCCGCGTACAGGAGGAGACCGGGCTCGTGGCGATGGTCGGTCACACGCGGCGCTTCAACCCTTCCCACCAGTGGGTGCACCGCCGCATCGTCGCTGGCGAGCTCGCGATCCAGCAGATGGACGTGCAGACCTACTTCTTCCGCCGTAGGAACATGAACGCCCTCGGCCAGCCACGCAGCTGGACCGACCACCTGCTCTGGCACCACGCCGCACACACCGTCGACCTTTTCCAGTACCAGACCGGCGAGAAGGTCACGATCGCCAACGCCGTGCAGGGACCCATCCACCCCGGTCTCGGCATCGCGATGGACATGTCCATCCAGCTCCGCACCGAGACCGGCAAGATCTGCACGCTCTCACTGAGCTTCAACAACGACGGTCCGCTCGGCACGTTCTTCCGCTACATCTGCGACAAGGGCACCTACATCGCGCGTTACGACGACCTCGTCGACGGCGAGGAGGAGCCGATCGACGTCACGCAGGTCGCCGTCTCGACGAACGGCATCGAGCTGCAGGACCGCGAGTTCGTCACGGCGATCCGAGACGGACGCCAGCCGAACTCCAGCGTCGCGTCGGTGCTCGACTGCTACCGCGTGCTCGGCGAGCTTGAGCTCCAGCTCGCCACCCAGATCTGAGTGCCTCAACCCGCTGTCATCGCTGCATCACCGTTGCACTGCGGCGTCGGCTGTGCCGCTCGAGCGGTCCAGCAGGTCCACGAGTTTGCCCTCCGGGTCGGCCACGAACGCCATACGGACGCCGGGCTCGGGCGACGGCCTCGGTGTCATAACGGGACGAGCGCCCAGCGTCACCAGGGTGTCGATGCGCGTCGACGCCGAGCACGTCGAACGCGATGTGCCCGAAGCCCCGGGTGAGCACCGCCTCGGGCGGACTCTGCGCATGAAGCCCTGGTGACGTGCCAGGACGGTGCAACAGCTCAAGCCGGTCGCCGCCCTCGGGATGGATGAGCATGACGATGGCGAGCTCGAGGACGTCGATGCGCAGCACGAGGTCGCGCACATAGCCGAAGGCTTCGGAGTACCAGCGTTCGGCGCGTCCAGGTCGGCGACGTTGAGCCCGATGTGGTCGAGCCGGCGGGACGCCGAGGGGAGGGCGGGTGAAGTCGGTATCGCCGAGATAGACGCCGATGCCCCCGTTCGCCGCGACCGCCGCGGTCTTCTCGTGCACGCGGGCGCGGTACTTCTCATCGTCAGCCAGGTCGTCGTAGATGAGGTAGGTGGCCACATAGACGTTGCCCTCCACCGAGAACGCCATGTCCGGCAGCTCGCGCACCGGGTACCAGCCGTACCAGATCGAGTTACGAGAGCGAATGAGGGGGTGTTCGACGAGATCTGGGAGTGATGGTTGGTGACGTTTCCGCAGGTCAGGGGCTTCCGGCCGTCCGCATGGAATCGGCCAATGACGGGGGGTCTCACATGCTCTGTGAGCAATCCGTGAGCAGTTTCGTTCGTAATCGAACGCTCGCTTGGACCTGCACGAGAGCCGCCGGACGGCGAAGCGGCAAGAACCTATGCGTCGTCCCGTGCGGGCCAGCGCTGCTGCCCTGCGAACGCAGATAGTCCGCGAGTCGTTGAGTCCTTCTACTTCCGCCGCAACCCCAAACTGGTCGAAACCCGTGGCCGAGCGACGAGCCGGCTTCGTCGGCGGTCCGAGCATTCGCCGCCTACGGGGCGACGACGTGGATCCTTGGAGCGTGCGGTGTCGACGTCGGCGCGCCGACAGCGCGCTGTAGTGCTTCTCGTCGAGGCACGACCCGCTGACTGCATCCTCCGTTCCGCGGCAGTCTCGGCCGCAGGACGTTGCTGCAAGTCGACACTCCAAGACCCGACCGTGGCTAGAGTCTTGATCGTGATCGCGGAAGTCCCACAGAGCATTGAGTGACGGCTGACAGCGCTGGGGGCGCGGAGATCCGCTTACGGGCGATTCAGTCTCACGAGGGTAGCCAGGCCCGTGATGCGCGCGGCACTCCTCGCGAGCGCAACGACCTGGCGCTGCAACGTCCCGGAGCTGGGGTGCCTCGCCGAAAGCCGTGAGCACGTATGCCTTCATCCCAAGCCTGCTTCCCGTCGACACTCACGCGCCGACCATATTGTGCCCGCCGTCGGCCACCATTGGTGCCCGTGATGTGTCGGGCAAACGCCGCGCAGCCGTGCGTCCCCGCTTCAAAGCTACCGAGACTCATACGAAGGCTTGAGCGCGGAGGGGCGCCCGTGGCCGTCGTCAACGTCCGGCAAGCGAAGAAACCATCAGTCTCGTGCCGGTCGCCCTGATGACGTCACCGACATCTACGCCGGGTGCGGTCTCGCGGAGGGCGAGGCCGTCAGGGGTGACGTCGATGACGGCGAGGTCGGTAATGATCCGGTCGACGACGCCCTTCCCGGTCAGCGGTAGCGTGCACGCGTCGACGATCTTGTGGGAGCCGTCTTTCGCCACATGCTCCATCATCACGATCACCCGTTTGGCGCCGTGAACGAGGTCCATCGCCCCGCCCATGCCCTTGACCATCCTCCCCGGGATCATCCAGTTCGCGATGTCCCCGGTCGCGGAGACCTGCATCGCGCCGAGGATCGCCGCATCGATGTGGCCGCCGCGGATCATCCCGAAGGACTGCGCGGAGTCGAAGAAGCTCGCGCCGGGCAGGACGGTGACCGTCTCTTTCCCCGCGTTGATCAGGTCGGCGTCCACGCCGTCCTCGGTCGGGAACGGGCCGGTGCCGAGGATCCCGTTCTCAGACTGCAGCACGACGGTCAGGTCGGCGGGCAGGTGGTTGGGGACCAGCGTCGGGAGACCGATGCCGAGGTTCACGTACTCGCCGTCCCGGAGCTCAAGTGCGACGCGGGCGGCGAGTTCCTCACGCGTCAGCATCGTCGTCGCTCAGGGTGGACAGCATCGCGTCTCGCCACTCCTGCGGAGTGGGCCAGCCATCCGTCGGCTCGTCGAGTGCCAGCCGCGGGTCCTGTGTCATTGGTGATCAGCCTCTCGCGATTGTGGTGTGGCGCTCGATGCGCTTGTCGACGGCCTGTTCTGGGGTCAGTTCGACGACGCGCTGCACGAACACGCCCGGGGTGTGGACAGCCTGTGGGTCGATCTCGCCGGGCTCGACGAGGTGCTCGACCTCCGCGATCGTGATGCGGCCCGCGGTCGCGACGAGCGGGTTGAAGTTGCGCGTGCTCTTGTCGAAGACGAGGTTGCCGTGCCGGTCGCCGACACTGGCTCGCACGAGCGCGAAGTCGGTGACGATGCCGCGCTCGAGCACGTAGTCGCGCCCCCCGAACTCCCGCGTCTCCTTCGCCGGCGAGGCCACGGCGATGCCGCCGGAGCCGTCGTAGCGCCAGGGCATCCCGCCGTCGGCGACCTGGGTGCCGACCCCTGCGGGCGTGTAGAACGCCGGGATGCCCGCTCCGCCGGCGCGCAGCCGCTCCGCGAGAGTGCCCTGCGGGATCAGCTCGACCTCGAGCTCGCCGTGGAGGAACTGCCGCTCGAACTCCTTGTTCTCACCCACGTACGACGACGTCATCCGCGCGATCCGCCCTGCCGCCAGCAGCAGTCCCAGCCCCCAGCCATCCACGCCACAGTTGTTGCTGACGATGCGGAGCTCGGACGCTCCTGCTTCCAGGAGCGCCGCTATCAACACGGACGGGATTCCGTTCAGACCGAAGCCCCCCACGGAGATCGATGCGCCCACTCCGATGTCGGCGACGGCGCATGCCGCCGACGCAACAACCTTGTTCAGACGGCTCGCTGGTTCGGTCGGGATCGCACGCGACATGTAGCACTCCAAGTTCTCACCGGCCACTGCTGGGTTCGCTCCGCTGCGGCACAAGGTTCGAGAGGTCCGAACGGGTTTGCGGCTGCCCGCAGCGCTAGGCGTGCGAACCCGTGTCGTCTTCGGAGTGGACCGGGTTTCCCACCATGACTATGACGATGGATGCCGATACCGTGCCTGGATTTCGCCACGCGTGGCGGGCACCGTTCTGGACGAGGGTGTCGCCAGGCTTCAGCAGGACTTCCGAGTCGTCGAGCACCAGGAGCGGCGTGCCTGCGATCACGACGATGTAGTCGGTCGTCGGCGTGGCGTGGAAGCCGGGGACGGCGTCTTGGTTGAACAGCGCGCACAGTCGGGGAGACACCAAGGACTGCTCGACATCCGCTGCACCGGCGTCGAATCCGTCGACGTACACGGCATCGGGTGGAAGCTCAAGACTGAGGAACGTCACCTCCCCAGCCGCCGGGATGTCATGGTCCCGGTCTGCGACTGGATCGACGCTGACATACGGGGGCTGCCCAAGCTGGACCGACCAGAGCATGCTGCTTCGCAG
>JADGOZ010000017.1 GCA_017882705.1 Candidatus Nanopelagicales bacterium | reverse complement strand
GGGGCTGCTGGCTGATCGGACACATGCCGAAAGCCCAGAGAGAGGGTCTGACAGTGCGACCCGATCAAACCCCAGTGTGGACAACTACTTTGAGAGATTCCGGTTCACGTCGAGTCGCCATCCACAGCTGGTCCACCGGCCACGGCGTCAATCACTCGTCAACCACGGACGACCCCCTGGACTGTGCCGCAAGCACACTGGCCGAAGCTCCGAGAACCACCCTCTCCTAGGGTGGGTGGATGCCGACCTACCCGGACGCACCCCGCCTCGACGTCGTCGACGACCACTACGCCGTGCCGGTCCCCGACCCCTACCGCTACCTCGAGCGGACCGACGACGAGCGCACCGTCACGTGGGCCGCACAGCAGTCCGCGCTCGTCGCGGCCGAGGAGTCCACCTGGGATACGGCGGACCACTGGCGCACTCGCCTGACGGAGCTGACCTCGGCCGGCTTCATCGGGGCCCCGACCTTCCGCCGTGAGCGTCGGTTCTTCATGCGTCGCGACGGAGCGCAGCAGTTCGCCGTGCTCTGCACGGTCGACCCCGACGGCACCGAGCGGGTGCTGCTCGATCCGATGGCGATCGATCCGACGGGCCTCACGACCCTCGACGCGTGGCAGCCGAGCAAGGAGGGCGACCTGCTCGCCTACCAGCTCTCCGAGGGCGGCACCGAGGAATCGGTCGTACGCGTCATCGACGTCGCGACGGGCGAGCTCGTCGACGGTCCGATCGACCGTGCGCGCTACTCCCCCATCGCGTGGGTGCCGGGAGCGGAGGCGTACTACTACGTTCGCCGTCTCGACCCGGCCGCGCTGCCCGAGGGCGAGGAGCAGTTCCACCGCCGCGTGTGGCTGCACCGCCTCGGCACCGACCCGAGCGACGACGTCGAGATCTTCGGTGCCGGCCGCGTCGTCACGAACTACTACGGGGTCTCCGTCAGCATGGACGGCCGTTGGCTCGTGGTCTCCAGCCAGGAGGGCACCGAGCCGCGCAACGATCTCTGGATCGCCGACCTCACGACGTCGCCGCTCGAGGCCCCGGAGCTCGTCGAGGTGCAGGTCGGTGTCGACGCCAACACCTCGCTGCACGTCGGCCGCGACGGCCGCGCCTACATCCACACCGACCTCGACGCGCCGCGCGGCCGCCTGCTCGTCACCGACCCCTCGACGCCGACCGCGGAGCACTGGGTCGAGCTCCTGCCCGAGGACGAGGAGGCGGTGCTCGACGACGTCGCGATCCTCGACGGCCCCGAGCTAGACCGACCGGTCCTCGCCGCCGCGTGGACGCGGCACACGGTCGGCGAGATCACGTTGCACGACCTCGCCACCGGCGAACGGATCGGCGACGTGCCGCTCCCCGGCGTCGGCACGCTCGGGGGGCTCGGCGAGCGTCCCGACGGCGGTCCGCTGATGTGGTTCGTCTACACGGACTTCACGACGCAGGTCCAGGTCCACCAGTTCGACGCACGCACGGGCGAGGTCACGCTCTACGCCTCGCCGCCCGGGTCCGTCGAGGTGCCCGACGTCGTGAGCCAACTCGTCACCTACCCGTCCGCTGACGGCACGATCGTCCGGATGTTCCTGCTGTCGAAGGCATCCGCGCCCGACCGGCCTCGCCCGACCTTCTTGTACGGCTACGGCGGCTTCGGGATCTCGATGGCACCGCACTTCTCCGCGACCGCGCTCGCCTGGGTCGAGGCCGGGGGCGTCTACGCCGTCGCGTGCATCCGGGGCGGCGGCGAGGAGGGCGAGGAGTGGCACCGCGCCGGGATGCTCGCGAACAAGCAGAACGTCTTCGACGACTTCCACGCCGCGGCGGAGTGGCTCGTGCGCGAGGGCTGGACCACGCGCGACCAGCTCGCCATCCACGGCGGCAGCAACGGCGGCCTGCTCGTCGGCGTCGCGGCGACCCAGCGGCCCGAGCTGTACGGCACGGTCGTCTGCACCGCCCCGCTGCTCGACATGGTGCGCTACTCCCACCCCGAGCCGAACGAGGGCGGCGGCCTCGGCCCGACCTGGACGGTCGAGTACGGCGATCCCGAGGTCCCCGAGGAGCTCGGCTGGCTCCTCGCCTACTCGCCGTACCACAACGTCCACGAGGGGACGGACTACCCCGCGACCCTGTTCATGGTCTTCGACAACGACACCAGGACCGTCCCGATGCACGGGCGCAAGCTGTGCGCCGCGATGCAGCGCGCCACGAGCGGCAGCCGTCCGATCCTGCTGCTCGCGGGTGCGGACGTCGGCCACGGCGGCCGGTCGCTCACCAAGTCGATCGAGGAGTTCACGAGCCTGCTCGCCTTCATGGCGCGATGGACCGGCCTCGAGCGGCCCTGACTAGGCTTCCCCCATGCTGAGCAGCAGGCTCGTGGTCACCGCTGGGTCGACCTCGACCGGGCAGACGTTCTGGCAGTCGGTCGGCGACTGGATCACCAGGAACGCCCTCATCATCGTGGCGACGCTCGTGGTGTCCTTCGTCATCTGGTGGCTGCTGGTCCGAGTCATCCGCCGCGTCACGAACCAGGCGAAGAACCGGCTCGACGCGCAGGACCGGCCCGGCCAGGCGCGCGGTGTCGAAGGCACGCAGGAGCTCACCGCCGTCCTGATGAGCCAGCGCCGCGAGCAGCGGTTCGAGGCGATCGCACAGCTGCTGCGCAGCATCACGACGTTCTCGATCGTCACGCTGGCGCTCCTGATCATCCTCGGGCAGCTCGGCGTCAACATGGCGCCGCTGCTCGCGAGCGCCGGCGTCATCGGCGTCGCGCTCGGCTTCGGCGCGCAGACCCTCGTGAAGGACTTCCTCTCCGGGATCTTCCTCGTGCTCGAGGACCAGTTCGGTGTCGGCGACGTCGTGGACCTCGGTCCCGCGACCGGCACGGTCGAGGAGGTCACGTTGCGCGTCACGCGCATCCGCGACCTGTCCGGCGTCGTCTGGTACGTCCGCAACGGCGAGATCCTGCGCGTCGCGAACCGCTCGCAGGGCTGGACCATGGCCATCGTCGACGTCCCGATCGCCTACAACGAGGACCTCGACCGCGTGCGCAGGATCGTCGAGGAGGTCGGCGTCCGGATGGACGGCGACCCGGCCTACGACGGGATCCTGTTCGGGACGCCGACGTACGCCGGGGTCGAGAGCGTGAGCGGGGACGCGGTGTTCGTACGGGTCACCGCGAAGGCGGCACCGGACCAGCAGATGTCGGCGGGGCGCGCGCTGCGCGAGCAGCTCAAGCTCGCCTTCGACAAGGCCGGCGTGCGGGTCCCTGTGCTCGTGCGCCAGAACCTGCCGTCCGCCAACCCGCCCGCGGCGGGCGGTTCGGCCGCCCCGCCGCGCATCTGAGCGTCACGACCCGCGCCCCGGCGCGCGGACTCCGGCGCACAACGACAGACTGACGGGCATGAAGTGCCTCGTGACCGGTGCGACCGGCTACATCGGAGGACGCCTCGTCCCGGAGCTGCTCGCTGCCGGGCACGAGGTGCGGATCCTCGCCCGCCACCCCGAGCGGCTCTCCGAGCGCAGCTGGATCGGCCAGGTCGAGGTCGTGGCCGGCGACGCCGGCGATCCGGACGCCGTCCACGAGGCGCTGCGCGGCATCGATGTCGCCTACTACCTGCTGCACTCGATGGCCGCAGGGACCGGCTTCGAGGAGATCGAGCGGCACCTCGCGCGGCTGTTCGCCGCCTCCGCCCGCGACGAGCAGGTCGGTCGCATCGTCTACCTCGGTGCCCTCATGCCCGACGAGCCGGTAGCCGAGCTGAGCCACCACATGCGCAGCCGCAACGAGGTCAGCGAGATCTTCCACCTCTCCGAGGTGCCGACCGTCGAGCTGCGGGCCGCGGTCATCATCGGCAGTGGTTCGGCGAGCTTCGAGATGACGCGCTACCTCACCGAGCGCCTGCCGGTGATGGTCACGCCCGCCTGGGTGCGGACCCCGACCCAGCCCATCGCGATCCGCGACGTCCTCTACTACCTCGTGCGCTGCGCCGACCTGCCCGCAGGCCTCAACCGCACGTTCGACATCGGCGGCCCCGACGTCATGACCTACGAGCTGATGATGCACGGCTACGCCCGGGCCGCCGGCCTGCGCAAGCGCGTCGTGGTGCGCATGGCGCTCGGGACGCCTGGGCTCTCCCGCTTCTGGGTCGGGCTCATCACCCCGGTGCCGCGTTCGGTCGCCGGGCCCTTGGTGGAGAGCGTGACGATGCGCACGGTCTGCCGTGACCACGCGATCGCCGAGTTCATCCCCGACCCGCCCGAGGGGCTCGTGCCCTACGAGCGAGCCGTGGAGCTGGCGCTCGCCAAGATCCAGCAGGCCGACGTCCGCACCGCATGGTCGAACTCCAGCGTTCCCGGTGCACCGAGCGACCCGCTCCCGTCCGACCCGAGCTGGTCCGGTGGCACGCTCTACCTCGACGACCGCAGCACCGTCGTGCACGCGAGCCCGGCGTCACTGTGGCGCGTCATCGAGGGCCTGGGCGGCGACCGCGGCTACTACTCGTTCCCGGCCGCCTGGGAGGTGCGCGGGTGGATGGACCGCGCCGCGGGCGGCGTCGGGCTGCGCCGTGGGCGGCGCGACCCGGACCGGCTGCGCGTCGGCGACCCGCTGGACTTCTGGCGCGTCGAGGAACGGATCCCCGAGGAGCTGCTCCGCCTGCGCGGCGAGTTCCGGATGCCCGGCCTGGCCTGGCTCGAGCTGTCGATCCGCACCAAGGGATCGGGTCGCAGCGCCGTCACCGTCTACCGTCAGCGGGCGCTGTTCCACCCCAAGGGCCTCTACGGCCACGCCTACTGGACGAGCATGCTGCCCTTCCACGGCATCATCTTCGGCTCGATGCTGCGCAACATCCGGGAGAACGCCGAGCAGCTCGAGCGCAGCGAGAGCCGCGCCCTGCCGCCAGGAGAGCCGACCGCCCGCGCGTCCTGACCCGGGTGGATGTCGTAGCCCTGGGGTGACGGCAGAATGGCCCGCATGTCAGACGAGACGACTCCGTACGACCGGATGGGCGGAGCCGAGTTCTTCGAGGCGCTCGTCCGTCACTTCTACGAAGGCGTGGCGAGCGACCCGGTGCTGCGGCCGATGTACCCCGAGGGAGACCTCGAGCCGGCCGAGCGCCGGCTGCGCCTGTTCCTGACGCAGTACTGGGGCGGTCCGACGACCTACTCCGACGAGCGCGGGCACCCGCGGCTGCGGATGCGCCACAACCCCTACGTCATCGACGACGACGCCCGCGACCGCTGGCTCGACCACATGCGGGCCGCGCTCGACCAGACGATGGCCGAGCAGGAGCTCGACCCGTCGTGGGAGCAGGAGCTCTGGCGCTACCTCGTCGGGGCCGCCATCGCGATGGTCAACGCCGCGCCCGTCGGCTCCCCCACGGAATCCGCCGCCGGCCTCACCCTGAACCAGGAGACCCAGTGACCATCGACCTCCCCGTCCGCGAGGGCAACGCCGGCATCCCGCCCCGCAAGGTCCGCGACTGGTGGCGTGACGCGGTGGTCTACCAGATCTACCCGCGCTCGTTCTCCGACTCCGACGGCGACGGTCTCGGCGACATCCCGGGCATCCGCGCGCGGCTCCCCTACCTGCACGACCTCGGCGTCGACGCCGTGTGGCTCTCGCCGTTCTACCCGTCGCCGCTGCTCGACGGCGGCTACGACGTCGCCGACCCGCGCGACGTCGACTCGCGTCTCGGCACGCTCGACGACATGCGGGCGCTCGTCGCAGAGGCGCACGCTCTCGACCTGCGCGTGTTCGTCGACGTCGTGCCCAACCACTTCTCCTGGGACCACGAGTGGTTCAAGGCGGCGCTCGCGACCGCACCCGGATCGCCGGAATGGGCTCGCTTCCATGCGATGCGCGGCAAGGGCCCCGACGGCGAGCTCCCGCCGAACAACTGGCCCAGCGCCTTCGGCGGCCCCGCGTGGACGCGCATCGAGGGCCACCCGGGATGGTGGTACCTGCACCTGTTCGACTCCTCGCAGCCCGACGTCAACTGGGAGAACCCGGAGATCCACGCCGACTACGAGAAGACGCTGCGCTTCTGGTTCGACATGGGCGTCGACGGCTTCCGCATCGACGTCGCGCACTCGCTCATCAAGGCCGAGGGGCTCCCCGACGGCCCCGAGCCGGACGGCCTGCCGATGGCGGGCAACGAGCGCGGTCCGGCGTGGGACCAGCCCCGTGTGCACGAGGTGTGGCGCGAGTGGCGCCGGGTCGCCGACTCCTACGAGCCGACGCGCGCGTTCGTCGGCGAGGCGTGGGTCGCGACGACCGAGGCGCAGGCCGCCTACACGCGTCCTGACGAGCTGCACACGACCTTCAACTTCCACTTCCTCAAGGCCTACTGGGACCCCGAGGTCATCCGCGACGTCATCGGGACGTCGCTCCTGACGTCCTCAGCGGTGGGCGCCCCGCCCACCTGGGTGCTCTCCAACCACGACGTCTGGCGCCCCGTCACGCGCTTCGCGCCCTGGCGCGACGCGACGACGATCGACCTCGAGACCGGGCGCCGTCGGGCTCTCGCGATGTCGATGCTGTCGCTGGCGCTGCCCGGCTCGGCCTACCTCTACCAGGGAGAGGAGCTCGGGCTCCCGGAGGTCCTCGACCTCCCGGACGAGGCGCGCCAGGACCCGACGTACTTCCGCACCGAGGGCGCGGCCAAGGGACGCGATGGCTGCCGCGTCCCGATCCCGTGGTCCGGCGAGGAGCCGCCGTACGGCTTCAGCACGGGTACGCCGTGGCTCCCGCAGCCGACGGACTGGGCGGGGCTGACGGCGGAGGCGCAGGCAGCCGACCCGACGTCCACGCTCTCGCTCTACCGCCAGGCGCTGCGGATCCGTCGCGCGAGCGAGGTGCTCGGCGACGGCGAGCTGGTGTGGCGCGACTCGGGGCACACGGACGTCCTGGCGATCGAGCGCCCCGGCGACGGCGCGATCCTCGTGCTGCTCAACGTGTCCGAGTCCGAGCGTCTCGTCGAGCTCGAGGGCGAGGTGCTGCTCAGCACGGGTGTCGCCGAGTACGACGACGGCGGTGCGCTCGTGCTCGCGCCCGACACCTGCACCTGGATCGCCCTGCCGTGACCTGGCGCCACCGCGCCTGGGCCGTCGCGGCCGTCACGTTCGTGGCGCTGGTCGCGGCGGCAGCGTTCCGCTCGAGCACGGGGGTGTTCCTCGAGCCCGTCTCGGACGAGTTCGGCTGGTCGCGCGAGACCGTGTCCTTCGCGGTGCTGGTCAACCTGTCGCTCTACGGGCTCGTCGCGCCCTTCGCCGCGGCGCTGATGGAGAAGTTCGGCATCCGCCGGGTCGTCGCGTTCGCGCTCGTGCTGCTCGCGCTCGGCATGGGCCTCACGACCGTGATGACCCAGCCATGGCAGCTCGTGGTGCTCTGGGGCGTCTTCATCGGGTTCGGCGCCGGCTGCATGGCGCTCGTGTTCGGCGCGATCGTGGCGCAGCGCTGGTTCGTGGCCCGGCGCGGCCTGGTCACCGGGGTCTTCTCCGCGGCGAGCGCCACCGGGCAGCTGCTCTTCCTCCCGACGATCGCCAAGCTGGTCACCGACGACGGGTGGCGCTACGCCTCGCTGCTGCTCTCGGTGCTCGCCCTCCTCGTGGTCCCGCTCGCGCTGCTCTTCCTGAAGGACCGGCCGAGCGATGTCGGGGTGCTGCCCTATGGCGCTCCGTCAGGCTGGGTGCCCCCCGAGGCCCTCGACGACGGCGGGATAGGTCCCGGACGCATCGCGGTCCTGCGCCTGCGCGAGGCCGCACGGACGCGCGCCTTCTGGCTGCTGGCCGCGGGCTTCTTCGTGTGCGGCTGGTCGACGAACGGCCTGGTCGGCACGCACTTCATCCCCGCTGCGCACGACCACGGCCTCCCGCTCACGGCGGGTGCGACGCTGCTCGCGTTCGTCGGCGTGTTCGACCTGGTCGGCACGATCGGGTCCGGCTGGCTCACCGACCGCTACGACTCGCGGATCCTGCTCGCCGTCTACTACGGCCTGCGCGGCGTTTCCCTGCTGCTCGTGCACCTGCTCTGGGCGCCGACCGTGCAGCCGCCGATGTTCTTCTTCGTCGTGCTCTACGGCCTCGACTGGGTCGCCACCGTGCCGCCGACTGTCGCGCTGTGCCGCGAGTGCTTCGGCGTGGAGCGCGCCGGCGTGGTCTTCGGCTGGGTCTTCGCCTCGCACATGATCGGGGCCGGCATCTCGGCCTGGTTCGCCGGGATGGTCCGCGAGAGCACCGGCAGCTACGACCCCGCCTGGTGGATCGCCGGCGGTCTCTGCCTGCTCGCCGCTGTCGCCAGCGCCGTCGTCCCCCGCGGCGACGCCCTCGAGAAGGCCGCCGCGCCCACCGCCCCGGTCCTCTCCCCCCACTGACCCAGCCACGTCATGACGTGAGCGGTCGGGCCCGGAGCGCGAGCGGGCGGGTTGCGCCCCGGGTCTACGCCGGTTCCAGGACCGGGATCTGCCGGGTGGCGACGGCCACGTCGGCCGCGGCCCGGCGCCGTGCCGCCTCGACCGCCGTGATGACGGAGTTGGTCGTGAGTGCGAGGGTCGCGCTCACGATGACGGGGATGTCGGTCGTGAGCAGGGCGAACGACAGCCAGCACAGCTGGGAGCCGATCTTCAGCGTGTTCGAGGTGAGCGACAGCGCCGACGGCCCCATGCCGCGTCGAAGCCAGAGCGTCTCGAAGACCTGCGGCCACACTCCGACGAGCCCGATGCCGAACGCGAGGAAGCCGACCGCCTCGGGAGCGAGGTGCGTCGAGAACGTCACGATGGCGAGCACGGACACGATGAGCGCGGCAGCACGGCGGCGGCGGCTCCACGCCGCGGGGACGAGCAGGACGATCGCGACGGCACCGCTGATCAGCAGGACGTTGCCGGGGATCTGCGGCAACGATCCGGTGCGGAGGCCGTAGGCCAGCCAGGTCGAGCAGGCGACGGCCGTGATGGCCCACGTCCACGGCGACACACCCGCCATGTGCGGGTGGCGAACGATCCGGAGGATCTGGGGCACGACCATGGCGACACCGATCGCGGAGCCGAGATAGGCCAGGCACAGAGCCAGGGAGTGCGCTGTCACGGTCCTTCTTCCTGCTTCTTTATGGATACAGTCTGGAACGATACAGCACCACAACCAGCCAGACAACGCGCCTATGCCGTTCGAGGAGGTGACCTGCGCCATGACGACCTCTCGTCCCACTCTCGACACAGTCGCCGAGGCCGCCGGCGTCTCCCGGATGACGGTGTCCAACGCCTACAACCGCCCCGACCAGCTGTCGGCCGCGACCCGCGAGCGCGTCCTCGCCGTGGCGGCGGAGCTCGGCTACGGCGGACCCGATCCGGCCGGCCGCTCGTTGCGGCGCGGCCGCGCGGGCACCGTCGGCGTCCTGCTCACGGAGAACCTCACCTACGCGTTCACCGATCCCGGTCTCGTCCAGTTCCTCCGGGGGGTCGCCGACGAGATGTCGGCCGCGGGGATGGCGATGCTCCTCCTCCCGGCCGACGCCGCCCGCGACGGCGGCCTGGTGCGCAGCGCGATCGTCGACGCGTTCATCGTCAGCTCGATCTGGGAGGACGACCCGGTCGTCGTCGCCGTGCGCTCGCGACGCCTCCCGTTCGTGTCGGCCGGTTCCCCCCGGCTGGCCGGGGCTCCCTACATCGGCATCGACAACGCGCGCTCCGCCGCTCTCGCCGCCGACCACCTGCTCGCGCTCGGTCATCGCAGCCTCGGCATCGTGGCGCTGCCCGAGGACATGCCGGTCGAGCCCCACGACGTCGTCGTCCGCGTGCGCCGGGGGTTCGCGCAGCGCGTCATCGGGTTCCTCGAACGGGCCGCGGAGGGCGGCGTCGAGCCGGAGTCGGTCGCCGTCGTCGACGCCGGCACCAACACCACGGAGGCCGGCGTCGTCGCGGCGCGCGCGCTGCTGGGTCGCGCGAAGCGTCCGACTGCCGTCTTCGCCGTGAGCGACGTCCTCGCGCTCGGGGTGCTCAGCGCCGCGGCCGAGCTCGGCCTCGACGTCCCCGGCGACCTGTCGGTGATCGGCTTCGACGACATCGACGAGGCGGCGCACAGCCGCCCGCCGCTCACGACGGTCGCGCAGGACCTCCGCGAGCAGGGGCGCACCGCCGCCCGGATGGCGCTCGCACTCGTCGAGGGCAGGAAGGTGCGGTCCGCCCCGCGCACGCCGCACGTCCTCGTGCGCCAGTCGACGGCCGCACCGAGGCACACCCGCTGACCGCCGTACCCGGCAGTTAGTTTGCACTAGGCAACTATCTGGCGCAGGATGCCTGCATGGCGGACACCACGAGCGGGACCAGCACCGAAGCCTCGGGCTTCGGCCGCGTGCACAAGGACCACCCGCGCTACAAGTGGGTGGCGCTGTCCAACACCACGCTCGGCATGACCATGGCGACGGTCAACGCCTCCATCGTGCTCATCTCGCTGCCGGCGATCTTCCGCGGCATCGGGCTCAACCCGCTCGACCCGGCGAACGTGAGCTACCTGCTCTGGATGCTGCTCGGCTTCCTGCTCGTGACGGCGGCGCTCGTCGTCACATTCGGGCGGCTGGGCGACATCTACGGCCGCGTGCGGATCTACAACGCCGGATTCCTCGTCTTCGCGCTGTCGTCCGTCGCGCTCTCGCTCGTGCCGTGGGACGGCTCCGCCGGTGCCCTCTGGCTCATCGGGTTCCGCGCGGTGCAGGCGGTCGGCGCAGCGATGCTCATGGCCAACTCCACGGCCATCCTCACCGACGCGTTCCCGCTCCACCAGCGTGGCACTGCCCTGGGCATCAACCAGATCGCGGCCATCGCGGGCTCGTTCCTCGGCCTGGTCATCGGCGGCGTGCTGTCCGAGTGGCACTGGCGAGCCGTGTTCTGGGTGAGCGTGCCGTTCGGTGTCGTCGGCGCGATCTGGGCCTACCTCTCCCTCCACGAGGTCGGTGCCCGGCACAAGGGCAGGCTCGACCTGCCCGGCAACCTGACGTTCGCCCTCGGCCTCGGCCTCGTCATCGCCGGTGTCACCTATGGGATGCAGCCCTACGGCGGCTCCGCGATGGGCTGGACGAACCCGTGGGTCGTCTCCGCGCTGGTGGGCGGCGTGGCCATGCTCGTGCTGTTCGTGATCGTCGAGTCGCGCGTCGACGACCCCATGTTCCGGTTGTCGCTGTTCCGGATCCGGGCGTTCTCGCTCGGCAACCTCGCCGGTCTGCTGGCATCGATCTCGCGCGGCGGCCTGCAGTTCATCCTGATCATCTGGCTGCAGGGGATCTGGCTGCCGCGCCGCGGCTACTCCTACGAGAGCACGCCGCTGTGGGCGAGCGTATTCCTGCTGCCGCTCACGATCGGCTTCCTCGCGGCAGGTCCGCTGTCGGGCTACCTCAGCGACCGGCACGGCTCACGGCGCTTCGCCGTGGGCGGTGCCCTCGTCACCGCCGCGTCGTTCGTCGGCCTCATGCTGCTGCCTGTCGACTTCCCCTACTGGGCGTTCGCCTTCCTCACCTTCCTCAACGGTGTCGGGTCGGGCATGTTCTCCTCCCCCAACGCCAGCATGGTGATGAACGCCGTGCCCGCGCAGTCGCGCGGCGTCGCCTCCGGCATGCGCATGACGTTCTTCAACTCCGGCTCGGCGCTGTCGATCGGCGTCTTCTTCTCGCTCATGGTGGTCGGTCTCGCCAACACGCTGCCGGGCACGCTGTCCGGGGGTCTGATCGCGCAAGGGGTCTCGTCCGGCGTCGCCGACAACCTCGCGGCGCTGCCGCCGGTCGGAATCCTGTTCGCGGCGTTCCTCGGAATCAACCCGATCGCGTCCCTCCTCGGCCCCAGCGGCACGCTGTCCTCGCTGCCCCCGGCCAACGCAGCACGCCTGACCGGCAACGACTTCTTCCCGTCGCTCATCTCCGACCCGTTCCACTCGGGCCTCGTCCTCGTGTTCGCCATCGCCGCGCTGATGATGGTCGTCGCCGCGATCGCCAGCTGGTACGCCGGAGTGCGCGCGTCCGACGAGCTCTCGGCACCGGACGCCGGAGAGCGTCTCGGCGAGGAGCCGGAGACCTACGCGCCGGTCGAGGGCGAGGAGGTGGACGAGCTCACCGGCCCGCTCGCCCACGCGCTGCGCTTCCCTGAGAAGGACAACCCGTGACCGCGGCGCCGTCGCGTCGCCGCACGAGCGGGGGCGTGGACGCCGTACGCCTCGGCGACGCGCTGGCCCGACTCACCCGCGCGACTCGTCGCGACCTCGCGCTGCCCATCGGCGCGAGCAGCATCGCCGCGCTCGTGACGGTCGAGCGGCTCGGGGCGGTGCGGCTCGGCGACCTCGCCCGCCACGAGGGGGTCACGCCGGCGACGCTGTCGCGCGTCGTGTCCGTCCTCGAGGACGAGGGCTACGCCGTCCGCACCACCGACGCCGAGGACCGGCGCTCCTCATGGCTCGAGATCACCACCGCGGGCCGGCGCCTGCTCGACGGCGTCCGTCGCGACCGCGCCGACCTCGTTGCCGCACGGCTCGAGCGACTGACTGCAGCGCAGCGCACCGCCCTGGGGGGAGCCCTCGACGCCCTGGAAGCCCTCACCGACGACTGACCACACCGCTCCCTACCGAGCACCAGGATCCCCACGAGAACCAGACACCACCGCAGAACTCCCCTTGATCGTCCCTTAGGGGCGATCAAGGGGAGTTTCTTTGACCGGGGTTACCCGAAGTCGTGATCTTGGTGCGGGTCAGCGGGTCGTCGGGACGAGGCTGAGCCTGGCGGGGCCTGCGTTGTTGCGGACGAAGACCTGACCCGCCGGCGTGACGAGGCGCTTCCAGCCGCTGACGGTCGCCGTCTCGATCCGGGCGCCCGGGTGGGTGAGGAAGCCGAGCAGCCGCGCGGCGTGCAGGGCACGCATCGGCAGGCCGCCCCAGCCCGGGGCGTCCCAGGTGGCCTCCGCGACGAGCTCGGCGTGGAACGAGCCGCTCGCCGGCACCGAGGAGCGGAACGCTGCGACGGCCTCGTCGACCTTGGGCGTGACGTCGCCGGCCATGCCGCGCTCCCCCGGCGACCACGGCGAGGCCGGCGGAAGGACCGCCAGCGACGCCGAACCGGTCACGGGGTCGGGCAGGGTCACGTCGGTCTCCGGCGCGACCCGGGCGACGTCGCCGATCACGTCGCGCAGGCGTCCTGCCGACACCGTCGTGTCGATCGGGTCGTCGACCCGCGCGGCGAGAGGCACGGCGACAAACACGAGCACGTCGAGCGGGGAGGGGGCGTAGACGCCGACGACGCCCCCGCGCGCCTGCACCCGGACGGCCGCGCGCTCGTCCCAGCCGACGACGCGCCCGAGGAAGGACGCGAGGTGCACCGCCTCGTCCTTGCGCAGCCGGACCGAGGTCACGAGGACGCCGCAGGCTCGTCGGCGACCGAGAGCAGGTGGGCGCGCAGCTCGTCGCCGAGGGGGGTGGGGCGCTCGGTGGTCTTGTCGACGAGGACCAGCACCGAGCGGGCGACGGCGTAGACGACGTCGGAGTCGGGATCCCGGATCTCGTGCGCCAGCGTGTACGACGTACGCCCGACCTTCTCGGTCCAGGTGTCGATCGCGACGGGCTCGGGGCGGAAGTGGATCGACCTCCGGTAGGTGATCTCGAGGTTCGCGACCACCATCGACAGCTCGGGGTGCGACAGCTGCGACCCGCGCCACATCGAGAGCAGGTCGACGCGCGCCTCTTGGAGGTAGTCGGCGTAGACGCTGTTGTTGACGTGCTGGAGCCAGTCGAGGTCGGTCGAGCGGACCTGGAGCAGGAACCGGCGGCGTGCCATGTCGCGCCCCGCTCAGTCGCGGGTGAGCTTGCGGTACGTCGCCCGGTGCGGACGCGCGGCGTCGGCGCCGAGACGCTCGACCTTGTTCTTCTCGTACGACTCGAAGTTGCCCTCGAACCAGAACCAGTTCGAGTCGCCCTCGTAGGCGAGGATGTGCGTCGCCACGCGGTCGAGGAACCAGCGGTCGTGCGAGGTGATCACGGCGCAGCCGGGGAACTCCAGGAGGGCATTCTCCAAGGAGCCGAGGGTCTCGACGTCGAGGTCGTTGGTGGGCTCGTCGAGCAGGAGCAGGTTGCCGCCCTGCTTGAGCGTGAGCGCGAGGTTGAGCCGGTTGCGCTCTCCGCCGGAGAGGATGCCGGCCTTCTTCTGCTGGTCGGTGCCCTTGAAGCCGAACGCCGAGACGTAGGCACGGCTCGGCATCTCGACCTGGCCGACCTTGATCCAGTCGAGCCCGTCGGACACGACCTCCCAGAGGTTCTTCTCCGGGTCGATGCCGCCGCGGTTCTGGTCGACGTAGGACAGCGTGACCGTCTCGCCGATCTTGATGTCGCCGGAGTTGGGCAGCGCGTCCTTGTCGGACGTGTCGTTCTGCGCCGCCGCCACGATCATCTTGAACAGCGTGGTCTTGCCGACGCCGTTGGGACCGATCACGCCGACGATGCCGTTGCGCGGCAGGGTGAACGACAGGTCGTCGAAGAGCAGCTTGTCGTCGAAGCCCTTGGTGAGGCCGTGCGCCTCGACGACGATCGCGCCCAGGCGCGGGCCCGGCGGGATCTGGATCTCGTCGAAGTCGAGCTTGCGGGTCTTCTCGGCCTCGGTGGCCATCTCCTCGTAGCGCTCGAGGCGCGCGCGGCTCTTGGTCTGACGCGCCTTGGCGCTGGAGCGGACCCACTCGAGCTCGTCGGAGAGGCGCTTCTTGAGCTTCGCGTCCTTCGCGCCCTCGACCTTGAGGCGCTGCTGCTTCTTCTCGAGGTATGTCGAGTAGTTGCCCTCGTAGGGGAAGGCGCGGCCGCGGTCGAGCTCGAGGATCCACTCGGCGACGTTGTCGAGGAAGTAGCGGTCGTGGGTGATGGCGATGACAGTGCCGGGGTACTTCTCGAGGT
>JADGOZ010000139.1 GCA_017882705.1 Candidatus Nanopelagicales bacterium | reverse complement strand
TCGTGGCGTAGTGGGCGCCGGCGTTGGCGGGGTTGCCGTACTGGTAGAGCATCACCCAGTCCGGGTGCTCCTCGGCGAGGGCGTTCGCGACGCGGACCGCTTCGTTGGACCCGCCGGCCGCCGGCGACGCCACGATCTCCGCGCCCCACATCCGCAGCAGCTGCCAGCGCTCGACCGAGGTGTTCTCCGGCATCACGCAGACGAGGCGGTAGCCCTTGAGGCGCGCGGCCATCGCCAACGAGATGCCGGTGTTGCCGCTGGTCGGCTCGAGGATCGTGCAGCCGGGACGCAGGAGGCCGTCGCGCTCGGCGGCCTCGACCATCGCGAGGGCGGCGCGATCCTTGATCGAGCCTGTGGGGTTGCGGTCCTCGAGCTTGGCCCACAGCCGCACGTCGGGCGACGGCGACAGCCGCGGCAGCCCCACCAGCGGCGTGCCGCCGACGGAGGCGAGCAGCGAGTCGTAGCGCACGGGCGATCAGCCGCCGGCGACGGCCGGGAGGACGGTGACGACGTCGCCGTCGGAGAGCGCCGTGTCGATGCCGTCGAGGAAGCGGACGTCCTCGTCGTTGAGGTAGACGTTGACGAACCGACGGAGGGCTCCGCCGTCGACGATCCGGTCGGCGATGCCGACGTGGCGGGTGTCGAGGTCCGCGAGGAGCGCGCCCAGCGTGTCACCGGAGCCGTCGACCGCCTTCGCGCCGTCGGTGTACGTGCGCAGGATGGTCGGGATGCGGACCTCGATGGCCATGGTCGTCGATCTCCAGTCGTGGGGACCCCGGCGGCGGGCGTCCGGGCTCTTGGTTCGGGTCAAGAGGGCCGGGAGGCCCGCAGGAGGAAGGCCGAGCCTAGGGCGCCGTATTCCCGGGCACGACCGGGACCGCGTCGCGCGAGGGTGCTCCTAGGACGTCCGCTCGCGCCGCGATCGCCGCCGCGATGGGTGCCGGCACGGGCCGGCAGGCGCACTCGCGCGCGTGCTCCTCGTGCCACGCGATGCGGTCCTCAAGACCGGCGTGCTGCCCCAGCACGTGCGCGCGGTGCCACTCGGCGTTCATCCCGGCCTCCTCGGTCGTGACCCGGTCAGACGATCTCGACGGGCTCCTCGGTGACCAGGCCGTCGACGATCCGGTAGGACCTCAGCTCGTACGGCCCGTCCTCGGTGCCCGTCTCGCGCGTCGAGACCAGGACGTAGTGCGCGTCGGGCTCGGAGGCGTAGCTGATGTCGGTGCGGCTGGGGTAGGCCTCGGTGGCGGTGTGCGAGTGGTAGACGACGACCGGAACCTCGTCGTTGTCGTCCATCTCACGATAGAGGCGCAGCAGGTCCATCGAGTCGAACTCGTAGAACGTGGGCGATCTCGCCGCGTTGACCATCGGCGCGAAGCGCTCGGGCCGGTCGCTGCCCTCCGGGCCGGCGATGACGCCGCAGGCCTCGTCCGGGTAGTCGGCGCGGGCGTGAGCGACCATCGCGTCGACCAGGTCCTGGCGGATCGTCAGCATGGCCGTCAGCGTAGTGCGGCGCCTAGGAGCCGGCGTCGGGCGCGGGAGGCTCGCTGATGAGGCCGGTGAGGGCGTGGACGAGCGTCTCCTGGAGGAAGGTGAACCAGTCGTAGATCTGGAACAGGGGGAACCTCGGGTCCTCCTGGTCGAGGTCGTAGAAGGACTCGTGGTTGTCCGCCTGCAGGTCGAGGCGGGAGGCGAGGGTGAGGCGGAGGTCGTTGAGGGTGCCGAGCCAGGCGTGGGCCTCGCCGTCGGCGAGGGTGATCTTCGAGCCCGAGCGCTCGAGGCTCGCGAGGACCGTGCCGGCATGGGCGAGCTTGGCGTCGCGCAGGGAGCGCTCGGTGAACCGACGGAACTCGGCGGACGCGTCCTCGTCGTCGGCGTAGGCGTCCGGGAAGAGGCGGTGCAGCGCCGGGTCGTCCGGGGTCACCGCGAACGGGTCGATACCGACCATGGCGGCGAGGGGGTCCTGGTCGAGCGCGTCGGCGTCGGGGCGCACGAGCTCCGCGAGCTGGAGGACCAGGGCGGTGAGGATCGTCCGTTCGACGTCGTCGGTGCGCAGCACGATGCGGTCCCGGGCCGTGCGCCGGAACCCGTGCATGGCCACGTCAGTCGTCCTTCTGCAAGGTGGCCCACAGGCCGTAGGAGTGCATCGCGGTGACGTCGCGCTCCATCTCCTCGCGACTGCCGGCGGACACGACGGCGCGGCCCTGGGTGTGCACGTCGTTCATCAGCTTCTGGGCCTTCTCCTTCGGATAGGAGAAGTAGGTCATGAAGACGTAGGTGACGTAGCTCATCAGGTTCACCGGGTCGTTCCAGACGATGGTGATCCACGGCGTGTCGGGCGCGGCGACGACATCGGCCTCCGGCCGCTCGAGCTCCACCGGCGCGATTCCCACGGGCGCCATCGTCGCACGGAGGGGACGGGGGCCTTCGGCGTCGTACCCTCAGGGCGTGTCCGACCAGCTGCTCCCGGTTCCGCCGCGTGACCCCTCCCTGCCCGAGCCGCCGCTGCTGGCGCGGATCCGCGACGGGGTGATCGGCGACGACCAGGTCATGTACGGGCCGTTCGGCCCTCGCCGGGTTACCTACGCGGACTACACGGCGTCCGGGCGCGCGCTGGGATTCCTCGAGGACTTCATCCGCGACGAGGTGCTCCCCCGCTACGCGAACACGCACACGGAGAGCAGCGGCACCGGGTTGCAGACCACACGGTTGCGCGAGGACGCCCGCGCGATCGTGCACGAGGGACTCGGCTGCGGCGACGACGCCGTCGTCATCTTCACCGGCTCGGGCACGACCGGCGCGATCGACAAGCTCGTCGGGATCCTCAACCTGCGCATCCCCGCCGACCTCGACCGCGAACGCGGCTTCTCCGCGCAGATCCCCTCCGCCGAGCGCCCGGTGGTGTTCATCGGACCGTTCGAGCACCACAGCAACGAGCTGCCCTGGCGCGAGTCGATCGCCGACGTCGTGCAGATCCCGGAGGACGTCGACGGCCACATCGACGTCGCACGACTGGAGACGGAGCTCGAGGCATACGCCGGACGGCCGTTGAAGATCGGGTCGTTCAGCGCCGCGTCGAACGTCACCGGGATCATGACCGACACGCGCGGCATCTCGAGCCTGCTGCACCGGTTCGGCGCCCTCGCGGTGTGGGACTACGCGGCAGCAGCGCCGTATCTCGAGATCGACATGGCCGCCACGGCGGACGACCCCGGGTCGTACAAGGACGCGGTCGTGCTCTCGCCGCACAAGTTCGTCGGAGGTCCGGGAACCCCTGGCGTGCTTGCGATCCGCCGCGACCTGCTCACGAACTCGGTCCCCGTCGTGGTGGGCGGCGGGACTGTGGCCTACGTCAACCCCGCCGAGCACGTCTACCTCACGGACGTGGTGCACCGTGAGGAGGCAGGCACGCCGGCGATCGTGGAGTCGATCCGCGCCGGGCTCGTGTTCGACCTCAAGCGCAACGTCGGCCTCGACGTGATCCGCGCGCACGAGCACGACTACCTGCGCCGCGCGATCACCGCGTGGCAGGCCCACCCGAACATCGACATCCTCGGCAACGTCGACGCCGAGCGCCTGTCGATCGTGTCGTTCACGGTGCGGCGCACCGGCGGTCGCTACCTCCACCACAACCTCGTCGTCGCGATCCTCAACGACCTGTTCGGGATCCAGAGTCGCGGCGGCTGCTCCTGCGCGGGGCCGTACGGTCACCGCCTGCTGGGCATCGACCTCGAGCGCTCGCACGAGTTCGAGCGCGAGATCACCCACGGCTGCGAGGGCATCAAGCCCGGCTGGGTGCGCGTCAACTTCAACTACTTCATCAGCGAGCAGGTCTTCCAGTACATCGTGCAGGCGGTGGCCCTCGTCGCCGACCACGGCTGGAGGCTCGTGCCGGAGTACCGCTTCGACGTCGCGTCGGGCCGCTGGGTCCACCGGGACGGCACCGTCGAGCCACCGCTGCGCCTGTCGCAGCTGCACTACGTCGACGGTGTGCTGACCTACCCGCGCCGCGACGACCGCGCACCCGAGTCCGACCTCGCGACCTACCTCGACAGGGCTCGCGAGCTCATGGCAGCGCTGCCCGAGCCGGGCGACGACGTGCACGTCGGCTCGGTGAGCGCCGACTTCGAGCACCTGCGCTGGTTCGAGCTGCCCGCGGTCTGCCTCGACTGACGCCCGTGGCGCTCCGAGCCGTCGTCAGGCGGACCGGAGCGTGATGTATCCGGCACCCGCGATGATCCCCTGGTACGTCGCCGCGACCACGCGATACTGCACCGCCACGCCCTTCGCGGGAGAGCGCACGGCGAACGCGCTGGCACCGAAGGCCTTGGCCTTGCTGGTCGCGACGGTCACCCAGCCCTTGCGCGTGTACACCTGCAGCTTCGACGGCTGGCCGAGCCGGACGGGGGCGAAGTGCGCGGTGATGACGACGCGGGTGGCCGGTCGGACCGCCGCCGTCGGTCCCGTGATCCCCACCGCGCTCTGCAGCGCGATGCCTCTGTCCGCGGTGCCCGCCAGCCGGTCGAAGGTGCCGGCCACGGACGCGCGGAACGTTCCGCCGCTCGTGATCGCCGGAGCGAGGGCCAGACGCCCGTTCGAGCCCGTGACGCCGGTCGACAGGAGCGTCCACGCGGTGGATCCGCTCCTGCGCCAGTAGAGCGCGGCTCGGGCACCGGCGACAGGGAGCCCGGCGGAGGTCAGGGCGACGACCGCCGAGAACCGTCGACCGTAGGCGCCGTACGCCGGCACCGAGAGCCCCACGGCCGTGGGGTTCGGCGCGATCGTGCCGGCATAGCTGCGCAGCGGCGACCACTGCGCCGCGGCCTCGCCGCCGACGGTCCACTCGGCGATGCCCCGCAGGTGATAGGTGGCCACGAGGGTGGCTCGTGCCGCCACCGAGGACGCGTCGTCGAAGTAGGCGCGTCGGCTGATGGTGCAGGTGGCGGGAGCGTCACCGGAGAAGGTGAGCGGGGTCGCGGTGAGCGCGGCCGTGGTCGGCAGGCTCAGGGTGACGACCTTGGTCGTCGCGTTGAACGACGTCACGGTCGTTCCCGGCTGGATGCCCGCACCGGTGACCGACAGGCCGTTCACCAGGCTCCCGGTGGACACGACGGTGACTGCCTTCGTCGCGATCGCGGCCGTGCCGGTCGTCGCGACCTTCTCGTAGCGGGTGCCGCTGTACTGGGCCGACGTGGCGAAGGTGCGCTCCTTGTACGTCGGGTCCCACGTGACGACCGGCTTGGTCACGAACTTCACGCCCCGCGACGCGGCCGGCGCAGTCAGCGACGCGACGTAGCTCGCCGCACCCGACGCCGTGAAGGCGCGCGTACCACTGCTCAGCACGCTGAGGGAGTCCGCGAAACCGGCGATCTCGCTCGGGTTCGAGCCGGTCGGCGCGGTCGTGGGGCACAGACCCGTGACCCCGGCGTACGTCGTCCCCGTGCGCCAGTCCCGGCCGTAGGCCGGCACGCCGATCTGCACCTTGCCCGCCGCCACCTGCGTCACGGCGAACGCGGCGACCTTCTCGACCCAGGCGAACGGGGAGATCGGACCGGCCTTCGACACGGAGTAGTCGTAGGTCATGACGCGCAGCCGATCGACGGCGCCGCCGATGCCCGCCCAGTCGTAGACCCAGTAGCCGGTGGTCGGCGTGTAGAGCGGCGGCGTCGTGATCGAGAGCAGCTTGCCCTTCGCGTGCAGCGCCGCGGAGAGCTGCTTGACGAACGCCACCCAGGACGGGCGGGTCGACGCCCACGTCGACTGGCCGTCGCTGAAGGCGAATCTCTCGAAGTCCAGGTCGATGCCGTCGTAGCCCTCGGTCGTGACGGTCGCGACGATCTGGTTCACGAACGCGGTGCGCGTGCTGCCGCTCGCGAGCACCGCCGCCATCCGGTGCGCGGGCATGCCGTCGGTGATGGACGGTAGGACGGGCACACCGGTGGCCTTGATCGACGACAGGACGGCGTCACGCGTGGCCTGGGAGTAGGCGGGCTTGATGACCGACGAGCCGGTCCACGTCGCGGAGTACCAGAACGGCGAGACGTCGCTGAACAGGTCCTTGTTGGCCTGCAGCGAGGCCATGGCCGAGGACCCCGTCGAGCTGAAGTAGCCCCAGCCCGACACCAGCCGGCGCGGAGCAGGCGGGGTCGCCGCCCCCGCAGGCGCAGGCGTCGCCACGACCACCGTCACGGCCGCACCCAGCGCGGCGATCCCGGCGACGATCCGTCGGCGGACGGTGCTGCGGCCATGCTCGCTCATGAGGCTCCTGGGGCTCCTGCGGCAGCCTGGCGGCGACCGCTCGTCCGAGGGACCGACGTCGACGGACGACGCACGACCCTCTTCCTGCTGCGGTCCACCCTGCCTCACGATCGAGCCCTGGCGTCCATCCGGGCAGCGATTCCGCCCGGTTTGTCCGTATTTCGGAGCAGATCCTGTGCCGTCAGGCTCGGGGGCGTCGACTAGCGTGCCCACCGTGTCCACCCCCACGCAGCAGGCCGGGCTCGAGCCCGGACGCGCCACCGCCTACGTCGTCGGCCTCCTCGACGACGCCGCCGCCCTCCCGCTCGTGGGCGACGCGGTCACCGCTGCCGTCGCCGCCCACCGCGAGCACCGCGCGGCCGACCACGGCGTGCTGGTCGGGCCGTTCCTCGTCGCCGTGTCCCGGCTCGGCGCGGTGCTCGACGCCCTCGACTCCGCCCCCACGATCGAGCCGCTCGATCTCGTCCTCGTCGCCGACACCGGGCTCGTCGCCGCGGCCGAGGCCCGGGCGATCCTGCTCGACGACGACCGGGTCGAGCTCGCCGGCCTCGCCATCGTCCTGCCGCCCGACGCACCGCTCGGCGACGCCGCGCGCCTGACGCTCGAGACCCTCGACTTCGCGCTCCCCGCAGCGATCGCCGTGCCACCTGCCGAGGACTGGCGGGACGCGTTCGACGTGATCGCCGCCGACGGCGCCGAGCGGGTGGGGTTCCGCGCCACGGGCACCTCGGCCGCTCCGCTCGTGCCCGACCTCGAGCTCGCGGCGTTCGTCGCCGCCGCCGTCGGACGCTCGCTGCCGTTCACGGTCACGGCCGGTCTGCGCCGCGCGGTCCGGGGCACCGACACCGCGACCGGGCTCGAGCAGCACGGCTTCGTCAACGTCCTGGCCGCGACCGCCGCGGCGATCGACGGGCGCGACGAGTCCGACGTCGCCGCGCTGCTGGCCGAGCGGGACGGCGTAGCCCTGCTCGCCGTTCTCGCCGCGGCGGATCCGACGGCGGTCCGGCGCCGGTTCACGTCCTTCGCGTCACCCTCGATCGACGATGCGGTCACCGACCTGCGCACGCTGGGGATGCTCGACGACGACTAGACCCTCGAGACGTGGCGTCGGGGCGAGGTGCCGGGCGCGCTCACGCCACGTCTCGGGCTCGTAGGCTGGCGACGTGGTCCACCCCTCCGTCACGCCGGTGCCGCTGTCGTTCGGCGCCTGCTTGCTCGACGCCGCGACCGCCGACGACGTCGATGCGGTCGCCGACGCCTTCGCCGATCCCGACATCGCGCTGTGGAACCCGGGCGCACGCCGTCCCGGCGCGACCGCGCTCGAGCGCGCCGAGCTGTGGGTCCTCGACCGCTCCGGATGGGCGCCCGACCACTGCTCGTGGGTGGTCCGCGACGTCGACCGCCGGCTCGTCGGACAGGTGTCGATCCACTCCCTCGACGAGGAGATCGACACCGGCGAGATCGGCTACTGGCTCACGCGTGCCGGTCGAGGCCGTGGCATCGGTGCGGCCGCCGTCGACACGGCCACGCGCTGGGCCTTCGACGTCATCGGGCTCGCGCGCATCGAGCTGTTCCACGCCGTCGAGAACGAGGCGTCGTGCCGCCTCGCGGCTCGATGCGGCTACCTCCTCGAGGGCACAGCCCGCCAGAGCTTCGTCTACGGCGACGGCCTGCGCCACGACGAGCACCTGCACGCGCGACTCGCGAGCGACGACGTCGCCGCACTCGCACCCCCGCTCTGAGCACCCGACGCCGGACGTCAGCCGTTCGGACGTGCGCCGATCACGGTTCGGTCACCGAGGTGACGCACGTGGCCGAGTGGGCAGGGCAGACCCGCGTACCACCGACGACGAGGCGGATCACGAGGTCGGCGTCGGCCATTCCCTCGGCGTCGAGCTCCTTGCGCAGCGTCGATGCCTCGATGTCCGGCGGCGGGCCCAGCGCCGTCACGGAGATCGTCCCGTTCTGGACGGAAACGACCGCGACCTGCCAGCCGGCGCGACCAGCCCAGTCCTGGGCGATCGGCGTGGCCTTCGCCTGCAGCTGCTGGTCGGAGGCGACGTTGGCCGAGCCGATGCCGAGCGGGACGAGGACCACGACCACGAGCACGGCGACGGTCGCGAGCGCCCGCCCGCTCATCTTCGCCACCGGGTAGCCGGACCGCCGCGCGGCGACGCGCACCTTGTAGGCGAGCAGGACGATCGTGCCGGTGACGATGATCGCGGCGACGTTCGTGCCGAAGAGCAGGAGCGCCTGCATCGCATCGCCGAAGCGCTGCACCTGCAGGAGGAGCCCGACGACCGCGAGCGGCGGCACGAGCGAGATCGCGATCGCGACGCCCGGCAGCGTGTCGCTGATATCGGAGCGCACGAGGGCGAAGGCGCCGACGAGCCCGGTCGCGAGCGCCGCGACGAGGTCGATGAACCGGGGGCTGATGCGCGCGGCCACCTGGGTGTTGGTGGCGTAGGCGTCCGGCGGGTGGACCGCGATCCCGATGACGTAGGCGATCGCGATGACCGCGAGCGCACCGAGGATCACGAGCAGCACGCTGCGGACGAGCGGGCGGTGGTCGGCGAGGACGAGACCGACGGCGACGCCGAGGATCGGCGTCATGAGCGGCGCGACGATCATCGCGCCGATCACGGTGGCCGTCGAGTCGGCGACGACACCGGCCGTCGCGATGACGGACGCGAGGACGAGCAGCGCCCAGAACCGCGTCGACGACCGGCTGCGCAGCGCCGGCTCGATGAAGACCGCCGAGGTCATCCGGTCGATGTCGGCGTCAGTGATCGTGCTCATGCCACCTCCTGTGCTCGGTCCCCATCGTGGTGCGCGGGCGAGGACGCGACGGACAGGCACGCCGAACGGGAGGCGGACCCGACCGATGTCGGGTAGGAAGTCACCATGTGCCATGACGACGACAGCCGCCCGCCCAGCCCTCCGGTCGTCGGGGAGGTGGCGAGCCACGGGCTGATCACCCTCACCGCCGCCGACGGCAACGCTTTCGCGGCGTACCAGGCGGTCCCCGCGGAGCCCAACGGGCGCAACGTCGTGATCCTCCCCGACGTGCGCGGCCTCCACCCCTACTACGAGGCGCTCGCGGTCCGGTTCGCCGAAGCCGGCTTCCACGCGGTCGCGTTCGACTACTTCGGCCGCAGCCAGGGCGTCGGGCAGCGCGGCGACGACTTCGACTGGCAGTCGGAGATCGGTCAGCTCACGCCCGAGATGTTCGTGGCCGACGCCCGCGCCGCGGCCGAGCACGTGCGCTCGCTCAACGGCGGGCCGACGTTCAGCGTCGGGTTCTGCATGGGCGGCTCGCACTCGTGGCGCATGTCGGCCACCGACATCGGCTTCGCCGGCTGCATCGGCTTCTACGGCCGTCCGCCCATGGTCGAGGACGTCGTCGACTCGATGCGCAAGCCGCTGCTGCTGCTCGTCGGCGGCAACGACCAGGCCACGCCGGTCGCCGACTTCGAGGCGCTCGACGCCCGCCTCACCGCGCGCGGCCTCGATCACGAGATGTATGTGTACGACGGCGCTCCGCACTCGTTCTTCGACCGTGCCTTCGCCGAGTGGCAGCCGGCCTGCGACGACGCCTGGGTGCGGATCCTGGCCTTCACCGACCGGCTCGGGTGACCGTGGTCTTCTTCGCCGAGCTGCCCGAGCCCGGGCCCGACGACCTCCCGACGCAGCGCTACTTCGACCACCCGTGGTCGCGCCCCGAGCACTGGTTGCCCGGCACGTCGAACGTCGCCGCGGTCCTCGGACGCACCGAGCTCACGGTCGTCCGGCTCGTCTTCCACAGCTCCTACCCGCGCGGGGTCTCCTTCGAGGTGCAGGCGCTGCTCAACCCCGAGGGCGGCGAGCTCGAGCACTTCCCGCACCGGCCGACCCCGTTCGTCGGCAACCTCCGGATCGGGATGCTCTGGCCCGACGGCCGCCGGGTCGAGTCGTCGCAGGAGTGGCACCCCCACCCCCACGAGGGCGAGCAGCCCGACGAGCTCCACCTGTCACTGATGGGCGGAGGCGGAGGCGGGCTGAGCTGGTCGTGGAACGCGTGGCTGTGGCCGCTGCCGCCGGCCGGCCCGGTCGAGGTCTTCTGCCGCTGGGACGAGCGCGGCATCGTCGAGACCGCG
This sequence comes from Candidatus Nanopelagicales bacterium, assembly GCA_017882705.1. Taxonomy (GTDB): domain Bacteria; phylum Actinomycetota; class Actinomycetes; order S36-B12; family CAIYMF01; genus Longivirga. The sequence goes on along the minus strand of JADGOZ010000139.1, from coordinate 21,496 downwards.
ACGGTCGTCGGCCTGACGCCCGTCGTCGGGGCGGCGGCCGACGCTCCGTCGACGGTGACGACGCGTCAGGGGACGGACTTGATGCGGGTGACGAGGACGGCTGAGAGCAGCGTGATGAGCGCGGTCAGCACGTAGAGCCCCGGGTAGCCGAGGGCGCCCGTGACGATGGGCGCGGCGATCACCGGGGCGAGGACCTGCGGCGCCGAGTTCGCGATGTTGATCACACCGAGGTCGCGCCCGCGGTCGATCGCCCGAGGCAGAACCTGAGTGACGAGCGCCTGGTCGACGGCGAGGTACATGCCGTAGCCGAGCCCCAGGATCAGTGCGGCCACCATCGCGACCGAGAACACCGGGAAGAACGCCAGCAGCACCGCGGCGAAGGCCATCACGACGGTGGCCGCGATGACGTAGACCTTGCGCTTGCCGGACTTGTCCGACAGCCGGCCGAACACCACGGCGGTGAGGATCGTGCCGATGGCGTAGAGGCCGATGAGCACGGTCTGGCCCTGCTCCGCCTCCTTGCCGGTGAGACCCACCTTGTCCTTGAGCCAGAACAGCAGGTAGAGCGTGGCCATCGCGTTGCCGAGCATCATGAGGAAGCGCGTGATCCACGCCCAGCCGAAGTCCGGGTAGAGACGCGGCGACACCCAGAAACCCTTGAGCCACTCGGCCAACCGGAACGGCGGTCGGGTGGACGCGTCGAGCGGGATGTCGCGCAGCCTCAGCACGAACGGTAGGACCAGCAGCACGAGCAGCACCGCGGTCACCACCAGACCGGCGTCGAGATCGAGCACGACGAACGACACGATGGCGACGCCGAGGACGACGCCGACCGTCTGCGCGAGCCCGACCCAGCCCGACACGAGGCCTCGCTGCGGGATCGGCACCTGGTCGGGGATCGTCGCCGTCAGTCCGGCGTAGGCGGCGTTGATCGTGGCCTGGCAGAAGAACCACACGGCTGCGAGGCCGACGACGGTCGACTGCATCGACAGCGCCAGGATCCCGAGCGCGCCTGCGAGCGAGCCGTAGAGCACCCACGGCTTGCGGCGTCCGAGCCGCGACACCGTGCGGTCGGAGAGGGCGCCGGCCAGCGGGTTGAACACGATCGAGGCGAAGGCTCCGGCCGCGGTGATCCAGGCCAGCGCCGCCTCCTTCCCGTCCGGTGAGGCCTGCTCGGCCAGGCGCGGGAGCAGGTTCTGGATCGGCGTGTAGAACGCCAGCATGATGCCGAGGTTCGCCAGCACGACCGCCGTGATGTAGCCGCGGCGAACCGGGGCGGTCGGCTCGTCGAGGGCGCCGGGAAGCGCGACCGCCGCCGGCGCGGCGTCGCCGCTGCTCACGCCGGGCCGCCGAGGAACGCGCGGTACCAGGAGTACGACAGCTTCGGGATGCGACGCTGCGTCGGGTAGTCGACGTAGATCAGGCCGAATCGCTTCGAGAAGCCCTCCGCCCACTCGAAGTTGTCGAGCAGGGACCACACGAAGTAGCCACGTACGTCGACGCCCTCGTCGATCGCCGCGGCGACGGCCGCGACGTGCGAGCGCAGGTACTCCACGCGCTTCGGGTCGTCCACGTGCGCGACGTCGCTGGCCGCCGGCGCCTCGACCAGGACGTCGTCGTAGGCGACACCGTTCTCGGTGACCATCACGGGCGGGAGCGCGTCGCCGTAGCGCGCCTTCTCCCCCACCAGGAGCTCGCGCAGCCCGTCCGGAACGACCGGCCAGCCCATCGCCGTGGTCTCGTAGCCCTCCATCGCGGTGATCTCGAACGGGAAGGGGTTGCCCTCGCCGGGCGCCTTCACGAGCGTCGGGTTGTAGTAGTTGATCCCCAGCATGTCCATGGGCCTGCTGATGATCTCCAGGTCGCCGTCGAGGACGCACGAGCGGTCAATCGGCGCCATGACCACGTCCGGGTCGGGGTACGAGCCGAGCAGCACCGGGTCCATGTACATCCGGTTCTGGATCGCGTCCATCGCTGCGGCCGCGCGACGGTCCTCCTCGCTGTCAGTCACGGCGTGGACCGGCGACAGGTTGTGCGTGATCCCGACGCGAGCACCCGGGACGGCGTGGCGCACCGCCTGCATCCCGAGCCCGTGCCCGAGCAGCACGTGGTGGGTCGCGGGGAACGAGTCGAACAGCAGGAACTTCCCCGGCGCGTGCGTGCCGAGCGCGTAGCCGAACGTGCTCACGACGACGGCCTCGTTGATCGTGATCCAGGTGTGCACGCGGTCGCCGAGCCGCTGCGCGACGACACCGGCGTAGTCGCCGAAGCGGTGGGCGGTGTCGCGGTTGAGCCAGCCGCCCTCGTCCTCGAGCGCCTGGGGCAGGTCCCAGTGGTAGAGGGTCAGCGCAGGCGCGATCCCGTGCGCGAGCAGCTGGTCGACGAGGCGGTCGTAGAAGTCGAGACCGCGCGGCTCGACCGCACCGGAGCCGGTCGGCTGGACGCGGGGCCAGGACACGGAGAAGCGGTAGGCGTTGACCCCGAGACCCGTCATCAGCGCGACGTCCTCAGGCATCCGTACGTAGTGGTCGCACGCGATGTCACCTGTGTCGCCCTCGGACGTCGTGCCGGACAGGTGGCTGAAGGTGTCCCAGATCGAGGCGCCCTTGCCGTCCGCGGTCGGCGACCCCTCGATCTGGTAGGAGGCCGTGGCCGTGCCCCACAGGAAGTCGGTCGGGAAGGCGCTGCGGTCGCGGCCGTCGGACAGCGTCCCGGGCTCGCCCGGGACCCACGGTGTCGTCGTCATGCCGCGCACGATGTCACGTCCGGCACCCGTTTCGCTGGCCGCTCGGCGAGCCTGTCCGCGTCAGCGGACGCGGATGACGATCGTCCGCGCCGCCTTGTCGTGCAGGGCCTGCTGCCACGGCCGGTCCCACAGCGGCCAGAGGCAGTCGAGCAGCAGCGGAAGGCCACCGAGGACGAGGCTGCACGCCTCGAACACGCCCCAGCGCGCGACGACCTGGCCCCAGCCGAGCGGGACGTCGGCGGCCACGGGGCGGATCCGGATGCCGAGCGCGCGCTTGCCGAGCGTGCGACCCCAGGCCTTGTTCTGCGGCAGCTGGTAGAGCGCCGACACGACCACCGAGATGACCGTGATCGAGGTCGACACGCCGAGCAGGTCTACCTGCAACGCGGTCATCGCCGCCTGCGACGGCTGCGAGCCGTCGGTCGGCACCGAGTCGATGAACCGCTGCACGGACGGCCACACGAGCCACAGCACGAACGGCAGCGCGATGAGCCCCTCGATGAAGGAGTCGATCAGCCGAGCCGCGGCACGGGAGATCCAGGGCGAGAGGGGGACCGCGGCGGCGAGCGGGTCCGCGGCAGCGACGTAGGCGGAGCCTGCGGAGGCCAAGCCCGGGAAGCCCGGCGGCGGGGGCATCGGCGGCGGGGGCGGCAGCGCGACCGGCGCGCCGGGCGGGCCGGCGCTCGGTGCCGTGGTCCCCACGGACGTGGAGGCGCCCCATCGCTCGCCGTCCCACCAGCGGACGTAACCCCCGCTGGAGAACGGGTCGGGGTACCACCCCGGCTCCATCGCCATGGCGCAGAGCCTACGAGTGCGTGGCCTGGTCCCTCGCCACCGACCCGGCGGCGCGTCAGCCAGGCAAGCCTTGCCTCGACCGGGCAGGAGGTACAGGCCCGACCGCGCATGTTGCGTCCCCGACTAGCCTGAGTCCCATCCGGGTGAGCACTTCGCCCAGCACATGTCGCCAGGAGTGGTCGAGATGCCCGAGACCCCCGTGGACCGCATCGACGCAGCGATCCTCGACCTGTTCGCTGCCGAGCCACGCATCGGCGTGCTCGAGGCCAGCCGCCGGCTCCGGCTCGCCCGCGGCACCGTCCAGGCTCGGCTCGACAAGCTCACGGCCCGCGGGGTGGTCACCGGCTGGGGTCCCGACGTCGACGCGGGCGCTCTCGGCTTCCCCGTGACGGCGTTCGTCACCCTCGAGATCCGCCAGGCCGGCCACGAGGAGATCGGACTCCGGCTCGCCGAGGTGCCGGAGGTCCTCGAGGTCCACGCGGTCACGGGCACCGGCGACCTGCTGTGTCGGGTCGTCGCGCGGTCCAACGCCGATCTGATGCGGGTGCTCGACCTCGTGGTGTCCACCGACGGGGTGGGTCGGGCGTCATCCATGATCGCGCTCGCGACCCAGGTCGAGCACCGGGTCCTGCCGCTGGTCGCGGAGGCGGCCCGGCTCGCCGAGGCGTGAGACGAGTCGACCCTCCCCGGTGGCGGACATGCCGCCGAACTGCGGTTACCGTCATCGGGTGACACCCACGCTGCCGCGCTCCCGGTTCCTGGTCCTCGCTGCGGCCGTCGTGCTCACCGCGACGGCGCTGGCGCCGACCGCGGCGTCCGGAGTGGGCGGTCGCGCCGGCATCGTGGCGCCGACCGCGCTGCCCCCCGCCTCGCTGGCCGCACAGGCGCGGATGGCCGCCCTCCTCCCGCAGCGAGTCGCGGCCGCCAAGGCCCTCGGCCCCGCCCGCACCGGGCTCGTCGAGGACCTCGAGACCGGCGTGGCCATCTGGCGCCTCGGCACCTCGACACCGATGCGCGGGGCCTCGACCACCAAGCTCGCGACCGCGATCACCGCACTGCGCCTCCTCGGGACGACGACCCGCTTCCCGACCCGCGTCGTGACAGGTCGCACGCCCACCGAGGTGGTCCTGGTCGGTGGCGGCGACCCGAGCCTCACGAGCGGGCAGCTGTCGTCGCTCGCCCGAGCGACCGCCGTCGCCGTTCTCGCGTCCCTCGCGCCGGCTCCCGCCGCGCCGTCCTCGCGGACCTCCGTCGACGTTGACCCCCACCTGACCCCGACGATGAGGCCGGCACCGCGCACCCTGAGCATCACGGTCCGCCTCGACGACACCCTCTACCCCGCGCCGACCGCCGCGACCGGCTGGACGTCGAGCTACCAGCCCTACGTGGTGCGCCCGGTCCGTCCGCTCGTGCGCGACCACCGCGTCAGCTCCGACGTGGCGAAGGACGCCGCGTCGTACTTCTCCTCGCGCGTCAGCGCTGAGCTCGCCGCCCTCACCGCCGGCCGCACCGACATCGTGGCCACCGCCGCCTACGCCGGCCGCCTCGCCCGACCCGCCGCATCGACCGAGATCGCCCGCTTCGCGGGCAACACCTCCAGGACCGCGCTGGCGCGCATGCTGCTCATCTCCGACAACGACATCGCCGAGATGCTCTTCCGCGACAACGCGATCGCCGCCGGCCGCTCCGGGTCGTGGGCCGACGCCACGAAGACCGAGCTCGAGGAGCTCCAGAAGCTCGGCGTGCCCACGGCCGGCTGGGCGCTCCTCGACGGCAGCGGGGTCTCGCGCTCCGACCGCGTGTCGGCGGCCGGCCTCGTCGCGATCCTGCGAGCCGCGCTCGCCCCGGAGCATCCCGAGCTCTGGCCGCTCAAGGCGATGCTGCCCGTGGCCGGCGCCAGCGGCACCCTGCAGCACCGGTTCACCGGCGCCCCGACCCGGTGCGCGGCGCGGAAGGTCTTCGCCAAGACGGGCACGCTGTTCGACACCATCGGGCTCGCGGGGTACTCGCTCGGGCGCGACAACCGGCTGCGCGCCTTCGCCGTCCTCGTGCACAAGACGAGCGCGAAGGTCAGCCAGGCGGCCGTGCGGCAGGCGGTCGAGGTCGTGCCCGCGACGGCGACCGGCTGCTACTAGCCGACGCCGACCGGCGCGGTGCCCCGCGCGGGCGGGGGTGCGCAGGTGAGCGGAGCGGCAGGTCAGCGCAGGGCGCGTGCGACCTCGCCGGCCGCGCGCAGCACCTTCGGCCCGACGTCGTCGACCGGGAGCTCGGTCAGGGCCACGACACCGACGGACGCCTCGATGCCGGCGACGCCGAGCAGGGGTGCGGCGACGCCGTAGGCCCCCGGCTGCAGCTCTCCGGTGGAGATGACCCACCCGGGCTCGAACGGACGGCCGCCCGAGGCCCGGGCGGCGAGCACGGCCTTGCCCGCGGCACCGCGGTCGAGCGGGTGGCGCGCACCGACGCGGTAGGCGACGTGGAAGTCCGAGCGGGTCGGTTCCACGACCGCGACGGACAGGGCGTCCGAGCCGTCGACGACGGTGAGGTGCGCCGTGGCACCCACGCTGTCGGCGAGACGCCGGAGCGCCGGGATCGCGGCCTCGCGCAGCACGGGCTGCACCTGCCGGGCCAGCGCGAGGACGGCCATGCCGAGCCGACAGCGGCCGTCGCCACCCCGACGCAGCAGCGCATGCTGCTCGAGCGTGACGACGAGGCGGTAGACGACGGTCCGGGAGACGCCGAGCTTGGCGGCGATCTCGGTCACGGTCAGCCCGTCCGACGCATCGGACAGCAGCTCGAGCACGGTCAGCCCGCGATCGAGGGTCTGGCTGGTCTCCGCGACCATCTCGTCACCTCCGAACGACGTACGGCGCACGCGCCCGCTGTTCGGAGATCCGAGCCACGAAGCGTCCTGCTACCGCTGTGCCCCACTCTGCCCGAAGGCGTCCGGCGACGCGCGCCACGCAGCCGTTCCGCGGGCGCACCCCCTCCCACGCCACGGTGCCGCCGGGCGGACCCGGCGGCACCGTGGACGCGCGACGTACGACGTGGCTCAGGCGAGCGCGGCGAGCTTCTTGACCTGGAAGGCGCCGACGATCTCGGAGAAGCCCAGGACGATGAGCATGATGCCGGTGATCACGATGATCGTGCCGATCGCGAGGCTCGGCCACGTGAAGATCACGATCGCGCCCACGATCATGAGCAGGCCGCCCGTGATGAGCCAGCCGCGCCCGTCGACGCCCTTGGACTGCAGGCCGACGACGAGCTCGGCGATGCCGCGGAAGAGCCAAGCCAGGCCGATGAACAGCGCGAGCAGCTCCGCCTCCCGGTCGTGGCTGACCGCCTTGAACATGTACACGGCCAGGATGATCGACAGGATGCCGGAGATCGCGAGCAGCGCACGGTGCACGCCGTGCGAGAAGGACTGCGCGACCTGGAAGATGCCGCTCACGAGCAGGTAGATGCCGAAGATGACGGCGAGGACCGTGATGGTCTTCGTCGTCCAGATGAGGCAGGCGAATCCGAGCAGCAGGGTCAGCACACCGACGGCGAGCAGCAGCCACCAGCTCCGCCCGACAGCGGCGAGCGCGTCGCGCTCGTCCGGGGTGACTTCGGTCGTGGACATGCGTTCTCCTTCGTAGGGCACGGCCTCGTGGCCGCACGTGGTCAGCGTAGAAGTCGGGCGACCCTGACCCGCGGAACCTGAGCGTCGCGTGAGCGACGTGTCCCGCTGCTGCTCAGAGGCGGCCGGCCTCGTGGACGCGGCGCAGGAAGTCCTGCGTCTGCGGGTCGCGCGGGGCGTGGATGACGTGGTCCGGCGCACCCCGCTCGACGATGACCCCGCCCGCGAGGAACACGACCTCGTCGGCGACCTGGGTCGCGAACCCCATCTCGTGGGTCGCGATGACCATCGTCATGCCGTCCTGGCGCAGGTCGCGCACGACCGCGAGGACCTCGTTGACCAGCACCGGGTCGAGGGCCGACGTGACCTCGTCGAAGAGCATGAGCTTCGGCGACACGGCGAGTGCACGGACGATCGCGACGCGCTGCTGCTGACCGCCGGAGAGGCGGTCGGGATACTGCGCGGCCTTGTCGGCCAACGAGAACCGGCCGAGGAGGTCGAGCGCGGTCGCCTCGGCCTGCGCACGCGGCACCTTCTGCACACGGCGCATGGCGAGCGTGATGTTGTCGAGGACAGACATGTGCGGGAACAGGTTGAACGCCTGGAAGACGATGCCGATCCGCTGGCGGATCTCGTCGGCGTCGTGGCGCGGGTCCGCCAGGTCGATGCCGTCGAAGAGCACGAGCCCGTCGTCGATGAGCTCGAGCTGGTTGATGCAGCGCAGCAGGGTCGACTTGCCGGAGCCCGACGCGCCGATGAGCACCGTGACCGTGTGCTCCGGCACGACGAGGTCGACGTCACGGAGGACCAGCTCCGTGCCGAAGCTCTTGCGCACGCCGCGCAGCTCGAGGAGGGGGGTTGCGGTGGTCACGCGGCACCCTGCGCGTTCTGTCGGGCGATCGACTTGGCGAGCACCCGGTCGGTGAAGCGCGTCAGGGGGATCGTCACGATGAGGAAGAGGAGCGCGGCGACCACGTACGGCGTGTAGTTGAAGGTCTTGTTGGTCTCGATCTGCGCCTGCTGGATCGCCTCGGTGACTCCGAGGATGGAGACGAGGCCGACGTCCTTGAGCAGGGACACGAAGTCGTTGAGCAGCGGGGGCATGACGCGCCGGATGCCCTGAGGGAGCACCACGTGACGCATCGTCTGGACGTTGGACAGGCCCAAGGAGCGAGCCGCGGCCCGCTGGCTCGGGTGTACCGACAGGATCCCGGACCGGATCACCTCGGCGACGTACCCGGTGTAGGTCAGGACGATCGCGGCCGTACCGAGCACGGTGACGTCGAGGGTCGAGACCGTCGGCAGGTTGAGCGCGGGGACGCCGAAACCGATGAGCAGGATCACCAGGATGAGCGGCGTCCCGCGGAAGAAGTCGACGTAGACCGTCGCGAGGATGCGGAACGGTGCGGCCGCCGGCGACCGCGACGTGCGCACCAGCGCCACCGCCATCGACAGCACGGCGATGCACACCGACGCGATCGCGACGAGCAGCAGGTCGAGCTTGAAGCCGTCGAAGATGATCGGCAGGACCTGGCGGCCGTACGACACGTCGAAGAAGGTGTCCCGCACGACGGGCCACCCCGACGAGGTGACGACGACCGCGACGAGCGCGCCGATCACGACTACCGACGACGTCACGGCGATGGCGATCCCACGGCGCGACTGGGCGCTGCGGGCGGCGCGCCGGGCCAGTTCGTGCTCGCTCGGACGCCACTCCTCCGGGGACGCGGGGGGCGCGTCCCCGGAGGTGCGGTCGGTCGTCACGACAGGACGGGAGCGCCCTGGTTGGCGAGCCAGGTCTCCTGCAGCTTGGCCAGGGTGCCGTCGGCACGCAGCGCGTCGACGGCCTGCGTCACGCAGGTGGTCAGCGGGCTGCCCTTGGCGAGCAGGAATCCGAGCTGCTCCTTCTGGTCGGCGGTGTTGGGCAGCTGCCCGACGATGAGGCCGCCCGGGATCTCGGCCGCCGAGATGTAGAAGGCGGTCGGAAGGTCGACGACCAGGCCGTCGATCTGGTGGTTCTTCAGGGCGCTGACCGCGGTCGCGTTGTCCTTGAAGACGCTCGGCTTGTTCGACGGCGCGATGACGTCGGTGATGGCCTGCAGCGAGGTGGTGCCGAGCTGGGCGCCGAGCTTGGCGTCCTTGAGTGCGGCGACCGTGGTCACCTTCTCGATCGGGCTGCCCTTGTAGGACACGACGGCCTGGGTGAGGTCGTAGTAGCCGGAGGAGAAGTCGACGGCCTTCTTGCGGTCCTCGCTGATGGAGAACTGCTGGATGTTGACGTCGAACTTCTTCGGGCCAGGGGCGATCGCACTGTCGAACGTGGTGCGGATCCACGTGACGTCGGCGTCCGCGTAGCCGAGCTGCTTGGCGACCGCGTAGGTCACGGCGGCCTCGTAGCCCTTGCCGCTCTCCGGCTTGTCGTCGACGACCCACGGCGGGAACGCCGGGTTGCCGGTCGCTACCGTGAACTTGCCCGGGGTCAGCGTCTGCAGCGACGTGGGCGCGCAGGTCGAGGACGGGGACGCGGACTCGGTCCCCGACGCGGCGGCCGAGGACGAGGACGAGCTGCTGGTCGAGGAGCCGCAGGCCGCGAGCAGCAGAGCCACGACCGGAGCGACAACGATGAGGGTGCGACGCACGATGAGACCTCCGCAGAAGGCGCGGGACTCCCCCGCACCGGCCGTCATTCTGCCAGGAGTCCCGAGTGCCCCCTGCCACCGCCCCAGAGCTGTGACGACCATGTGACCTGCGGTGATGGCCTCAGGTCGGCGGCGAGGGCCAGACGAACGGGCGCCCCAGCTTCGGGGAGGACGTGGTGTGCGGCACCACGCCGACGATCAGGTCGACCAGCGAGCGACGGTCCGACCGCACCAGCGCCGGCAGCCACTGCACGACGATCGCCAGCAGCCCCGCACCGGGTCTGCCGAGCACCGTCGCGACCCCCAGCAGGGTGAGCACGACCCCGGTCCGCGCCCAGCAGCGCCACCGCTCAGCGGTCTCGCCCGTCGTGGTCCGCGCCTGCAGCTCCATCACCGTGTCTCCCCAGGTGCCGCGCCCCAGCCGGCAGGTCACCGGCCAGAGCAGCAGGAGGACGAGGACGAACAGCCCGCGGGCAGCCGACTCGGGCAGACCCGTGGGGGTCGAGGCATCGGCCGTCGGGTCGGTCATCGCGATGTCGACCCACACGGCGGGGAAGCCGACGAGGAACGTGGCGACGCTCCCGGCGATCACCGTGACGCCCACGCTGATAGCGGCGCTGGAGAGGACCTCGCGACGCGACGGAGGCCGGACCTGCTCGACCATCGCCTCACCTCCGGCTGCGCGCCGGCTTCGCCGTGACGCCGAGGCTAACGGCCTTCGGGTCGAGGGTCGTCGGGGTTAGCGGCGCCCGACCGCCCAGGCGCGGATGCGCTCGATGCGGGTGCGCAGCTCGGCGGCGCTCGCCCGGGCGACCTCAGGACCGCCGCTGACGCGCCTCAGCTCGGCGTGCACCTGGGCCTGCGACGTGCCCGACTGACGGGCATAGGCCTTCACGCAGTCGTTGAGCTCGCGCTTGAGGGCCGGGACGTCGACGAGGACCACCTCGGGCGCGGCCTTCGACTTCGCCCCGGCGCCGCGCGAGCGCAACAGGTCGGAGACCTGGTCCGCGTCGAGCAGGCCAGGGATGCCGAGGAACTCCTCCTCCTCGACCGTGGCGGGCGCGGTCCCGAACTCGCCGCCGTCGAACAGGATGCGGTCGAAGGTCGCCTCGCTCTCGAGCGCCTCGAAGCTCAGCTGGTCGTCGGCGAGCAGATCGGCGGTGTCGCGCTCCTGGAGGGCCTGCGCGACGAGCACGTCCTCCTCGGTCCAGTCGCCCGTGCCGAGCCGGCCGAGCACGTGGTCGCGCTCCTCCTCGAGCTCGCCCGCAAGACGCAGAAGCAGCGGCACGCTCGGCAGGAAGATGCTCGCGGTCTCCCCTCGGCGACGCGCGCGCACGAACCGACCGACCGCCTGCGCGAAGTAGAGCGGCGTGGACGTCGAGGTGGCATAGACGCCGACCATGAGACGAGGGACGTCGACGCCCTCGCTGACCATGCGGACCGCGACCATCCAGCGGTCGTTGCTCGCCGAGAACGCGGAGATCTTCGACCCCGCCTTGGGGTCGTCGGAGAGCACCACCGTCGGCTTGCGCCCCGTGATCGCCTCGAGCTGCTTGGCGTAGGCGCGAGCCTTGGTCTGGTCGCTCGCGATCACGAGGCCGCCGGCGTCGGGCACGTGCTGGCGCACCTCGGTGAGACGCCGGTTCGCGGCGCGCAGCACCTGCGGAATCCACTCGCCCTGCGGGTCGAGAGCCGTGCGCCACGCCTGCTGCGTGACGTCCATCGCCTGGTCCTCGCCGAGCACCGCGCTGACCTCGTCCCCGGCTCGCGTGCGCCAGCGCATGCGACCGCTGTAGGCGAGGAACATCACCGGCCGCACGACATGGTCGCGCAGCGCGTCGGCGTAGCCGTAGACGTGGTCGGCCGCGCTGCGACCGACGCCGTCCGGCCCCGGCACGTACGACACGAACGGGATCGGGTTGATGTCGCTGCGGAAGGGTGTGCCCGTCAGGGCGAGGCGACGGGTCGCGGGCTCGAACGCCTCGCGGACCGACTCGCCCCACGACAGCGAGTCTCCGGCGTGGTGCACCTCGTCGAGGATCACGAGCGTCCTGCGGTCCTCGACGCGGCGGCGGTGGAGCAGCGAGTTCGCCGCGACGCCGGCGTAGGTCACGGCGACGCCGAGGTGGTCGCTGCTCGTCACGCCCCGGGCGCCGGAGAACTCCGGGTCCAGGGAGATGCCGATCGCCGCGGCCGCCTCCGCCCACTGCGTCTTGAGGTGCTCCGTCGGCGCGACGACGACCACGCGCTCGACGACACGCCGGTCGAGCAGGTCGGCCGCGAGACGTAGGGCGTAGGTGGTCTTGCCCGCGCCCGGAGTGGCGACCGTGAGGAAGTCCCGCGGGTCGTTGACGCGGTAGGCCTCCAGCGCCGCGGTCTGCCACGCCCGGAGCTTCGACTGCGCACCCCGGGGCACGCGGTCGGGCCGGGGCGAGGCGGCGGTCGCGGGAGTCATAGGACGGCGACTCTAGGGGAGTTCCGCGGACGACATGCCGGGGTGGGCGGTGGTGCGTGTCACCCGTGCCGCGTGCTATCGCACGGCCTCGTCAGAGCCACGGAGAGGGCTACGCCGTGCCGCCACCGTCAGCCTGCGGACGGGCGATCCGGGCTGCCACGACGGCCCCTCCCGCCGCCACTGCGGCCATGGTGAGCCAGATCGTGGTGAAGGTCGTCGCCGACACCGTGCCTGCGGCGAACGCCGCCCCGTAGATGGCACCCGCGATCCCGACGAACACCACGGAGCCCACCGAGTCGCAGACCTGCAGCGATGCCACGTTGGCACCCTGGTCGGCCGGCGCGGACAGCTCCAGGGTGAGCGTGCCGATCGCACCGAAGCACATGCCCATCCCTGCCGCGCCGACGATCCAGGAACCGATGGCGACGACGTAGGGGACGGACGGGACGAGCGACAGCGTGACGGTGGCGAGGCAGAACGCGACGAGCAGCGCACCGAGCTGGACGAGCAGGTGACGGCGCATCCGGCCGTAGAGCCGGCCCTGCACCTGGGAGCCGAGCGCCCAGCCCACCGCCCCGACGGTCAGCACGGCGCCCGCCTGCGCCGTCGACGCCCCGCGGATCGTCTGCAGCGCGAGCGGGACGAACGCCTCGCCCGCGAAGAACGCGCCGGCGAGGATGCCGCGCATCACGACCACGGTCGGGAGCCCGCGGGCGAAGCGCATCGCCCCCGGCGGCAGCAGATGCCGCAGGGACGGCACGAGCAGGACGAGTCCCACCGCCACGAGCGCGGCCCCGGCGAGCCCGCGCAGAGTGCCGGCCTGCTGCAGGCAGGCCAGCCCGACGGCCGCCACGACCGCGACCCGGATCCGGCCGCGCCGACGCGGACCGTCACCGGCTGTGCCGCCGAACTCGGCCACACGGGGGACGAGCAGGAGCATCGGCGGGACGACGAACGGCACCACCGCCCAGAACACCCAGCGCCACGAGAAGTGGTCGGTGAGCAGGCCCGCGACGAGCGGACCGACGATCGCCGGGATGACCCAGGCGGCGGAGAGGACCCCGAACGCGCGAGGGCGCAGGTGGTCGGGGAAGGCGCGCCCGATGACGACGTAGACCGCGACGATCGCCAGCCCCATCCCGAATCCCTGCGCCGCCCGGGCCAGGACGAGTACGGCCATCGACCACGAGGCGCCGGCGACGAACGCGCCGAGGCCGAACAGCGAGATGCCGAGGAGCAGCGGGTCGCGCGGGCCCGAGCGGTCGCACCACTCTCCGGCCGTGACCATCGCGACGAGTCCGAGGACGATGTAGCCGTTGAACGCCCAGGCGTAGGAGCTCAGCCCGTCGAGAGCTCGTGCGACCGTCGGCATCGCCGACGCCACGCCGATGCCCTCGAACGCGAACATCGTCATCACCGCGACGACGCCGATCGTGGCGGACCGGTACGCCGGGCTCATCAGGCCGTCGCTGCTGACGCACTCGGTCACCGGCGCATGCGGCTCGGGATCCAGCTCGTGGACGGACGACCCGGTGGCCACCACGGGGCGCACGACACCATCGTCGAGCTCGTGCCCGACCTCCGCAGCGGCGTCGGGCGAGCCGTCCCCGTCGAGTCCGGTCAGGACCCGCCCCCGTCGTCCTTCGAGGGCCAGAACTCGTCGAGGATCCGCTTGCAGTCCGGACAGACGGGGAACTTCTGCGGGTCTCGACCAGGGACCCACACCTTGCCGCACAGCGCGATGACCGGGGTGCCCGTGACGGCGGACTCCACGATCTTGTCCTTCTTGACGAAGTGCGCGAAGCGCTCGTGGTCGCCCTCGTCGAGCCGGGTGTCGGGTCGCTCCTCGACGAGCGTGCCCATCATCGTGTCGGGCTCGGGCATCGCGAGAGGCTGGGACGGCGTCGTCATGGCCTCATGCTACGGCGGCCGGGCGTCGTCAGGAGCGCTGCCGGGGCTGCCGGGCGTCAGTTCAGCGACGGGTCGGTCGACGGCGTCGCGACGAAGGCGAGCTCACTGGGCTGGCGGCGCAGGACCTGGCGCCAGAGCGACTCGGGCTCGTCGGAGAACACGTCGTTCGGACCCCCGTCCACCACGTACCACGCGCCCTCGGCCACCTCGTCCTCGAGCTGGCCCGCCGACCACCCTGCGTAACCGGCGTAGATCCGAATGGCCGAGAGGTCGGCCATCGCGTCGACCGGATCGTTGTCGAGGTCGACGAGGCCGAAGGGGCCGGCCAGCCGACGGAAGCCGTCGGGCTCGGGTCCGTCGATCGGCCCGGGCAGGAGCCCGAGGGCCAGCGCGTTGTCGTCGGCCACCGGTCCGCCGGTGAACAGGACGTCGGTCCCGGTCGTGCGACCGTCCCAGGTCGGCAGGACCGTGCCCACCGGCACATGGGAGGGCCGGTTCAGGACGAGCCCGAGGCTGCCCTCCTCGTCATGGTCGAGGAGCAGGATCACGGTGCGCGAGAAGTTCTCGTCACTGAGCACGGGGGCAGCCACCAGCAGCCGGCCCGGGAGGGGCAGGGCGGGCGGGACGTCGAGGCGTGCCATGGTCACCCACCCAGCATGCCGGGTCCGCGCGCTCACGGCAGGTGAGCGACATCACCCGGTCGGTCGCAGATTTTGTCCCCGAACGGCGGATCCCGACGTAGGCTGACTATCTGTAAGGATCTTGCCACTGGGCGTAAGGCTAGTGATCAACAACCTCGTGGGGGCACGGGGTGACTGTGGTCCAAGGAGGCCGGTATGCCGCAGCAACCGCTCGCGCAGGTTCCGCTCGACGCGACGTGGGAATGGCAGGAGCACGGCGCCTGCCGCGAGGCGGACACTGCGCTGTTCTTCCATCCGCAGAACGAACGCGGGCTGTCCCGGATCCGACGCGACCGCGCGGCCAAGTCGGTCTGCGCCCGTTGCGGCGTCCGAGGCGAGTGCGCCGACTACGCGATCCGCGCCCGTGAGCCCTACGGCGTCTGGGGCGGCCTGACCGAGGAGGAGCGCGAGCGCATCTACGTGCGCAGCGCACTGACCCAGTACGGCCGCGAGAAGGGCGCCGGCCTGCGCGCCGCGCACGACGCCCACCTGAGCTGAGCACCCCCGCACCGCCGACCGTCACGAGGACCCCCGGGCACGCCCGGGGGTCCTCGTCGTGCGCGGTGGCAGCACCGTCGCACCGGTCGTCAGGCCACCTCACCGGGTGACCCGGTCAGCGGATCCGCCAATGGCCGCGCGTCCGGTGGCCGGTAGGGCCAGGATCGGAGTGTCACATCGTCAGGTCGAGGAGTTCCCATGAGCGACACGACGAGCGCCCCAACGACGCCCGAACAGCGAGTTCGAGGCGGTCTCGCACTGCCTCAGGCCACATCACTGATCGTCGGCAGCATCATCGGTGTCGGGATCTTCAACCTGCCGGGAGCTCTTGCTTCGTACGGACCCATCAGCCTGCTGGCGATGGCGCTGACCACCGTGGGCGCGCTGGCGCTGGCCCTGATGTTCGCCGCGCTGTCGCGGCGCCTGCCGGCAGACGGAGGCCCCTACGCCTACGCGCGCGTGGCCTTCGGCAACCCCACCGGCTTCGCCAACGCCTGGTCCTACTGGATCACCGCGTGGGCGGGCAATGCCGCGATCGTCACCGGCTGGGTCCTCTACGTGCAGTACGTCCTGCGCGAGTTCTGGCCCGACGCGGACACGAACACCTGGGCCATCATCTTCTGCCTGCTCGGCCTCTGGCTCCCCGCTCTGATCAACCTGTCGGGCGTGAAGAACATGGGAGCGGTCCAGCTCTGGACCTCGATCCTCAAGTTCATCCCGCTCGCGATCATGTCGACGGTCGGCCTGTTCTTCATCAGCACCGCGAACTTCCAGCCGTTCAACCAGAGCGGTGACACGGCTCCGCAGGCGATCCTCGGCGCCATGGCCGTGTGCCTGTTCAGCTACCTAGGCGTCGAGACCGCCGCAGTCGCGGCCGCGAAGGTCAACGACCCCGACCGCAACGTCCCGCGGGCCACGGTCTTCGGCACGCTGGCCTCCGCCGCTGTCTACCTGCTCTCGCTGGTCGCCGTCTTCGGGATCCTTCCCAGCGCGACTCTCGGCGAGTCGAAGGCGCCGTACTCCGACGCGTTCAACGCCATGGTCGGCAACGGCTCGACGTGGGCGGGCTACGCCGTCGCTGTCGCCGTCATCATCTCCGGGTTCGGTGCGCTCAACGGCTGGACGATGATCTGCGCGGAGATGCCGCTGGCCGCAGCCAACGATGGCCTGTTCCCGGCGAGGTTCGCGCGGCTGTCGTCCAGGGGCGTTCCCGCGTTCGGCATCATCTCGTCGACGGCTCTTGCCAGCATCGCGATGTGGATCTCCTACCAGGGTTCGGGCGGGTACAACGTCTTCCTCACCCTGCTGTACATGACCGGCATCACTGCGGCCATCCCCTACGCCTTCTCCGCCCTCGCGCAGATCAAGTGGCGCATCGTGGACCAGCGCGCCATCCACACGCCGCGCTTCATCCGCGACATGGTCGTCGCGGTGCTCTCGCTCGTGTTCTCCGTGCTGTTCATCGTCTACTCGCGCAACACCGGCGGGGAGAGCGAGTTCTGGGTCTGGGCACCGTTCATCATGGCCGGCGCCGCGATGCTCATCGGCATCCCCGTCTACCTGTACCAGCGCACTCGGATGACCGCACCCGAACCGGTGCCTGCCTTCCGTCCCTGACGATACCTACACCCCGGAAAGGCGATCGCGATGACGTTCCATGTCGACTCCGAGGTCGGGGTCCTCAAGCAGGTCGTCCTGCACCGTCCCGGCCTCGAGCTGTCCCGGCTGACCCCGCAGAACGTCGACGACCTGCTGTTCGACGACGTCATGTGGGCGCAGCGCGCGCGCGAGGAGCACGACGCCTTCGCGCAGAAGCTCAAGGACAAGGGCGTCGAGGTCCACCTGTTCGCCGACCTGCTCTCGGACGTGCTTTCGACCGAGGAGGGTCGGGACTTCGTCCTCGAGCGGGTCGCGAACCAGCACACGGTCGGCCCGCAGCTCGTGCAGCCGTTGCGCGAGCTGGCCGAGAGCGTCGACGGCGCCACGATGGCCGACTACTTCATCGGCGGCATCCTCAAGCGCGACCTGCAGCTCCCGCGCGGGTCGTCGCTGTTCTGGGACTACCTCGACGACTACGACTTCGTGCTCACTCCGCTGCCGAACCACCTGTTCCAGCGCGACAACACGGCGTTCGTCTACGACGGGCTCTCGGTGCACCCGATGGCGAAGCCCGCGCGCCAGCGCGAGCTGATCCACTCGCGGGCGATCTGGAACTTCCATCCGACGTTCCGCGACGCCGGGCTGAACTTCTACTACGGCAACGACGACGAGCACCACCAGCCGGCGACCTGCGAGGGCGGCGACATCCTGGTCATCGGCAACGGCGCCGTGATGATCGGCATGGGCGAGCGGACGACGCCGCAGGGCATCGGCATGCTCGTGCGCGGGTACTTCAGCGACCCGCGCAACCACATCACGAAGGTGATCGTGGTCGAGCTGCCGAAGACCCGCGCGTTCATGCACCTCGACACCGCCATGACGATGATCGACCGCGACGCGTTCAGCGTGTACCCGTTCCTCCCGCCCGAGCTGAAGTCCTACACGCTGACGAAGAAGGACGACGGCGGCGGGTACGAGATCCACGAGAACAAGTCCCTGTTCCCCGTGGTCGCCGAGGCCATCGGCGTAGCGAAGATCCGGGAGCTGAAGACCCCGATCGACGAGATGGGCGCGGCACGCGAGCAGTGGGACGACGGCAGCAACTTCCTCGCCGTCGCACCCGGCGTGATCTTCGGCTACGAGCGCAACACCACCACCAACACGTTCCTGCGCAAGAACGGCATCGAGATCGTGACTATCGTCGGGTCCGAGCTCGGTCGTGGACGCGGCGGCCCGCGCTGCATGAGCTGCCCCATCGAGCGCGACGCCGTGTCCTGACGCTGCCGGCGCCCTTCCCCTACCGACCAGGAGATCCCATGCCGTTCAACCTGCGCAATCGTGACTTCCTCAAGGAGATCGACTTCACGACGAAGGAGCTGAAGTTCCTGCTCGACCTCTCGCGCGACCTCAAGCGCGCGAAGTACGACGGCACCGAGGTCCAGCGGATGCGGGGCAAGAACATCGCCCTGATCTTCGAGAAGACCTCGACGCGCACCCGGTGCGCGTTCGAGGTCGGCGCCTACGACCAGGGCGCTCGCGTGACCTACCTCGACCCCAACTCCTCCCAGATCGGGCACAAGGAGTCGGCCGCCGACACCGCGCGCGTGCTGTCGCGCTTCTACGACGCCATCGAGTTCCGCGGCAGCGCCCAGGCCACCGTGGAGACCCTGGCCGAGTACTCCGACGTCCCCGTCTACAACGGGCTCACCGACGAGTGGCACCCCACGCAGATGCTCGCGGACTTCCTCACGATGATCGAGCACGGCCGCGGCAAGCCGGTCGAGGAGATCAGCTACGCCTACCTGGGCGATGCCCGCTCGAACATGGGGCACTCGCTCTACGTCATGGGCGCGATCATGGGCGCCGACGTGCGCATCGTGGCGCCCAAGGCGCTGTGGCCGAGCAAGGAGATCCAGAAGATCGCCAAGGATCGCGCGGCGATCTCGGGCGCCCGTCTCACCCTCACCGAGGACGTCACCGCCGGCCTCAAGGGCGTCGACTACGTCCACACCGACGTGTGGGTGTCGATGGGCGAGGCGAAGGAGGTCTGGGACCAGAGGGTCAAGCTCCTCACGCCGTACCAGGTCAACACGAAGGCGCTCAAGGCCACGGGCAACAAGAACGTGAAGTTCATGCACTGCCTGCCCGCGTTCCACGACACCAACACCGTCGTGGGCAAGGACATCGCGGAGAAGACCGGCATGACCGGCGGCCTCGAGGTCACGAACGAGGTCTTCGAGTCCCCGTACAACATCGCCTTCGACCAGGCCGAGAATCGCCTCCACACGATCAAGGCCATCATGGTCGCCACCATCGGCGCCTAACGCCCAGCACACCGCCACCACCCCCAGCGAACTGGCCTTGATCGTCCCTTAGGGACGATCAAGGCCAGTTTCTTCCACTCCTGAGTCCACAAGTCGCGATCTTGAGGAGGTGCGGTCGCTCAGCCCACGCTCCGTGAGCTGCCGAGCCGCGCCAGCATCTGCCGCAGGATGGTGACCACCTCGGCGGGACGGTTGACGATGTCGTCCCAGGTGAATCTCAGGATCGTGAAGCCGGCGCCAGCGAGCCGGTTCTGCCGGCTCCGATCACGTTGGAACGCGATGTCGTCGGAGTGGTAGGCGTGCCCGTCGATCTCGATCACGAGCTTCGCGTCGCCGAAGAGCATGTCCACGATCCCGATGAGTCCGTCGCCGTCGTGGACGGCGATGTTCGCCGCCCACCCAGTGATGCCCGCATCACGAAGGATGCGATGGACGCGGACCTCCGCCTCCGAGTGCGGGCCACCAGTCACGTCACGCATCACTGACCAGGCACGCGACAGCCCGTGTCGCTGGGGCGTACGGATGAGCTCGCGCCGCACCTCCTCGACGGTCAGCACCCGGTGTCGCAGAGCGTGGGTCATCAGGCTCCGACCTGACTCCTCGGGAAGCCAGAGGAGGCAGTCGACCGCCGTCCGCAGTCGTGAGGTGCACACCACGCCTGCGACGCGGGCGACCTCCGCATCGGAGATCTCGATGCGGTGCGCCCGTACCCCGGCGATCCGTAACCGAGCATGTCGCGCGACGATGACGTGCACCTCAGGGTCCGGTGGTACGGCGAAACGCCAGAGCCGCGCCGCCGTGCTATGGCTCACGATCGACCCCGTGCCGCTGCCGAGCGAGGCCGCCCACGCGAGAGATGCCTCGGACAGGGTCGCTGAGGCCTCGGCGTAGACCGAGCCGAGCACGACGACCCACCGCCCGTCGTCGAGGAGTCGGCGGATGCGGTAGCTGGTGAAGCCAGAATCCAGCGCCTGTGCCCGGCTGAAGACGCCGGACTGCGCGATGCTGGCGGACGGCGAGGTGGGACGTCGCGGCATGAGCGCAGAGCATCGGCCATCGCGAACACGCCTGCTGCCGCTATGCACAGGCGACGTTGATCCCGTTCAAGATCACGACTTGTGGACTCTGCCGTGGAAGAAACTGCCCTTGATCGTCCCTAAGGGGCGTCCAAGGGCAGTTTCGGCGGCGGGTGGTGCTTGTGGGGTCAGGCCTTCTGGAGGCGGGTCTTGAGGGCATCGAGCTGGGCGTGGAGCTCTGCGGGGACCTTGTCGCCGAACTTGGCGAAGTATTCGCCAGTCAGCTCCGCCTCGGCCAGCCACGACGCGGGCTCCACGTGGAACAGGTCGGACATGACGTCCTCTCCGAGGCCGAGGCCGTCCACGTTGAGCTCGTCGGCCAGCGGGAAGCGGCCGATGGCGGTGTCGTGGGCACCGGCGATGCCCTCGAGGCGGTCGACGATCCAGGCGAGGACGCGGCTGTTCTCGCCGTAGCCCGGCCAGATGAAGTTGCCCTCGGAGTCCTTGCGGAACCAGTTCACCGAGTAGATCTTCGGCAGCTTCTCCGGGTCGGTCGCGTTGCCGATCTTGATCCAGTGGCCCCAGTAGTCGGCCATGTTGTAGCCGCAGAAGGGCAGCATCGCGAACGGGTCGCGGCGCAGCTCGCCGACCGTGCCCTCGGCCGCGGCCGTCTTCTCCGACGCGATCGTGGCA
Source organism: Candidatus Nanopelagicales bacterium (assembly GCA_017882705.1). Lineage (GTDB taxonomy): Bacteria > Actinomycetota > Actinomycetes > S36-B12 > CAIYMF01 > Longivirga. Next base: position 518 of record JADGOZ010000139.1, on the reverse strand, counting down.
CCCATGAAGACGCCGTGCTCCCAGGAGAGCGCCTCGTTGACCAGCGGGACGTTCGTGGCCCGACGCCCGCCGAACAGGATCGCCGAGATCGGCACGCCGGCCGGGTCCTCCCAGTTGGGTGCGATGGAGGGGCATTGGCTCGCCGGCGCGGTGAAGCGCGCGTTCGGGTGTGCCGCGACGGCGTCGGACGCCGGCGTCCAGTCGTTGCCCTTCCAGTCGATGAGGTGCGCGGGCGCGGGCGAGAGGCCCTCCCACCACACGTCGCCGTCATCGGTCAGCGCGACGTTGGTGTAGATGCAGTTCGCGTCGAGGGACCGGATCGCGTTGGCGTTGGTCTCGAGGCTCGTGCCCGGCGCGACGCCGAAGAACCCGGCCTCGGGGTTGATGGCGTAGAGACGGCCGTCCTCGCCGAAGCGCATCCAGCAGATGTCGTCGCCGACGGTCTCGACCTTCCAGCCGGGCAGCGACGGCTCGAGCATCGCGAGGTTCGTCTTGCCGCACATCGACGGGAACGCCGC
>JADGOZ010000138.1 GCA_017882705.1 Candidatus Nanopelagicales bacterium | reverse complement strand
GGGACCGCGCCACCCGCGCCGCCGGCGACCGGCTCGCCGCGCTCCCCCTCCGGACCGAAGGCGTCGATCTCGAGCTTGCGCAGCAACGCCGCATCGATCACGGCCAGCGCGACGATCCCGAGGACCATCACGATCGCGCTCCCGGCGCAGAACGTGGCCAGCGTGGAGAGGACGGTCGGGACGGCCAGGTCCGGCTGCGAGTTGAGTCCGTCGGCGCCGACCGAGGAGCGTGCGGTGGTGATCGCCAGCATCTGCAGCACGACCGCCGCGGCGAGCAGGACGGCGACCATGACGGCGAATCGCCTACGCAGCGAGCTCATGTCGACCCCCGGTCCGGGCGTCCGTCGCCCCGGCTCGAGCGTAGACCTCGGCCCGGAAGGATCATCGTCACTGGCGGGTAGGCCCTACGTCGCGGATCGGCGACGTCCCCGTCGTGCGCGCTACCGTGAATCAACAGAACATCGCGTGAGAGTGGTCGGTAGTGGTCACGTACGAGCGGATCCGGTCGGAGCGCCATGATGGCGCACCCCTCCGCCAGGTCCCCGGGACCGCGATCGGCCGAGCCACCCTCCTGGCCCTCTCGCAGGGCGTCGTCATCCATGGCCCGGACGGACGGATCCTGCTGGTGAACCCGGCCGCGGAGCGGATCCTCGGCCTCACTGCAGCGCAGATGTCCGGACTCACGCCGACGGACGCAGCGCTACGGATCATCCACGAGGACGGCTCCCCCTTCCCCGGCGAGACGCACCCCGCGAGCGTCGCGCTCGCCACCGGGCACGAGGTCCGCGACGTGGTCATGGGGGTGCACAAGCCCGACGGCTCGTTCTCCTGGATCTGGGTGAACGCCGTCCCCGTCGAGGGCGACCCGGCGGAGGACGAGCCTGCGGTCGTCGTGACCTTCGCCGACATCACCGACCAGGTCCGGCTCCTCGACCAGTTGCGCGCGAGCGAGGAGCGGTACCGCATGCTCGCGGAGAACGCCGTCGACGTCGTCGTGCGATCGACGGGCTCCATCATCACCTGGGTCTCCCCGTCGCTGCAGACGACCTTGGGCTGGCGTCCGGACGAATGGATCGGCCACCCCGCCCGCGAGTTCGTCCACGCCGACGACGTGGAGCAGCAGCAGATCGACTACGCCGATGCGCTCACCGGCGGCGCCGGCACCGCGCGACGCCGTGTCCTGGGATCCGACGGGATGTACCACTGGATCGAGACGCACTTCGCGCCGTTCGTCGACGCGGAGGGCACCATCGACGGGCACATCTCGTCGTTCCGCCTCATCGACGACACGGTCGAGGCCGAGCACGCGCTGGACCGGCGGGCGCGGTACGACGCGCTGACGGGCCTGCTCAACCGCGCGGAGATCCTCGAGCGGCTCAACACGATCCTCGCCCACCCGCGGCGCGCCGGCCGCGAGATCGCCGTCGCCTTCTGCGATGTCGACGACTTCCACGTCGTGAACGAGGCGCACGGGCACGGGGGCGGCGACGAGGCGCTGCGCGTGCTCGCCGCGCGGTTCGAGACGGTCGTGCGCGAGGAGGACCTCGTCGCGCGGTTCGGCGGCGACGAGATCCTCGTGGTGCTGCCCGGCGTGCACGACCTGGACGGGGCCATCGGCGTGGCGCAGAAGCTGCGGGCTCAGGCGCTGCTGCCGATCCCGGTCCTCGGCGGCACGTTCCCGGTGAGCATCTCGATCGGTGTGACGCTCGCGCACTGCGACGAGTCGGCCGACTCGCTCATCGCCCGCGCCGACGACGCGATGTTCGCGGCCAAGGCCGACGGCAAGAACCGGGTGATCGCGATCGGCGGCCCCACCGCGACGTGGGGCCCCTCACCTCTCGGTGCAGGGCCCCACGGATCGAGCACTCAGGGACACGACGGCTGACGGGCGCCGCCCAGGCGGTCAGTGCAGCCAGGACGGGGTCTTGCTCTCCCACCAGCGGCCGAGGCCCCAGTACCTGCCGGCGCAGACGAGCATGAGGACCATGAGCGTCGCGGCGTAGATGATGTGCTCGTCGAGGAGCGGGTTGTTCGACGCGACGGTCGAGCCGCCCTTGTCCTCGTACTTCGCCCACGGAGCGACCGCGAGGAACATCGACAGCAGCAGGATCGCCGAGCCGATGCAGCCGATGCGCATGGCGACGCCGAGCACGAGCGTGAGACCCGCGCCGAGGAGGGCACCCATGAAGAGCCAGTTCACGATGCCGTTCGGCGAGCTCGGCGCCAGGTTCGTGTAGAAGCTCTGGAACGGACCGTTCGGGTTCACCCCGTACTTCAGGAAGCCCGCCGTGGGATTCCCGTCGCCGGTGCCGAACGTCCAGGCCTTCGTCGTCGAGAAGCCCCAGGCGAAGTTCTTGTCGAGGAACGCCCAGAGGAACGTGAAGCCCAGCAGGATCCGGACGACACCGGACCACTTCTGCGCCGCGGAGCTGGTGATCCGGTCGTCGCTGACGACCTGGACCTCGGACGTGTGCGTGGTGGTGGACATCTGACCCCCTCGTACGAGCCGGCCGGCACGAGCGCGACCGACAGGACGCAGCACCTCTCCCGGAGCAGACGGGCGTCCGCGGGGAAGCAGGACCAAGGCGCTGTCGTTCCTGAGAGTCCGCTGTACGAGGTGCTCCCGTCAACGAGACACGCACGCGTGACCGATCCGAGATCCGGTACGCCGCGTCCACCAACCGGCGTCCGCGGGTGGTCGACCGGCCCGGACGCGCGTGTGACCCGGTCCCCGGCTGCGCCGGGGACCGGGTCACACGGCGGGTTCGCGGTTGCCGCTCGGCAAAACGGGCCACGATCCCTGAGAGAGAGAACTCCGAGCATCTGATCGGCAGGGCGTGCCCGCTCTTCAGAACTCTCGTCCTGATCAACACGACAACGGTACCTGAACAAGCGGCGTGCCACCCATGTCGCACCGGTTCGAGCTGCCCCACGAACGGTCCGGAGGCGCTGCTCCCGGTGGCCGACGCTCAGCGCGGGACCGGGTCCGTCCGCCGCAGGGCGGGGTTCTCGTACATCAGCCGCTCGAAGGCGTCGACGACCTCGGGGTCGAAGTGCGTCCCTCGGCCGTCGTGGATGAGCGTCATGACGTCGGCGTGCGGGTGCGCACGGCGATACGGCCGGTCCGACGTCACGGCGTCGTAGACGTCGATCACGGCGAAGATCCTTGCCGCGAGCGGGATCTCGGTGCCGACCAGCCCGCGGGGGTACCCCGTGCCGTCCCACTTCTCGTGGTGGCACCAGGGGATGTCGAGGGCGTCGTTGAGGTAGTTGACCCCGGACAGGAACTGCACGGCGAGGTCGGGGTGCTGGCGCATGAGCACCCACTCGTCGTCGGTGAGCGGACCGTCCTTGCGGAGGATCTCGTCGGGCACGCCCATCTTCCCGATGTCGTGCAGCGTCGCGCCGCGGCGGATCCGCACGAGCTCGTGGCCGTGGATCCCGAAGGCGCGGGCGAGCTGCTCGGTCAGGTCGGTGACGCGGGCCGTGTGCGCGGCCGTGCTGTGGTCACGGACATCGAGCGCTGCGGCCCAGCCCATCAGCGTCTCGTCGTACGCCGACTGCTGCTCCCGCGCCGAGCGACGCCGGTGGGCCTCGGACTGCGCGACGAGGACATAGATGAGCAGGCTGCTCAGGGTGACGAACAGCAGGCCCTTCAGGTCCTCGATGCCGAGCCGTCCGTCGGCGCCGGGGGCGGCGCGGTTGGCCAGCCGGTCGCCGACCAGGATCCAGACGATCGAGAAGACCGCGTACGCACCGGTGATGCGCGGCTGCCGGGAACCACCACCGTCGCATCAGACCTCCCCCGACAGAGTCCTCCGGAGGAACCGCTGTGTCACTGCCTACGTTGCGGAACAGCCCTACCGGGCTAGGAGACCGTCCGGTGACGAGCGACGACCGCTGAGCCGGGCGACGCGCTGGAGCCCCGTCTCGGAATCGAACCGAGGACACCTCGCTTACAAGGCGAGTTCTCTGCCAACTGAGATAACGGGGCGAGCGCAGGAAGTCTACCTAGCGCACTCTGCGCCCCGGGTCGGGCCGGTCACCCCGCGCACCCGCCCTGACCGTCCGGCGCGCGCGGCGAACGGGTGTCGGGGAATGACTTCGCCCGCGTGATCTTCTACCGTCGAGCTGACCGCTCTGCCGCACCCTCGTGGCAGCGCCGACGACGGGGGGTGCACGTGCTACGCCGGTCCGCACGCATCCTCGCGATCGGTGCTGCGCTCGCGCTGGTGCCGGTCGCCGTCCCGTCCTCGGCCGACGCCGCCGCACCCTCTGCTGGGGGCGCGGCTGCGGCCTCGTCGGCCTCGCCGACGCCGAGCGACTGCCTGCGGGTGAACCCGACCGACACCAGGACCTCGGACCAGCTGCGCGGCCGGGAGTCGTGGCGCTCCGGCCGCACCGCGGTGGCGGCCCTCGGCACCCGGATGTCGCAGGCCGCGGCGCTCAACCACCAGTCGCCCGCCGCCCTGACCGCGACCCTCGAGCACGACGCCACCGCACGCCTCGACGGCTGCTCGCGCCTGCTCTACGTCGAGGCCACTCCCCCGCCGCCACCGGCCGGCGCCGCCACCGCCGACGGCGCCGTCACCGACCCCGCGCCGGGATCGGTGACGTTCGCCCAGGCCTTCTCGCTGAACAGCCGCCCCGGGTCGAACCGCACGATCCTGCTCGACTTCAAGGGCGGCACCTACACCGGCGCGTTCACGTGCCAGTACGCGCCCGCGCCGTGCCTGCTGCCGGCGTTCACCCAGGACGGCGACGCCTCGACGTTCTCCGCGTCGGAGCTCGTCTCCATCTACCGCATCTGGCAGTCGGTGGCCGAGGACTACGCGCCCTTCGACGTCAACGTCACGACGCAGGACACCGGCGCGGCCACTCTCGACCGGGCCTCGAGCGGCGACTCCGTCTACGGCACCCGACTGGTCATCACCAGCGACGCGGGCTGGGCGGGGTGCAGCTGCGGCGGCATGGCCTATGTCGGGTACTGGCCCTCGACCGCCAACTCGGCGCGGTGGACGCCCTACGAGAACCCGCCCGCGGTCATCGTGACGGCGAACCTGAGCACCGGCACGACGAAGTACGTCGCCGAGGCGTCGAGCCACGAGGTGGGGCACGACTTCGGCCTCAGCCACGACGGCACGGT
>JADGOZ010000137.1 GCA_017882705.1 Candidatus Nanopelagicales bacterium | reverse complement strand
GCGACCTGGTCGGGACCGATCGCCAACTCGGCGGAGTCGATCTCGGCTTCGTTCGCCTTCTGCGCCAGGTACCCGAGCCACCAGTTGCGGGCCTCACCGACAGGCGCGCCGGCCTCGACAGTCGCGCCGACGAGGTCGACAACGCCGGCGTTGGTCATCTGCACCATGTCCTCGGCGCTCACACCCATCGACTCGACCAACCGGGCGCGTCGCGCAATCGGCAGTTCGGGCAGTGCCAGCCGCAGCGACTCGACCCAGCCGGCATCGGGCGCGACCGGGACGAGGTCGGGCTCAGGGAAGTACCGGTAGTCGGTCGCTTCCTCCTTCGACCGGCCCGCCCGGGTGTCCCCGGTCGTCTCGGAGAAGTGTCGTGTCTCCTGCACGATGCGGGTGCCCGCGTCGAGCAGCGTCGCCTGCCGCAGGATCTCCGACCGGACGGCGCGCTCGACCGAGCGGAGCGAATTCACGTTCTTGGTCTCGGTCCGCGTGCCGAGTTCGGCGCCGGGCAGGTTCAGGGAGGTGTTGACGTCGCAGCGCAGCGAGCCCTGCTCCATCCGGACGTCCGAGACACCCAGCGTGCGCAGGATGTCGCGCAGTTCGGTGACGTACGCCTTGGCCACCTCCGGCGCGAGCGCACCGGTGCCCGCGACGGGCTTGGTGACGATCTCGACGAGCGGGATGCCCGCCCGGTTGAAGTCGACGAGGGAATATTCGGCACCGTGGATCCGCCCGGACGTCCCGATATGGGTGTTCTTGCCGGTGTCCTCCTCGAGGTGCACGCGCTCGATGTCGACGCGATAGACCCTCCCCTGGACGACCACGTCGAGGTGGCCCTCCACGCACAGCGGCTCGTCGTACTGCGACGTCTGGAAGTTCTTCGGCATGTCCGGATAGAAGTAGTTCTTGCGGGCGAAGCGGCACCACGACGCGATCGAACAGTTCAACGCGAGGCCGATCCGGATCGTCGACTCGATCGCCTTCTCGTTCGCGACCGGCAGCGCGCCGGGCAGGCCCAGACACACCGGGCAGATCTGCGTGTTCGGGTCGGCGCCGAATGTCGTGGAGCAGCCGCAGAACATCTTCGACGCGGTGCCGAGTTCGACGTGCGTCTCGAGCCCGATCACCGGCTCGTAGCGGGCGACGACGTCGTCGTAGGGCAGGACCGCCTCTGCGGCGTGCGTGCTCACAGTGACGGAGCCTCCTCGAGGATCGGACGACCCCAGCGTTCGAGCAGCGCGGCCTCGAGGGCCGCGCCGACGTTGTAGAGCCGGTCGTCGGCCATGGCCGGAGCCATGATCTGCAGGCCGACGGGCAGGCCGTCCTCGGGTGCGAGCCCGACGGGCAGCGACATGCCCGGGGTGCCGGCGAGGTTGGCCGGGATGGTCGCGATGTCGTTGAGGTACATCGCGAGCGGGTCGTCGAGCTTCTCGCCGAGCTTGAACGCCGTCGTGGGCGCGGTCGGAGACACGAGCACGTCGACCTGCTCGAACGCGGCGGCGAAGTCGCGCGTGATGAGCGTGCGGACCTTCTGCGCCGAGCCGTAGTAGGCGTCGTAGTAGCCAGCCGAGAGGGCATAGGTGCCGAGCATGATGCGGCGGATCGTCTCGTCGCCGAACCCCGCGGCGCGGGTGCGCCCCATGACCTGCTCGACCGACGGGTCGCCGACGTCCTCGCCGACGCGGATGCCGAAGCGCATGCCGTCGAACTTCGCGAGGTTGCTCGAACACTCGCTCGGGAGGATGAGGTAGTACGCGGCCAGCGCGTAGGGGAAGTGCGGGCAGGAGACCTCGACGACCTCGGCCCCGAGCCCGGTGAGGATCTCGACGGCCTCGTCGAAGCGCTGCCGGACGCCGGCCTGGTAGCCCTCGCCGCCGAGCTCCTTGACCACGCCGATCCGCATGCCGCGGACGTCGGCGCGCAGCGCCGCGCCCACGACGTCCGGCACCGGCACGGGCGCCGACGTCGAGTCGAGCGGGTCATGACCGGCGATCGTCGCGTGGAGCAGGGCGGTGTCGAGCACGTTGCGGGCGCACGGTCCGGCCTGGTCGAGCGACGACGCGAGGGCCACGAGGCCGTAGCGGGAGACGGCGCCGTAGGTCGGCTTGACGCCGACGGTGCCGGTGACCGCCGCGGGCTGGCGGATCGACCCGCCGGTGTCGGTGCCGATGGCCATCGGCGCCTCGTAGGCCGCGACGGCCGCGGCCGAGCCGCCGCCCGAGCCGCCCGGGATGCGTTCGAGGTCCCACGGGTTGTGGGTCGGGCCGTAGGCGGAGTGCTCGGTGGAGGAACCCATCGCGAACTCGTCCATGTTGGTCTTGCCGAGGATCACGACGCCGGCGGCCTTGAGCCGCGAGGTGACCGTCGCGTCGTAGGGCGGTCGCCAGCCCTCGAGCATGCGCGAGCCGCAGGTGGTCGGGATGCCTTGCTGGGTCATCACGTCCTTGAGCGCCAACGGCACACCGGCGAGCGGCGCGAGGGCGTCCCCGGCGGCGCGGCGCGCGTCGACGGCGGAGGCCGCGGCGAGCGCGCCCTCGGTGTCGACGTGGAGGAACGCGTGGACGCGCTCGTCGACGGCGGTGATGCGGTCGAGGTGCGCCTGGGCGACCTCGACGGCGGACGCCTCGCCCGACGCCACGACCGCAGCGGTCTCGGCCGCGGTGAGCCTGATCAGGTCAGTCATCGGTGCCGCTCACTCCTCGTCGAGGATCCGCGGCACGCGGAACCGCTCGGACTCGACCGACGGGGCGCCGGAGAGCGCCTCGGCGTTGGACAGCGTGGACCGGACGACGTCCTCGCGGAAGACGTTCACGAGCGGCAGCGGGTGGCTCATCGGCGGCACGTCCTCGGACGCGACCTCGGAGACCTGCGCGACCGCGCCCAGGATCACCTGGAGCTGCTCGGCGTAGTGGTCGAGCTGCTCGGGCGGGACGTCGATGCGGGCGAGGCGCGCGAGGTGCGCGACGTCGTCCCGGGTGATCGAGGGGGTCTCGGACATGCGGTCATCCTACGGATCGGCCGTACGCCGGAGTCCTGCGGTGTCGAGCCGTCGCGTCAGGGACGCGACGCGTCGCCACCACCGACGACGCGCAGCCCCGTGCGCTCGGCCGGCCCGCGCACGACCCGCTCGACGAGCCACTGGGTCGCCGCCGTCGCGGGCATCGGGCGGGCGACGCGGTAGCCCTGGGCGACGTCGCAGCCCATCTCGCGCAGCTGCTTCCACGCCGACGACGTCTCCACGCCCTCCGCCACGACCGACAGGCCGAGGCCGTGCGCGAAGCCCACGATCGAGCGGACCATCGCGGGATCGCCGTCGGCCTCGTCGAGGCGCCGCACGAACGAGCGGTCGATCTTGATCTCGGCGACCGGGAGCCGCTCGAGGAGCAGGAGCGAGGAGTAACCGGTGCCGAAGTCGTCCAGGGAGCTCGAGACGCCCAGGTCGGCGAGCTCGCGCAGCGTGGCGACGGCGCGCCCCGGATCCTGCGCCAGGACGCTCTCGGTGACCTCGAGGACGAGGGCGGTCGGGGGCAGGTGGTGGGCGTCGAGCTCGGCGGCGACGAGCCCGGCGAGGTCGGTCTCCTGCAGGTCGCGCATGCTCACGTTGACGGCCACCGGCACCTGGATGCCGTGCGCCCACCAGTCGGTGACCTGGTCGAGGGCCTCGCGCAGCACGAACGCGGTGAGGCGGTGCACGAGGCCGGTGCGCTCGGCGAGCGGCACGAACTCGTCCGGCGGCACCAGCCCGCGGACCGGGTGCTGCCAACGCACGAGCGCCTCGACTCCGACGACGGTGCCGTCGTCGAGGGAGACCTTGGGCTGGTAGTGCAGCTCGAGCTGACCCCGGTCGAGCGCCTCGCGCAGCGCCGTGACCGTCCCCAGCCGAGCCGGCGAGTTGGGGTCGCGGGCGACGTCATAGACCTCGATGCCGGTCTGCTCCCCCTTGGCGACGTACATCGCGACGTCGGCGCGGCGCATCAGCACCTCCGCCTCGTCGCCGTGCTGGGGGCAGAGCGCGATGCCGATGCTGACGTCGACGTCGAGCAGGACGCCCTCGAGATGGAAGGGCTCCGTGAGCGCCATCTTGATGCGGCCGGCGACCTCGATGGCGTCGTTCGGGTGCTCGATGTCGGGCAGCAGGACCGCGAACTCGTCGCCGCCGAGGCGCGCGACGGTGTCCTCGGGGCGCACCGCGGCCACGAGACGACGCGCCACGATCTCGAGCAGGGCGTCGCCCACCGGGTGCCCCAGGGTGTCGTTCACCTCCTTGAACCGGTCGAGGTCGAGGAGGAACAGCGCGAGCCCGGTCCCGTCGCGGCGGGCCTCCTCGAGCGTCGTCGACACCCGCTGCTGCAGCAGCACGCGGTTCGGCAGCCGGGTCAGGGGGTCGTGCAGCGACTCGCGCTCGCGGTGCCGCGAGATGGCGGCCGTCTTGTAGACCGCGATCAGCGGCAGCAGGAGCAGGGGGACGAACCACGCGTTCATCAGCACCATCGCGACGATGAACGGCGAGACCGCGAGCACCGACAGCGTGGAGAACGTGTAGTACCAGAAGTCCTCGGAGAACGACTCCCACCAGGTCTTGCCGGTCGAGCCGGCGAGGCCGGCGACCATGGCGAGGTTCACCAGGTGGTAGACCAGCCAGGACAGGCCCATCCACGCGACGTCGAGCGGGCGCAGCGCGGTCGTGGGGTGCGCGACGATGGGGTTGAGACCCGCCAGGGCCATCACCGCCCAGGCCGTCGACACGCTCATGACGTACTGGCCGACGTTGAACACGAGCTTCCAGATGTCCTTGCGCTGCACGATCTCGCTGAGCAGCACGGCGACGGCCTGCAGGACGACGGCGGGCGCGAAGCCCCACAGGTACAGCGTCGCGAAGACGAACGCGGTGGAGATCGGGACGCCGTCCTGCGCCCACGAGTCCGACGCGACGACAGGGCGCAGCTCGCCGAAGATGACGAGCGCGGCCACCATGAGCAGCTGGGGACCCACTGCCGAGACCGACGAGGTGGCCAGGTCGGTGGTGAGGGACCGCATCTGGAACGCCGCCGCCAGGACGAGGCCCCAGCCCAGCCAGAACGAGAGCTGCCAGGTCACGGCGAACAGCGAGAATCGCCAGAGCGACGGCCGTTCGCGCGCTCCCATGTCCCGCCCCTCCCCGGTGCCGGTCGACGGCGTGATACGCCGCACGCCGCGCGTGGGACTCCGTCCAGGGGTGCTTCGGCGGGAGGGGCAGGATCCTTGACGTCCGGCGCCCCACCAACCTGCGCCCGGAGCGCCCGGCCCCGGAGTCCGGACGGCCCACCTCCTGCGGGCTCGGCCCGCGCGGCTCAGGCCAGCGGCGGGACCGCCGCCTCGCGCGCCGCGTCGGGACCCTGCTCGAGCAGGACGGCGAACCCGGTGGCATCGAGGACCGGCCGGCCGAGCGCGACGGCCTTCTCGGCCTTCGAGCCGGGGTTCTCCCCCACGACGACGAAGTCGGTCTTCTTCGACACCGACCCGCTGACCTTGCCGCCCGCCTCCTGCACGGCGAGCATTGCGCCGTCGCGGGACCAGCCCTCGACCGTGCCGGTGATGACCACGGTGACGCCGTCGAGCGGGCGCGACCCGGCGTCGACCCGCTCCTCGGCCATGCGCACGCCGGCCTCGCGCCACTTGCGCACGACGTCGCGGTGCCAGTCGACGGCGAACCACTCGACGACGGCGTCGGCGATGATCGGTCCGACGCCCTCGACGGCCGAGAGCTCCTCGACGCCCGAGGTGGCGATGCGGTCCAGGTCGCCGATCTCGCGGGCCAGCGCCTGCGCCGCGGTCGGCCCGACGTGGCGGATCGAGAGCGCCACGATGACCCGCCAGAGCGGGCGCGACTTCGCCGTCTCGAGCTCGACCAGGAGCTTCTCCGCGTTGGCTGTGAGCACACGACCCTCCGCCGAGTCGGCGCGGGTGAAGAACACGCTGGCGCGCAGCTGATCGGCGGTGAGGCCGAGCACGTCGCCCTCGTCGGCCACGATGCCCTCGTCGAGCAGCGCCACCGCGGCCTTGAAGCCGAGGCCCTCGATGTCGAGCGCCCCGCGCGACGCGACGTGGAAGACCCGCTCGCGCAGCTGTGACGGGCAGGACCGCTGGTTGGGGCAGCGGATGTCGACGTCGCCCTCCTTCGCCGGCGCCAGCGGGGTGCCGCACGACGGGCAGTGCGTCGGCATGACGAACGCGCGCTCGGTGCCGGTGCGGTCCTCCACGACCGGGCCGAGCACCTCGGGGATGACGTCGCCGGCCTTGCGCAGGAAGACCATGTCGCCGATGAGGACGCCCTTGCGGACGACCTCCTCCTGGTTGTGCAGCGTGGCCATCGAGACGGTCGAGCCGGCCACCTTCACCGGTGCCATCACGGCGAACGGCGTGACGCGACCGGTGCGTCCGACGTTGACCTCGATGTCGAGCAGCCGGGTCCGCACGACCTCGGGCGGGTACTTGTAGGCGATCGCCCAGCGCGGGGCGCGCGACGTGGAGCCCAGACGCCCTTGGGTGGCGAGGTCGTCGACCTTGACCACGACGCCGTCGATCTCGTGCTCGACGTCGTGGCGGTGCTCGCCGTAGAAGTCGACGTAGGCCTGCACGCCGGCGAGTTCCGGCACCACCTGGACGCGCTCGCTCGTGGGCAGGCCCCAGCCGCGCAGAGCCGCGTACGCCTCCGACTGCCGCGCCGGCTCGTGCCCGTGCCAGACGCCGATGCCGTGCACGACGAGCTGCAGGCCCCCGAGGCGCTTGAGCGCGAGGTCGAGCTCGCCCTCGAGCCGTGCCACGGTCGTGGACCCCTTCTCGCGCATGGCCGCGAGCTCGTTCTCGCGGCTGTCGATGCGCTGCCGCAGCGTGCCCGCGCCGGCGTTGCGGGCGTTGGCGAACGGCGACAGGCCCTGGGAGGTGACCTCGAGGTTGAGCGCGTCGAAGGCCGCGGTCGGGAAGTAGACCTCGCCGCGGACCTCGACGAGCTCGGGCACCGGGTGCTCGGCGGAGGCCGTCAGGCTCTTCGGGATGGCCGGGATGAAGCGGGCGTTGTAGGTGACGTCCTCGCCCACCCGACCGTCGCCGCGGGTCGCGAGCGACCGCATCCGACCACGCTCGTAGACGATGTCCACGGCGAGGCCGTCGACCTTGAGCTCGCAGAGCAGCTCCGGGACCGCACCGAGGTCGCGCTCGACCCGCGCCGCCCACGCCGCGAGCTCGTCGGCGCTGAACGCGTTGTCGAGGCTGAGCAGCCGCTGCAGGTGCTCGACCGGCGCGAACATCCCGGACGCCTCACCACCGACCGACTGGGTCGGCGAGTCGGCGCTCACGAGCTCGGGGTGCGCGGCCTCGAGCGCCTCGAGCTCGCGGAAGAGCACGTCGTACTCCGCGTCCGACAGGGTCGCCGCGTCGTCGCCGTAGTAGCGCCGACGGGCGTCGTCGATCTGCTCGACGAGCTCGCGCCAGCGCGCCGCGGGTTCCGCCCCGTCCCTAGCCTTCGCCACGCGTGCCCTCCTCCTCGCGCAAGCCGCGACCGACCGCGCGCACCCCGGCGAGGGTCGCGCGCACGTGCTCGACCGACGCGCCCGCGAGCCCGCAGGTCGGCGAGACCAGCACCTGCTCCGCGATGGCCTCCGGCCCGTGGCCGAGCCGGTGCCCGAGGTCGCGCACGAGCGCGACCGTAGCGCGCACGTCCGACACCGGGGCGCCGGCCGACGGGTCCGTCGAGGGCAGGACCCCCGCGACGAGGCGCGCACCCGACTCGAGCAGCTCGCCGACCGGGTCGTCGTCGCGCCGGTCGTGCAGCAGCAGGTCGGCCGAGACCGCGTCGAACCCGACCCGCTGGAGCAGGGCGTACGGCGGACGCGTGCCGCAGCAGTGCACGACGACCGCGACACCGTCGGCCTGCAGCGGCTCCACGATGCGCCGCAGTGCGGTCTCCACGACCGGCTCGTCGACCGCGGCGTAGCGGCCGAGGCCGCTCTGGGTCGGGATCAGCCCGTGCAGGACGGCGGGAAGCGCGGGCTCGTCGAGCCACAGCGAGACACGCGCCGCGGGGAGCCTCCGGCGCAGGTCGGCGACGTGGTCGAGCGCGGCGTGCGACAGCGCCTCGGCGAGGTCGCGGCACGCGCCCGGGTCGCGGACGGCTCGTTCGCCGGTGCGCAGCTCGATCGCGGCCGCCGTCGTCCACGGTCCGGCGAGCGACACCGCGACGAGCCCGTCGAAGCCCTCGAGGCCCTCCTCCCACGCGTCGAGGTCCTCGCCGAGCCAGGACCGGGCACGACGGGACTCGCGCCCGGGGGCGTCGGCGAAGCGCCAGCCGGCGGGGGTGGTCTCCACGGCGAGGTCGGGGGCGACGGTCGCGAGCAGGCCGGCGGTGCGTCCGACCAGGTCGGCGCCCGGTCCCCGCGCGGGCAGCTCGGGCAGGTGCGGGACAGCGTCGCCGGACGTCGTCTCGCCCACGACGAGCGCGACCGCGTCGCGGACCGAGGTGCCCGGCATCGACCCGACGGTCGTCGCTGCGGCGGGCAGAATCGTGGGTCGTGCGGGCTGGTCGGTCACGTCGGCAGGCTAGTTGTTCGCCCGGCGTCCGGCACCGGAGCACCCCTCCGGCCTAGGGTCACGCACGTGGGCATCGACGTGCTCGGCGAGGCGATCGCAGGAATCCCCCTCGCGCTGCCCGCGTGGACGCAGCTCGTCGCCGCCGGCGTCGGGGCGGTCAGCGGAGCGGTCTACGCCGCCAAGCGCGGCTTCGACGTCGTGGGCGTCCTGCTCCTCGCGGTCGCGGAGGGCCTCGGCAGTCTGCTCCTGCGCGACACGCTGCTGCAAGACCGGGACCTCGATCGCCCTGCTCGACGGCCGCTACCTGCTCGTGGCGGCCGCGGCCGCCGCCGTCGGGTTCTTCTTCGCCGGCCTCGTCGACCGGCTCGAGGGCGTCATCAGCGTCCTCGACGCGCTCGCCCTCGGATTCTTCTGCACGGTCGGCGCCGACTCGGCGCTCTCGATCAGCCTCTCCCCGATCGCCGCGGTGTTCATCGGCGATCCGCGACGTCCTCCTCCAGCAGGGCACGCCGATCTTCCTGCGCAGCCCGTCCTACCTCGCGATCGCGGCGTTCGCCTCCGTCGTCGGACTGTTCTTCGCGCGCCTCGTGCGGTCCGCGCTCCCGGTCATGAACGTCGTCGACACGCTGCTCATCGGCGTGTGGGTCGTCATCGGGACCGAGCGGGCGCTCCTCGTCGACCTCTCCTACGTCTCGGCCGGGGTCCTGCTCGAGCTGGCGCAGCTCGTCACGATCGTCGGCGCGGCCGCGCTCCGCGCGGGGTCGCTGCGGTTCGGCTGGCGGACCCCGACGGCGTACGACGTCTGGAGCGACCTCGAGGCGCGGTTCGCCGCCGGCAGCATCCGGTCCTCCCGCGGGTGACGCACGCGGGTGCGGCGTAGACAACCGGCTGGTTGACAACGCGCGCGTCGCGCGTCACCCTTCTCCTCAACCAGATGGTTGAGGAGGATCCGATGGCGGCCGACCCGCTCTCCCGGGCGTTCGCGGCGCTCGCCGACCCCACGCGGCGCGACCTCGTCGCCCGGCTCACCCTCGCCGACGCGACCGTCACGGAGCTCGCCGAGCCCTACGACGTCTCGCTGCAGGCGGTCTCGAAGCACCTGCGGGTGCTCGAGGACGCCGGGCTCGTGACGCGGGGCCGCGAGGCGCAGCGCCGACCGGTCCACCTCGAGGCGGAGGTGCTCGACCTCATGACCGCCTGGATCGAGCGCTACCGACGCCAGGCCGAGGAGCGCTTCGCGCGCCTCGACACCGTCCTCGCCGCGATGACCGAAGAACCCTCCCCCGCACCCGCACGCCGACCTACCGGAGGAACGAGATGAGCAGCAACGAGACCCGCATCGAGCTCGACGAGCGCGTGCCCCTGGTGCGCATCACCCGCGAGTTCGACGCCCCGGTGAGCAAGGTGTTCCGCGCGCACACCGACCCCGACCTCTACGCCCGGTGGATCGGGCCGCGAGACCTCGTGACCGAGGTCGAGCGCTTCGACGCCGTCAGCGGCGGCGGCTGGCGGTTCGTGCAGCGTCGTGGCACGGACGAGTTCTGGTTCCGCGGCTGCTTCCACGACGTTCGCGAGGACGAGCTGATCGTGCAGACCTTCACCTGGGAGGGCCTGCCCGACCACGTGGCGCTGGAGAAGGTGCGGCTCACCGACCTCGGCGACGGACGTACGCGGCTCGAGGCGACCTCGCTCGTCGAGTCCTTCGAGGACCGGGACGCCTTCGTGGCAGGCGGCATGGAGCACGGCGTCGTCGAGGGCTACGAGAAGCTCGACGAGGTCCTCGCCCGCTGACGGAACCCTCCGGCAGACTCGGCGCGAGACCTCGAGGAGGTGCGGTGACCGGGATCGAGGGCGAGTTCCCCTCCGTCGTACGCCGATGGTCCGGCGAGGCCGCGTGGTACTTCGCGACGCTGCCGCACGACCTCGCCGACGAG
>JADGOZ010000136.1 GCA_017882705.1 Candidatus Nanopelagicales bacterium | reverse complement strand
GCTGCGCGGAGCCCTCGTAGCGGTCGGCGTGTGACCGGGCTCTCGTCGTGTCGGTGCCGGGACCTCGGGCCGCGATCGGGCATCCTGAAACTGGTGCGGGCCCCTCGATGTATGAGATCGAGGGGCCCGCGGCACGTCCGTCTGTCCTGCGGCGGGTTGCCCCAGCCGCGCGGACAGGCGTCCGTGCTGCCGTGCGTGCGCCGGGCCGCCGTCGCGCTCGCGGTCTCCCGCTCGCTGCGCCGTGGTCTCACGCCCGAGGGTGTGGTCCCGTGGCCCGCCGCTCGCATCGGCGGCCGCCGTGCGCGCTCGACGGGCGCCAGCTCCGGCCTGCGGTCTCCCGCCGACCCTCGCCGGGGATCGGGCTCCGAGGAGCCTTCTCCTGCGGGAACCGGTTCCGAAGAACCTGCTCCCTGGCCCGCCGATCGTTCTCGGCGTGGCCGGGCGGTCAGGGCGCGCCTCGCCGGGTGTCCGCGGTCTCCCGCATCCTCCCGCCGTCGGAGTCGCCTCCGAGTGGCCCGCCCGTCGTGCTCGGCGTGGGCGTAGTTCTACGCCGGTTTCCGCAAGGGGCACAAGAGGTTTCGGAGAAGTTTCTCGACGAGTTTCTGTGCCCACAGGATGTGCACAGCTTGTCCTCCGGAGAAGGTGGTTCATCCCCAGGTTGTCCCCAGCTCTGTGCACAGGATGACGGGCATATCAAGACTTCTTCATGTGCAAAGATAGGCACAACATTGTCCGGAGATCCCCGCGCCCGTCCCGCTCCACCATGCCAGGCCGGACTTCTTCCGCGGTCACGGACCGCCGGGAAGCGGCCGTTTGCTGGGCACGGACGAGGGGCGTGCGGTTGAGTGGGAGGCGCACGAGGTCATCTCCCGAGGAGACGTCATGAGCCTGGACCGGCGTATCGCCCCTGATCCGTACGACTACCTCCCGCCCGTCGCGGTCTTCACGCTGACCAGCGACGACGTCGTCGGGGGTGCGTCGACCCCGCTGCGCCACGTGCACGGGTCGGCCGGCGGCGAGAACCGGTCGCCGCAGCTCGCCTGGGACGACGTCCCCGCGGGCACGCAGAGCTTCGTCGTCACCTGCTTCGACCCGGACGCCCCGACGCCGTCGGGCTTCTGGCACTGGTGCGCGGTCGACGTCCCGGGCGACGTGCGGTCGCTGGCGCGCGGCGCCGGCTCGTCCGACGCGACCCTGCCGGGGGGCTTCCACGTGCGGACCGACTTCGGCTCCGCGGACTACGGCGGCTGCGCGCCGCCCCAGGGCGACATGCCGCACCGCTACTTCTTCGTGGTCCACGCCGTCGACGTCGCGACCCTCGGCGTCGACGCGTCAGCCACCCCAGCGGTGGTGAGCTTCAACCTCGCGTTCCACACCCTGGGACGAGCCACCATCACCCCGACCTACGCCCACTAGCGCGGCGGGTAGGTCAGGCCGATCTGGCGACGGACCTCGTCCATCGTCTCGAGGATCGCCACCGTCTCGTCGAGGGGGAGGTACGGCGACTCCGCAAGACCCTCGCGCAGGCAGCGGCCGACCTCGGCCGCCTCGAAGCGCAGGCCGTTGCCGACCGTCGGGATCTCCACGCGCTCACGGCCGCCGTCGCGCGTGACGACCGTGAACGACGTGGGCGCGTAGAACGTCCCGTCGATCTCGATACGGCCGTCGGTGCCGTTGATCGCCGCGCCGTTGGTCGTGAAGGACCGCAGCGTCGTGGTGAGGACGGCGTGGGCGCCGCCGGCGTAGCGCAGCACGATCGAGGTCTGCGCGTCGACCCCGGTGAAGGCGGGGTCGCTCACGGCGGTCACGTGGTCGGGCCGGCCGAGGACCATCGAGGCGAATGACACGGGGTAGATGCCGAGGTCGAGCAGCGCGCCTCCGCCGAGCTCGGGGGCGAAGAGACGGAACGCCGGGTCCTGCTCGAACCACTGCCCGTGCTCCGCCGTCACGAGCACGAGCTCGCCGAGCCGCCCCGACGCGAGCACCTCGCGGATCGCCGCGACGTGCGGCAGGAAGCGGGTCCACATGGCCTCCATGAGGAACGTCCCGCGCGCCCGCGCCGCCTCGACGAGCGATCGCGCCTCGGCGGCGTCCATGGTGAACGGCTTCTCGACGAGCACCGCCTTGCCCGCCTCGATCGCGAGCATCGCGGCGTCGTGGTGCATGGGGTGCGGGGTCGCGACGTAGACGGCGTCGACGCCCGGGTCGGCCACGAGGTCGGCGTACGCCGGATGCACGTGCGCGACGCCGAACCGGCGCGCGAACACGTCGGCGGAGCCCGCCGTCCTCGTGCCGACCGCGACCACGTCGTGGTCGGGCAGCAGCTCGAGGTCTTCGCAGAACCTCGTGGCGATCCCGCCGGCCCCGAGGATGCCCCAGTGCGTCATGTGCGTCATGCGGTCATCCAATCGCGATCGCGTGGACGAGGGTCGCGGATTCGGGGACGTGGACGCCGAGCGGGAGACCGACGAGGGACAGCAGGGCGCCGTCGGCCTCCAGGCCGTCGTCGTACCACGCGGGCTGGTGCTTGCCGGGGGACCAGACGGCGCCCGGCAGGGCGACGCGCTCGACGCGGTAGCGCCGCGCGGGGTCGAGGCCGACGAGGCGCATCGGCGCGGGGGTGGTGGCGTCGGTCGTCGTGAGCTGGGCGTAGGAGAACAGCGCCTCGCCGCCGTCGTGCGCGACGACTCCGTGCACGAGAGCCGACGTGTCGGGGTGGTCGACCCGGACGACGCGGCCGTGGTGCAGCAGCGCGCGGTGCCGCTTGTGCACCTCGATCACCTGCGCGACGCCGGCCCGGTCCTCGGGAGTCGCGGTCGCGAGGTCCCACTCGAAGCCGAGGTGGCCGAACATCGCCGTCGCCGCGCGGAACGGCAGCGTGTGGGTGCGCGCGGTCGTGTGCGCCCACGTCGGTCCGACGTGCGCGCCCATCAGCTCGGGCGGCAGGAGGTAGGAGAACGCGCGCTGGATCCGCTGGCGCTCGAGCGCGTCGTTGCAGTCGGAGGTCCAGAAGCGGTCCGTGCGCGCGGCGATGCCGAGGTCGATCCGCGCGCCGCCGGACGAGCACGACTCGATCTCGACGTCGGGGTGCCGCAGCCGCAGCCCGTCGAGCAGGGCGTAGAGCGCGACGGTCTGCCGGTGCACTCCCGCGGCACCGCCGCGATGACCGGCCGCGACGAGGTCGCGGTTCATGTCCCACTTGATGTAGGCGACCGGCACGTCCGACAGCAGCGCGTGCAGCCGTCCCAGGAGGTACGCCGACACCTCGGGGCGATCGAGGTCGAGCACCAGCTGGTGGCGCCCGCGGACCGGCTCCTGCCCCTCGATGCCGAGCACCCACTCGGGGTGCTCGCGGAACAGGTCGCTGTCCTCGTTGACCATCTCCGGCTCGAACCAGAGGCCGAACTCCATGCCGAGCGCGACGACGTGGTCGGCGAGCTCCTCCAGGCCGTTCGGGTACTTCCGCTCGTCGACGAACCAGTCGCCGAGCGAGGTCGTGTCGTCGTCGCGTCCGCGGAACCAGCCGTCGTCGAGCACGAAGCGCTCCACGCCGACCGACGCCGCCACGTCGGCGAGGCGCTGCAGCTCGACCACGTCGTGGCGGAAGTAGACGGCCTCCCAGGTGTTGAGCAGGACAGGTCGCGGCGTACGCACGTGGCCGTGGCGCGAGCGCACGTGCTCGTGGAACGCGTCGCTGATCCCGCCGAGGCCGTGGCCGGAGTACGCCGCGAACAGCGTCGGCGTCGAGTACGACTCCCCGCTCACCAGCCGGACCTCGCCGGGCAGCAGCAGCTCCGCGAGGCAGATGTAGCGACGACCGTCGGGCAGCGCCTCGACGCGCACGTGGTGGTTGCCGCTCCAGCCGAGGTGCGCGGCCCACACCTCGCCGTGCTCCTCGTCGAAGGAGCGGGTGCCGACCATCACCGTCGGCGACGACTCGTGCGACGTGCGGCCGCGGCGGTTCTCCAGCACGAGCGCGCCGCGCTCGACGACCGTCCGCTTCTCCTGCATCTCCTTGGCCCAGCGGCCGACCAGCGTGAGCGTCTCGTCGGCGCGCGCGGGGACGGGGAGCACCGGTGCGAGCGCTGCGACCGTCAGCTCGGCGTCGCCGTGGTTCGTCACGTCGGCCGCGACCGTGAGCACGCCGTGCTCGTCGAGGCGTGCGCGCACCGAGACCGACACGCCGGCCACAGGGTCCG
Organism: Candidatus Nanopelagicales bacterium; assembly: GCA_017882705.1. Taxonomy (GTDB): domain Bacteria; phylum Actinomycetota; class Actinomycetes; order S36-B12; family CAIYMF01; genus Longivirga. The sequence continues at coordinate 11,742 of JADGOZ010000136.1, read as the reverse complement.
AGCCGCTCCACGTGAAGGCGTCGCCCTCGTGCGTGCTCGACGTGCGCACGAGCCGCGGAGCCCAGTCACGTCCGTCCGGGCGATGCGCATCGAGCCCGCCGTACGCCGACCAGCCGCGTGACCGCTCCGGCAGCAGCGACAGCGCCGGCACGAGGTCGAGGCCGCCCTGCGGCACGGCGAGGTCGTCGAGCGGGCCGAAACCGGCGGCGTCGACGCCCTCGGGCAGGCGTGCGCCCCAGTGGACGACGCGCGGCACGGCCGAGTCGTGCGTGATCACCACGCTCGATGAGGAGGAGTGCAGGACGGCGTACGCGGAGGACTCGGTCACGAGACCCGACTCTGCCGCATGCGACTCGGGAGCGTCAGCGCCCCGGGCGGTTGCGGCGCCCCTCGAGCGCGATGACCGGCTCGTCGGCGACCTCGGCGGCCCGGGTGAGGACCTTCGCCAGGAGGCCGAGCAGCTGCTCGCGCTCCTTCGGGGTCAGGCCCGACATCAGGGCGCTCTCGACCGCGCGGATCCCGGGCAGGAAGCGGTCGGCGGTGGCGCGCCCCTCCTCCGTGATGGAGACCAGGACGCTGCGGCGGTCGGCGGGGTTCGGCGTACGCACGACCCAGCCACGGGACTCGAGCACGTCGAGCGTGGCGGTCATGGTGGCGGAGGCGACGAGCACCCGCTCGCTGATCTCCGAGGGGGTGAGCGGTCCGTCGGCCCCCTCGATGACGGCGAGCGCCGTGACGACGGGGTGCGCGACGTCGAACGCCGCGAGGATGCTGCGGTCGAGCTCGATGAGCACCGACGTGCCGGCGCGCACCAGCGTGGCGGTCGCCTCGGTGCTGCGGGCGTCGCCGTCCGGGAACTCCTCCGCGAAGTCGGAGCCGACCCGGACGACACCGAGACTGGCCGGGGAGGGGCGCACTGCGCCTGCCCTCCCCGGCCGTCGTCGACGTGGAGTGTCAGACACTCGTGAAGATCTCGATCCGGGGCGGGCCGGAGACGCCGGCCTTCTCCATGCCGGCCTTGAGCGCCGGGTCGTGGGCGAAGGCGCCGGCGGCCTCGACCGTCGGGAAGTCGTGGGTGACGAACACGTCGTTGCCGTCCTCCGGGGCGACCATGACGTTCTTGCCGGTGCAGCCGTGCTGCGCGCGCAGCGGCTCGAGCGACTCGTAGACCGCGTGCCACGCGGTGAAGTCGGCGACGGGGTGGCGGACGACCAGGGTTGCGCTCATGACGGGCCCCATTCTCAGGGTCGAGGCTCGGGCGCCTCGAACTAAGGGGACCCTGACATATGGGTTGGTTCGGAGACAAGTAGTTCGGTGCAGAAACATATGTCGGATCTCGACACGGAGGACCCCGCGACGGTGATCGCGAGGTCCTCCGTCGTGCGGGCCGGTGCTGTCAGCTGTGGAACGGCTGGATGCCGTCGTGCGGGATCACGCCCAGGCGGCCCTTCTGGTAGTCCTCGACCGCCTGCATCAGCTCGCGCTGGGTGTTCATCACGAACGGGCCGTACCACGCGACCGGCTCCTGGATCGGCTCGCCGCCGAGCAGGACCACCTCGAGCGCAGGGGCGTTCGCGTCCTGGCTGGAGTCGGCCGAGATCGTGAGGCTGCCGCCCTGGCCGAACACCGTGAGCTGTCCGGCCCGCACCGGGCGCTTCTCCTCGCCGACCGTGCCGCGGCCGGACAGGACGTAGGCCAGCGCGTTGAAGTCACGACGCCACGGCAGGGTCATCGAGGCGCCCGGGGCGATGGTCGCGTGCACCATCGTGATCGGGGTGTGGGTCGACCCCGGCCCGGTGTGCCCGGCGAGGTCGCCGGCGATGACGCGCAGCAGCGCACCGCCGTCGTCGCTGGACAGCAGCGCGACGCCGTTCGCGACCAGGTTCTGGTAGCGCGGCGGGTTCATCTTGGCGCTGCGCGGGAGGTTCACCCACAGCTGGAGGCCGTGGAAGAGCCCACCGCTCAGCACGAGCTCCTCGGGCGGCGTCTCGATGTGCAGCAGGCCGCTGCCCGCGGTCATCCACTGCGTGTCGCCGTTGGTGATGACGCCGCCGCCGCCGTGGGAGTCCTGGTGGATGAAGGCGCCGTCGATGATGTAGGTGACGGTCTCGAAGCCGCGGTGCGGGTGCCACGACGTGCCGCGCGGCTCGCCGGGCGCGTACTCCACCTCGCCCATCTGGTCCATCATGATGAACGGGTCGAGCAGGCTCTGGTCGACGCCCGCGAACGCGCGGCGGACCGGGAACCCCTCGCCCTCGAAGGCGCTCGGCGCCGTCGTGATGCTCGCGACGGGACGGGCCTTCACGAGTCCGGGGTCGGGACGGCGGACGCGCGGCAGGACGGTGATGTCCTCGACGGTGACGGCGGGCATGTGTTCCTCCAACGGGAGCGGGTAGTTCAACCATCAACTATCATGGGTCCGCGATTGTTCCGCAAGTCGAGCCTGCCATCCCGCGGCGCGGCCGCACGGGCACGGTTAGAGTCCCGGGAACCGCCCAGCGCTGTGCTGGTCTTCGAAGGAGCACGCCGATGCCGCCCACCGACGCCGAGCTCGTCGAGCTCGCGGCCCGCCGCCGCGAGCTGCGCGACCGCTACCTCGTGCCCGTCGCCGAGCGGCCGGCGTCGCCCGGGCGCGGGATCCACCACGCGGCGCTCATCTGCTCCGACGTCGAGCGCACCATCGAGTTCTACCAGGGGCTGCTCGGCTTCCCGCTCGTCGAGCTCGTGGAGAACCGCGACTACCGGGGCTCCTCGCACCTGTTCTTCGACCTCGGCAACTCCACGCTGCTCGGCTTCTTCGACTTCCCGAAGCTCGGCCTCGAGCCCGGCGTCGAGTCGATCGGCTCGGTGCAGCACATCGCGATCTCGGCGTCGCAGGAGAACTGGGACGCGATCCGCGCGAGGCTCGACGCAGCCGGCATCCCCTACGCCGGTCCCGACATCGGCATCCCCGAGTCGATGTACTTCAAGGACCCCGACGGCATCCAGATCGAGCTGCTCTCGGACCCGCTGATGTTCTTCGGCGGCGTCCAGCTCGACGAGGCGTAGCCGAGTTCCGGTCCGTGGCGCGCAGCGATCCCGTAGCGTGCCCGTGAACAAGGGGGAGTGACTCATGCTGACGTTCCTGCTCATCGCCTTCATGCTGGCCGTCGCCGGATATGCCGTGTGGCGCAACATGTCCGACGGCATCGGCAACAACCGGATCAGCACCCGCAACCGCGGCATCGGCGGCGGCCGCGGGAACGACTACCGCGACAACGACCTGAGCTGACGCGCCGCGCCGTCTCCCGCTTCCGAGAGGTGGAGGCGCCCGAGGTGAGGCAGACTCCCCACTCGTGCGGATCCTCGTGGTGTCGGACCTGCACTACCGCCTGCCGCACTACGACTGGCTGGTGAAGGCCGCCGACGACGTCGACGTCGTCGCGGTGGTGGGCGATCTCGCCGACGTCGTCAACGCCGTGCCGCACACCGTGCAGACCGTGGTGCTGCAGAAGTACCTCGGGCTGCTCGCTGAGAAGGCGATCGTCCTGGCCGCCTCGGGCAACCACGACCTCGACGGGCCCGGTGAGCACGGCGAGCAGGTCGCCGGCTGGCTGCGCACGGCGCACGGCGACAACGTCCACGTCGACGGCATGTCGTTCGACGTCGACGGCACGCGCTTCACGATCTGCCCGTGGTGGGACGGCCCGATCACGCGGCAGGCCGTCGCCGACCAGCTCGCCGCCGCCGGGGCCGACCGCCCCGCGCGCTGGGTCTGGCTCTACCACTCGCCGCCCGCGGGTACGGTCCTGTGCCACGACGGGCGCCGCGAGTTCCCCGACCACGACCTCGCCGCCTGGATCGAGGAGCACCGCCCCGACCTGGTGCTGTGCGGCCACATCCACCAGGCCCCGTGGGTCACCGGGGGGTCCTGGCACGCGCGGCTCGGCGACACCCGGGTGTTCAACGCCGGCAAGGAGCGCGGGCCCGTCCCGGCGCACATCACGATCGACACCGTGGCGATGACCGCCGACTGGTTCGGCATCTACGACCGCGAGCTCCTCGACCTCTGACCTGGGTCAGTGGACGTGGTCGCCCTCGGGGTCGCGCACGCTGCCGGTGCGGGCCGGCGGCGCCTGGTGGTGCACGAGGGTGTCGAGGATCTGGTCGACCATCCCGAGGTGGCCCTCGAGCTCGGCGAACTGTCCCTTGACGTCGACGAGGTACTGCGTGAGGCCGTCGAGGCGGGCCGCCGTCGTACGCAGGACGGACAGCGCGGCGCCCGGGCGCTCCATCAGGAACGCCTCGGGGTCGTCGGCCACGCGGACGACGATGTCGGTCGTGGCACGGGCGGTCGCCGTCGCCGGCTTGCGGAGCACGACGGCCATCTCGCCGAAGACCGCACCCGGGTTGTCGATCGTCGCGAACGCGACGCCGTCGCGCTCGACCGTCACCGAGCCGGAGACCAGGACGTAGAGCGGACCCGCAGCCGCGCCCTCCGCGATGAGGACCTCGCCCGCGGCGATCGTCGCGAGCGGGAGGTCGTCGGAGAGTGCGAGCAGGTCCGTCACGCGGACAGTCTGCCGGACGTGGCGACGCACGGCAGGTGCGTCGCCACGTCCGGCTCGCGCGTCAGAGCAGCGTGGCGCTGACGGTGATCGACGCGACGCCGGCCAGCGCCTTGCTGATCGGGCAGCCGGCCTTGGCGACCGCGGCGGCCTCGGCGAAGGCCTCCGGCGTGATGCCGGGCACGGTGCCGTCGACGGTGAGGCGGATCTCCGTGATCGCGAGACCGGCGTCGTCGCGGCCTAGCTCGACCTCGGCGCTGACGGCGAGCGAGGTCGGCGGGGTGCCGGCCTGGGTGAGGCCGTTCGACAGCGACATCGCGTAGCAGGCGGAGTGGGCCGCGGCGACGAGCTCCTCGGGGCTGGTGTGGCCGTCGGGCTCACCGGCACGGGTGGGGAAGGTGACGGGGAACTGGCCGGCGTTGCTGGAGTCCAGCGTCGTCAGGCCGGATCCGCTCTGCAGGTCGCCGGTCCACTGGGTCGATGCGTCACGAACGGGCACGGGAGCCTCCGGGGGTCAGGGTGAGGAAGGGACGGCGCCGTGGCGCCGGTTCACCTGGGTCAACCCGCCATCGCCCCCCGTTGTTCCGCCTCCGGCTGCCCGAGATGTGGCGTCGTCGCGAGATGGAGGGCGCGCGACGCCACATCTCGGGTCAGTCGGTGGCGAGAAGGGTGTCGAGGTCGCCGTGCACCTCGAGGCCCCCGGCCGCGCCGACGTCCTCGAGCAGCACGCGGCCCGCGCGGTCGAGCAGGCGCACGCGGATGGTCGCGTCGAGGGTCTCCTCGACCCGGCGGTGCATCTCGGTGCGCACGGGTGCGTGCAGCAGGCCGCCGCGGGGCCGGTCGGCGGTGAGCTCGAGGACCTCGCCCTGCTTCGAGCGCAGGTGCCAGCGCACGGTGTCGTCGTCGATCTCGAGCAGCGTCGTGGCGGCCCCGGTGTACGTCGCGAACCTGTGCAGCTCGCCGCGGTGCAGCAGGCCCACGATGTGGCCGCGGAACTGCGAGCGCACCCACGGGATCATCGCGACGGACGCCGTGAGGCACGTCTCGCGCTCGGTGAAGTGGTTCGTCTGCATCCAGACGTAGGCCAGCGGGAAGGCCGCGCCCCAGTCCTTCTCGGAGTAGCCGCGGCCGCCGTCGAAGGAGGTGATGTCGTCCCCGCGCTGCAGCGAGCCGGCGAGGTCGTGCCCGAACGACACGACGCCGTGCTTGCACTCCATCCTCGGGACCCAGGCGTACCACCCCATGACGCCGGGGGACCGCCAGGAGACCGGCCAGGGGTCGAGCGGGGTGGTGTAGTGGATCTCGCCGTGCAGCGAGGGCAGGTCGAGGACGACGCCGCGCTCGGTGAAGCGGTTCGGTCCGACCCGCACGTTGAGCCGGTCGTCGTCGGCGCCGAACTCGGAGACGTCGTAGCGGTGGTACCAGCTCTCGCCCGTGGAGCCGTCGAGCACCTGAACGAACGCCTCGCCGTCGCCCTGCGGGTCGAGGAACACGCCCGGGATGACGGCGTAGCGGGCCTGCCGGTCGGCGGTGACGAGCTTGACGTACCAGCCCTCGAAGTACGAGGACGTCACCCCGTCGCCGTGGAACCCCTCCGGATGGAGGACACCCGTGACCAGACCCATGGGGGGACGGTACCTCCGATCGGACGGCACGCCCGGTTCCGGCCGATGCGCGTGGCACACTCTCGGGGAGACCCGACCGATCCGGCTTCGCGCGACCGGCACACCACGAGGGGCGACATGACGGCACGTACGACCCGCAGGACCTTCACGCTCGGAGCGGTCGCCACGACCGCCGGCGCGCTGGCCCTGGCCCTGCTCCCCGCGTCGGTGGCGCACGCCGGTCCGACCGCCCCGGTCTTCTCCTACCTCTCGTCTGCCGGCGTCGGCGGCAACAAGGTGCCGTACGTGAATGTCGCGACCGGGGACCCCGTCGCGTTGCCGCCTACCGCCACAGCCTTGACTGCCACGTCGGGCGTGCAGACATACGCGTACGACGTCTCGAATGACGGGAAGTCGTGGGCTGGCTGCATGGCGACCGGCCCGGTCACCGCCAACGACTACGACCGCACCTACGCACTGGTTCTGACGCACTCTGAAGGTCCCCTCGTCGTCTCGAAGATCATCAGCAACTTCTGTGAGGGGAACCCGGTCCTCTCCGCCGACGGAGCCTCCCTCTGGTGGTTCAGCGGCGACAAGATCGCCAAGTTCAGCGCGACCTACGACGGTTCGACCGCCGCGATCAGCGGCAGCACGACGGTCGTGTCGACCGGCCAGTTCGTGATCGCACGCACCCCGGCGCTCGACGCAATCGAGTACGTCGAGGGTCTGGCCGTGTCACCCGATGGAGTCAACGCCGCGGTCATGTTCGCCGACCGCAGCGGCATGGGGACGGTCTCCCGCGTGCGCGCCGCCGCGCTGTCGACCGCCGCGCCGAAGCCGGCGTACTTCGAGGCGAAGTACAACTCCGTGTCTGCGACCGCAAGCGCCCCCGTACCGCGACCGGACACGTTCGTCTTCACGCTCAACGGCACCGTTCTCTACAACGTCGTGGACTCCAAGGCGGCAGCGCCGCAGCCCTCGACCGCGTGGACGGCTGACATTCCCGCCGGGGTCACGACGACGGTCCCCACCCCGGCGACGGCGCTCGATGGAACGTACGGCGTGCGTCCCTACCTCGATCCGGCGACGCCGGGCGTGACCACGCCGACATGGTACGTCTGGCGAGATGTATACAGCGGCGTGACGTTTGACCACACCGAGTACGCCACGACAGTGGACGTGACGGCAGCGCTGACCGGCTGGACGGCTCGCACTGACGGTGACAAGACCTCCTCCTACGTGCCCTCGACCGCGTCTCCCGCGCCGATGAGCGTCGTGGGTGTCCCGGCGCCGGCCCACGCGTCGTTCACGGTTCTGGCCAGTGCGGTGAGCTACGGCAAGAGGGCGTCCTTCACGAGTCGTTACAACCTCTACGACATCAACCCGCTGTCCGGCTCCTACGCCGCGAGCGCCGCGGCCGAGGTGGACAAGGGCAAGCTCGAGTGGTCGTCCGACGGTGGCAGGACGTGGGCGAGCAAGACCACGTCCGGTGCGGAGGCGTACCCCAGCGGTGGTCGGTGGATCTTCGGCAACAGCCCGACGGTCCTGACCAGGAACACCTACTTCCGTTGGACCTATCAGGGCAGCCTCTTCACTGCTGCAGCCCCGTCGATCACACGGCTCGTCAGAGTCGTCCCCACCGTGAAGGTGGCGGTGACGAAGTACGCCAACGGGTCACGTCGGATCTACGGCGCGGCCACCCGCAAGTACGGCGCGGCGCAGCTGTGGCGCTACTCCAAGGGCGCCTGGCGCAAGGTGACGACGATCGGGATCAACCCCGTCGGGGCGTTCAACTTCGGCACGAAGAAGTGGCCGCGCGGCAAATACCGCGTGATCACCCTCGCCGATGCCGGCTGGGCCGCCGGCGCGGTGCAGTTCGCGTTCTGAGCGGACGCCCGGCACGACCCGGACGACCTGCACGACATGAGGAGACCCACGGCGCGATCGCCGTGGGTCTCCTCATGTCCGCGTCGGGAGGGTCAGGCGACGCCGTAGAGCCGGTCCCCGGCGTCGCCGAGGCCGGGGACGATGTAGCCCTTCTCGTTGAGCCGCTCGTCGAGCCCCGCGGTCACCACGGTGACGCGCACGTCGCGGTCGTCGAACGCCTCACGCAGCCGGGCGAGCCCCTCGGGCGCCGCGAGCAGGCAGATCGCCGTGACGTCGGTGGCACCGCGCGAGAGCAGCAGGTCGATCGCGTCGACGAGGGTGCCGCCGGTGGCGAGCATCGGGTCGAGTGCGAAGACCTGACGGCCGGAGATGTCGTGCGGCATGCGGTCGGCGTAGGTCGACACCTCGAGGGTCTCCTCGTCGCGGACCATGCCCAGGAACCCGACCTCGGCGGTGGGGAGCAGCCGCTGCATGCCGTCGAGCATGCCGAGGCCGGCGCGCAGGATCGGCACGACGAGCGGGCGGGGGTCGGCGAGCTTCACGCCCATCGCCGGCGAGACCGGGGTGGTGACGGCGACCCGCTCCACCCGGATGTCGCGCGTGGCCTCGTAGGCGAGCAGCGTGACGAGCTCGTCGGCGAGGCGGCGGAAGGTGGGGGAGTCGGTCCGCGCGTCGCGCAGGGTGGTGAGCTTGTGGGCCACCAGCGGGTGGTCGGCGACGTGGATGCGGAGGCTGTCGGACATGGCCCGAAGGGTAGGCGCTCGGGTGCGGTCGGCGACGCACTGTGACCAAGGTCGCGCTCACCGGTCGACGTACCCCCGTAAAGGAGTCCCTTCACCGGCGCCGGTCTGACAGTCTGGATGGGCTCCGCCGCCCGGTGGTGCGGGATCTGCCTGCGAGGAGGTCGCCGTGGACGACGCGGCCGTCGACTTCGCAGTCGCAGCCTGGCGCGAGGACGGCCTCTGGCAGGTCGAGCTCCTCCCGCCCCGCACCGGCGAGACCCTCGAGGGGCTCCTCAACGCCCTGCGCGCCCAGCTCGGCGAGGGTGGCGTTCTCGCGCTCGTGTCGGTCGCCGAGGAGTTCTTCCTCCTGGTGCGCGTGCTCGGCGAGGAGGTCCGCCTCCTGCTCTCGGACATCTACGCCGCCGAGGAGTGGCCGCTCGGCCTCGACGCCCTCGAGCGCCTGGGCATCCCCTCGCCCGAGGACGACGAGAGCGACGAACCGCAACCCGCCGGAGACCTGCGCATCCTCGACGACTTCGGCGTAGGCCCGGTCGACCTCGAGCTCCTCCTCGACGACGACGAGCTCTGGCCCGACGAGCAGCTCGCCACCCTCGCGTCGCGCCTCGGCTTCGGCGAGCACTTCGACGCCAGCCTCGAGCAGCTCCCCGACTGACCCGCCGCTGTCGCTGCGATGCCGCGACAGCGGGGCGGCAGGTCACGAGCGATGGAGCGGCGGGATCAGCCGGTCGCTGTCTGCTGCAACGTCATGAAGAGGTTGTAGATGTCATCGGCGAAGTCGGCCGGCTGAGGGGTCAGGACGGCGACGGAGACCGCGGCGCTGCCGGTCCGAACCATCATGACGGTCGTGTAGGGCCACTGGGTTCCTCCACCGGCATGGCCGACCATGGTGTTGCCGTTGTCGTCGGTCATCACGGTCGTCCCGAGCGCGTAGAGCCCCTTCGACGGTTCGGGCTGCGGGTCGGCCTCCATCTGCCTCACCAGCGCCGAGTCGATGACGTGGCCGCCGTAGAGCAGATAGCCCCAGCGCGCCACGTCGGCGGCGTCGGACGCGATGGCCCCGCACCCGCCCAGCGAGGATGCGGCGGCCCGCGAGGGCAGGAACGGCCCGGCGCGGTCCACGATCGTCACCCCGGGAACGTCCTTGGCGACCGTCAGCGGCGCGGTGGGGGTCTCCGCGGTCTGAACCCAGGTCCGGGTCAGCCCAGCAGGTCCGATCAGGTCGCGGTGCAGTGCCTGCGCGAGCGGGAGACCGGTCACCTTGGCGATCAGCTCGCCGAGCAGGACGTAGTTCGTGTTCGTGTACGACGGGACGCCGCCGAGCGTGCCGGTGCCGGTCGCGGTCGTCGGGATCAGGGCGAGGTCGTCGGCGGTGGTCCATTCACGGTGCAGGTCCGCCGCGATCGCCTTCATGGAGTCCGCGCCGCTGAACTCGGGGAAGCCGCTGCGCATCGCCAACGCCTGGCGGACGGTCGCCCCCTTGGCGTCGAACGGGATCGAGACGTAGTCGGCCAGTGGCGCGTCGAGGTTCACCAGACCACGCGACGCCAGCTGCACGACTTCGGCCGCGACGAACGTCTTCGTCACGCTCGCGATCCCCATCGCGGAGGTCGGCTGCAGCCGAACACCCGCGCCGTCCACGCCGGCGGCACCCGACCAGGTGCCGGCTGGGGAGACCACGGCGGCCGAGATCCCGACCAGGTGCCCGGCGGCCACCCAGGCGTCGAGCGCCGACTGCAGCGCCGCGACCGTCTTCTGCGGCAGTGCGCCATCCCCGGGGGCCGCCCAGAGCGGCGCCGACGACACCGAGGGTGATGTCGAGGACGACCCGCTGCCAGCACCTCCGCCCGACGTGCCACCGCAGGCACCCAACGCAGGAACGCTCACCAGCAGGCCGACGGTCACCAGCCCGAGGGAGCGACGAATGGTCCCTCGCCATGTCGTCATCGCACTCACCTCCCGGCCGCCTTACGGCACCGGGTGACACCGCCCGGGGCGGCCACCTCCAGCCTAGGGAGGCACGATTCCCGTGGCACGACCACGAACTGGTCACCGGGGAATCGACCGGATGCCGGATGCCGGCACGAAGGCCATCTCCAGCGAGGCCCCGCCCGGTGTGCGCGATGATCACCGTGTGCAGGTGAGACCCGAGGACGTCGCGGCGCTACGCCGTGCGCTGGACGAGGCGCGGACGGCCGGTGACTCCGGCGAGGTGCCCATCGGCGCGGTCGTGGTCGACGCCTCGGGTGCGGTGATCGGCGTCGGGCGCAACGAGCGCGAGGCCACGCACGACCCGACGTCGCACGCCGAGGTGGTCGCGCTGCGCGCGGCCGGTGCCGCGGTGGGCGACTGGCGGCTCGAGGGCTGCACGCTCGCGGTGACGCTCGAGCCCTGCCCGATGTGCGCGGGCGCGGCCTGGCTCGCGCGGGTGGACCGGGTCGTGTTCGGCGCCTGGAACCCGGACTACGGCGCCGCCGGATCCCTGTGGGACGTGCTGCGCGACGGCCGGCTCAACCACCGGCCCGAGGTGGTGGCCGGAGTCCTGGCGGAGGAGTGCCAGGCCCTCCTCGAGGACTTCTTCGACGATCGGCGCAGCCCAGGCTGACGGATCCCCGGCACCCGCGTGCGGCGGGCTCGATCCGGGCCGCGATTTTCGAGTCCGGGTCACGACCTTGTACCCTCCTCGGCGGTGGCGTGTCCGAGCGGCCGAAGGAGCACGCCTCGAAAGCGTGTGAGGGCTCAACCCCTCCGTGGGTTCAAATCCCACCGCCACCGCCACGACCGAAGGGCGCCCGACAGGGCGCCCTTCGCCGTCTGGTGAGGCGGTGGGGAGGCTGCGGCGCGACGTTCGTGCGCGACCGCTCGATCCTGCAGCGGGCGTTCACCCAGGAGCCGGCCGACTACCTCGAGACGGACGGGCACGGCGACGCATCGGCCGAGAGCTCGCTCGACGAGATGGGCGTG
>JADGOZ010000135.1 GCA_017882705.1 Candidatus Nanopelagicales bacterium | reverse complement strand
CTGGGCGGTACCCGTCATCCCGGATAGCTTCTCGTAGAGCCGGAAATAGTTCTGCAGGGTGATTGTCGCCAGGGTCTGGTTCTCCGCCTTGATCTCGACGCCCTCTTTGGCCTCGATGGCCTGGTGCATGCCTTCGTTGTAGCGCCGGCCCGGAAGCATGCGGCCCGTGTGCTCGTCAACGATCAGGACCTCGCCGTTGATGACGACGTAGTCCTTGTCGCGCTTGAAGAGCTCCTTGGCCTTGAGCGCGTTGTTGAGGTAGCCGACGAGCGGGGTGTTGACCGACTCGTAGAGGTTGTCGATGCCGAGCCAGTCCTCGACCTTCTCCACGCCGCTCTCGAGGATGCCGACGGTGCGCTTCTTCTCGTCGACCTCGTAGTCGCCGTCGATGCCCTTGTCCTCGTTGCCGCGCTTGAGGCGCGGCACGAGGCGGGCGAACTCGTTGTACCACTTGGTCGCGGCGTCGGCCGGACCGCTGATGATGAGCGGCGTGCGGGCCTCGTCGATGAGGATGGAGTCGGTCTCGTCGACCACGGCGAAGTTGTGCTTGCGCTGGACGCGCTCCTCGATCGACCACGCCATGTTGTCGCGGAGGTAGTCGAAGCCGAACTCGTTGTTGGTGCCGTAGGTGATGTCGCAGCCGTAGGCCTCGCGGCGCTCCGGCGGCGTCATGTGGGCGAGGATCACGCCGACGGACAGGCCGAGGAAGCGGTGGACGCGACCCATCCACTCGGAGTCGCGCTCGGCGAGGTAGTCGTTGACCGTGACGACGTGGACGCCCTCGCCGGAGAGCGCGTTGAGGTAGGCCGGGAGGGTCGCGACGAGGGTCTTGCCCTCACCGGTCTTCATCTCCGCGATGTTGCCGAGGTGGAGCGCCGCGCCGCCCATGACCTGGACGTCGTAGTGGCGCTGGCCGAGCGTGCGCTTCGCGGCCTCGCGGACCGTGGCGAACGCCTCGGGGAGCAGGTCGTCGAGCGTCTCGCCGTCGGCGAAGCGGGCCTTGTACTCGTCGGTCTTCGCGCGCAGGTCGGCGTCGCTGAGGTCGACGAAGTCGTCCTCGAGCGCGTTGACCTGGGCGGAGACGGACACCAGCTTCTTGAGCAGGCGACCTTCTCCGGCGCGGAGGATCTTGTCGAGGAGCGACACCAGCAACGTCCTTGTCAGCAAGCCCGGGCTCGGGCACGACGAGGTGGACGGGATCCCCGCCACCGCGAGCATGGTAACCATCCGGTCACGATCGCGCCGAGTCGCCGCCCGGCCACCGGAGAGGAAGAGCGGGCCGGAGGACGCCGTCGGCCGCAACCACGTCGCGGCGGACCCTCCCCGTGCGGTGTGATCAGCACGTGACCACCACCAGTGCGACGACGGGCGACCCACCTGTGTTCCCGACGGCCGACGCGCTCGAGGAGCGCCGCGCGGCAGCACGCCGCGGGTGCACCCGGTGGCTGCAGGGGCACGGCGACATCGCCCCCGCGGACTGGCTCGCCGAGGTCGCCGCCGCCGCGACGGAGACCGACCTCGACCGCTACGGCGACGGTGGTGAGGTCGGCGCCCTCGAGCGCGAGGTGGCGGACCTGCTGGGCAAGGAAGCGGCGGTGTTCATGCCGAGCGGGATCATGGCGCAGCAGGCGGCGCTGCGCTCCTGGGCGGACCGCGCCTCGACCGACGCGATCGCCGTCCACGGGCTCTCGCACCTCGTCGTGCACGAGCTCGACGCCCTGCCCGAGCTGCACGGCCTGCGCCTCCAGCGGCTCACCGGCGAGCCGCGCCAGCCGACCGTCGCGGACCTCGACGCGTTGGCCGGGCCGTTGGCCGCGGTGACTCTCGAGCTCCCGCTGCGCGACGCGGGCTACCTGCTGCCGTCGTGGGACGAGCTGGTCGCCTTCAGCGAGGCGACCCGGCGGCGCGGCGTACCCCTGCACCTCGACGGCGCGCGGCTCTGGGAGAGCGCCGACCACCTCGGGCGCTCCTACGCGGAGATCGCCGCCCTGGCCGACTCCGTCTACGTCTCGTTCTACAAGGGGCTGGGCGGGATGGCCGGCGCCGCGCTCGCCGGGTCGGCGGACCTCGTGGCCATGGCGCGACGGTGGCAGCGGCGTCACGGCGGCACCCTGTACGTGCTCCTGCCCTACGCCGTCGCGGCACGCGACGGCCTGCGGCGCCGGCTGCCACGGATGGGCGAGTACGTCGCTCGGGCGCGGGAGCTCGCCGCAGCGCTCGACGCGCTGCACGGCGTACGCGTCCTGCCGGAACCGCCGCACACCAACGCATTCAGGCTCTTCGTCGACGTGGAGGTCGACCGCGCCCGGGAGGCCGCCCTGCGGGTGGCCGAGGAGCAGCACGTCGCGCTCGTGTTCGGGTGGGACGCGGCCGACGTCCCCGGCTGGTCGCTCACCGAGATCACGGCCGGCGACGCCACCCTCGCGTGGACCGTCGCGGAGCAGGTCGAGGCGCTCGAGGGGATGCTCGCCCTGGCGCGCACCCTCTGACCGGGCTTCGTGCCCAGCAGTCAGTCGCTCCCCGGGGCTCCGAGCGGTCGGGAAGCAACAGATCGCCGGGCAGGACGTGGTGGGGGCGTCAGCGCAGCGCCGCGACCAGGGCGTCGCGGGCGCGCTCGGGGATCACGCGACCCACGGCGACGGACGTCGAGCCGACCCAGGACGCCGCCTCGCGCAGGGCGGCGGCCGTGCCCGTGACCGCGGACGCCGGGACTGCTCCGCGACGACCGGTCTCGAAGGTGACCTGGCGCGCGTGCAGCACCTGCTTGTCGCGCTTGGGGTCGACCCGTGCGACGAGCCGGCCGCCGTGCAGGACGGGCATCGTGAAGTAGCCGTGCACGCGCTGGTCCTGCGGGACGTAGAGCTCCATCGTGTAGTCGAAGCCGAACAGCCGCTCGGTCCGCTCGCGGTGCCACACCAGCGAGTCGAACGGCGAGAGCAGCGTCGTGCGCGAGCGCCCGCCGGAGCCGGCGGCCAGCGCCGAGAGCCCTGCGGGATCGGCGTACGCCGGTGCCGCCCAGCCCTCGACCGCGGCCGTCGCGACCCGGCCGTCGGCCACGAGCTCCGCGAGCAGGGCCTCGAGGCGGGGACGCGGCAGCACGCGCGAGGGACCGAGTCGGTGGACGTCGACGATGTCGGCGAACGTGCCGACGCCCATGACGCGCACCGAGCGCACGAGCAGACCGCGCAGGCAGTCGTCGTCGGTCGGGCCGTGGACGCCCTCGTCGTCGACCCACGCCGGGTCGGCGACGGCAGGCGTCCGGTGCTCCTCGGGGATCGCGCGCTCCGCCAGGTCGTAGACACGCCGCCACCCGACCCGGCGCACGCAGACCACCTCGCCGAGGAAGAGCAGCCACTCGACGGCCACCTTCGTGTCGGACCAGTCCCACCAGTCGGAGCCCTTCTTCGCGCCGCCCATCTGGGTGGTGGTGAGCGGGCCCTCCGCCGCGAGCTGGCGGCGCACCTGCGCGATCGCCTTGGTCGGCTCCTTGTGCCAGTGGAAGCCACGCCGCAGGTAGGCGCGGCGGCGGAAGGAGAACAGCGGCCACTCCTCGACGGGGAGGATCGACGCGGCGTGCGACCAGTACTCGAACGTGGTCGCGCCCTCGGGGTGCTCGAGGCCCTTCCCGCCGCCCCAGTAGGCCTCCTCGACCGCCTCCCGACCGATCGCCCCGAGGCGGGCGTACTGCACGAGCTCGTGGCTGCGCGCCAGCACGCTGACGGTGTCGAGCTGCACCGCTCCGAGCGCGCGCAAGGAGGCGTCGACCGCAGCGGACCGGCGTACCAGCGAGGCCCGCGACGCCTGCGCGGGACGCAGCGGCAGCACCCCGGGCACGAGACCCTGCGCCCGCAGCGCCAGGGCCCGCGCGTCAGCGGCGGAGAGCTCCACGGTCACGAGACGTGAACCTAGCGAACCCGACCCACACCCAGCGCGCGTCACTGACGGAACTGAGAACCAGGGACTCCGCAGGTTCGCGGTTACGCCAGTGACGTCAGCCGTCACGCGATCTGGAGAACGCCCTCGCGGACCGCCCGCACGACGGCTTCCATCCTCGAGTGGACCTGGAGCTTCTCGTGGATGTTGCGGATGTGGTTCTTCACGGTGTTCTCGCTGATGAACAGCGTCTCCGCGATCGCCTTGTTGTTGAGGCCCTGCGCGACGAGGGTCAGCACCTCGAGCTCGCGACGCGACAGCGAGCCTGCACCCTCGGCCGGGCCCTCCGACCGACGCAGCGCGACGGCGAACTCGTCGAGGAGGCGGGAGGCCATCGCGGGCGAGAGCAGCGAGCTGCCGGCCGCGACGGCGCGGACCGCCTCGACCAGCTCCTCGGGGGTCGTGTCGCGCAGCAGGTAGCCGCGCGCACCGGCGCGTACCGCGCCCGCGAGGTCGGCGTCGTCGTCGTCGCGGGTGAGCACGACGACACGGACGTCGGGCCGGGTGGCGCGCAGGAGGGCGCACGCCTCCACCCCGCCGCCGGGGACGCCGAGGTCGAGCAGCACGACATCGGCGCGCAGAGCCACGACGAGGTCGAGGATCTCGGAGCCGTCGTCGGTCTCGCCCACGACGTCGAGGTCGGCCTCGTCCGCCATCACGTCGGCGACGCCCCGGCGGAACAGTGGCTGTCGATCTGCCACGAGGACGCGGACGGGAGTGGTCGACCGCTGTGCCATTCCGGCATCATCGCACCGGCACGACGACGACACGGGCGGCACCGGAAAACCCGGTACCGCCCGTGACCTTCGTCTCGCTAGACGGCCTCGACCTCGACCTCGACCGTGTCGAGCTCGAGCCGCAGCAGCCCGTAGTCGTAGCCGCGGCGCTTGTAGACCACGGTCGGCCGGTCTGTGTCGATGTCGTGGAACAGGAAGAAGTCGTGTCCGACCAGCTCGAGGGCGTGCAACGCCTCGGACACGGTCATCGGCATGCTGGGGTGGGTCTTGTCGCGGACGAGGACGGGGCCCTCCTCGTAGACGACGTCCGCCTCGCTGTCGTCGGCCTCGAGGGCCTCCTCGGCGGCAGCGGCGACGTCGCCCCCGACTCCGGTGGCGGGTGCGCCGCCGCGACGGTGCTTGCTCGTGCGGCGCTCGCCTGCGCGGCGCAGGCGCTCCTCGAGCCGGCCGTAGGCGAGGTCGAGGGCGGCGTACTTGTCGGCTGCCGTGGCCTCGGCACGGACGACCGGTCCTCGTCCGACGCAGGTGAGCTCGACCTCGAAGGCGCGCTCCGCCTGACGCGGGTTGGCCTCCTTGGTGACCTCGACGTCGACTCGACTGAGGGTGACGCCGAACCTGTCGACGCGGCCGAGCTTGTCGACGACGTGCTCGCGGAACCGCTGGGACAGCTCGATGTGCCGTCCTCGGACGACGATGTCGACCGGACCGTTCATGGTGGTCATGGCGGCGTCACTCCTTCACGACGTGCACTGCCCCGAGGGGAGTGCAACCCTGCCGCGCCTCGCTCGTCATGAGCGTCGCGGCCTTGCTCGTACACGTGCTGTGATCCTGTCCGTGCGACACCCGTCCGGCCGACCTGGTCTTCGACCCCACAATCGCCTGCTGAGGGTCTCGCCGCGCCCGGTCGGGCGTGTTGCGACTACTCCCCTTCTCCTGGATCGACGGGTACTGGGACTCATCGGCAGGGCAGGACTTACTTCTAAACCGCACCGTGATCGAACGACGAAGAGTCGTCTTACGTGGGCCGCTTCGCCTGCGGCTGGCATCGGCTAGCCCCCGGGGAGCTCCGGCGACCGGAACCCCTTCAGGGACGCAACCACGGACCCGGACGGGTGCCACAAGAACAACATAGGCCTGACTGACCTCGTGGCGCGCGGTGCGGGGGCACTCGAGGGAACCTCTCAGCCGACGCGATGCCGGGCCGCCGCGCCGAGCCGCGTCGCGGCGACGACCGATGCCCCGAGCGGCTCGCAGCCCGCTGCCCGGACGGCGCGCGCGGCCTCGGCCAGCGTCGCGCCGGTGGTCGTGAGGTCGTCCACGAGCACGACGCCGGGGAGCCCGGCGACCGCGCCGGTGGCGCGCATGGACCCGTACAGGTTGGCCGCGCGGGCCG
>JADGOZ010000134.1 GCA_017882705.1 Candidatus Nanopelagicales bacterium | reverse complement strand
TGGGACTATCCACGCCGTGAGCCGTATCGGCCGCGCCACGGCGCACGCTGCTGCGGCCGTCGCTGTCTGGAGCATCGCGGCGATGTCGCGCGCGTCCGTGGTGACCACGTCGAACGCAGTCACGTGGACGCGCGCCTGCTGCGGCGTCGTGATGCCCGCCTGGTGCTGGCCGTGGAAGTCGATGGTCGGCGCTGACCCTGACGGTCGGGTTCGGGGCCTCGCTGTTCGACGACCGGTTCGGTCTCCGGCTCCGTCGGCCCCCGGCGCTCGTCGACCTGCCGCACTTCGCGGGGGAGGAGATCGATCCCGCGATCAGCAACGGCGACATCGTGATCCAGGCCTGCGCCGACGACTCGCAGGTCGCGTTGCACTCCGTCCGCCAGCTCACGAGGCTCGGGGCCGGTGTGGTCTACCCCCGGTGGGCCCAGATGGGCTTCGCGCCGACCGCGATCGTCGCGGCGGACGGAGCGACGCCCGCAACCTGCAGGGCTTCAAGGACGGCACGCACAACCTCGACACCTCAGCCGCCGGATCCGGATGCACATCGAGACCTGGGACCGGGTCTCGCTGCGCGAGCAGGAGCAGGCGATCGGTCGCTACAAGGGCAGCGGCGCGCCGCTGGGGGAGCAGCTCGAGCACGACGAGCCGGACTTCCGTGCGACCGGAGCCGACGGCCTCCCGCTGATCCCCCTGACGGCGCACGTCCGGATGGCGCACCCCGACCACAACGACGGTGCCCATCTCCTGCGCCGCGGCTCCAGCTTCGCCGACGGCGTCGACCGCCTCGGGCTCATGGACGCCGGGTTGTTC
Source organism: Candidatus Nanopelagicales bacterium (assembly GCA_017882705.1). Taxonomy (GTDB): domain Bacteria; phylum Actinomycetota; class Actinomycetes; order S36-B12; family CAIYMF01; genus Longivirga. The sequence continues at coordinate 2,892 of JADGOZ010000134.1, read as the reverse complement.
TTCCTCGCCTTCCAGCGAGACCCGCGCCGTCAGTTCGTCCCGATCATGGACCGGATGAGCCGGAGCGACACGCTCAACGAGTACATCCGGCACGAGTCGTCGGCCGTGTGGGCCTGCCCGCCGAGCGTGACCCCGACGGGCATCTGGGGCGACACACTGTTCGCCTGACCCGCCCGACCGACGACAGGCGCGTCGGTCAGCCGGCGAGGATCGCGTCGATCTGGCCCATGGCGAGGGTCATGCCCTCCTCCATGCCCATCGCGATCAGCTGCTCCATCGCCTCGAGCGAGCCGAACGTCGACGTGACCGTCATGACCACGCCGCCGCCGTCGCGGTCGGCGATGTCGAGCACCATCCGGTTCGAGGGCATGGCGTCGATCGGCGCCCACCCGTGGTCGGCGAAGCCGTCCTGCACGACGAGGCGTCGCGGCGCCTCGACCTCGAGGACGTCCCAGAAGCCGCGCGGCTGGTCGCCCGTCGGGCCGGTCATGAAGTAGGTGACCCTGGCCCCGGCCCGCAGGTCGTGGTCGACGAAGGTCGCCGGGTAGGTCGGCGGGCCCCACCACCGCTCGAGCTGGCGCGGGTCGTCCCACAGCGCCCACGCGCGCTCGGCGGTGACGTCGTACTCCGCCGTCATCGTCATCGTGAGCCGTTCGGTGTCCTTCGCCACGTGGGTGACGGTCATGTGGTTCCTCCTCGTGAGTCCTCGTCGAGCAGTGTGCCCATCCGGTCGAGCCGTCCGTGCCAGAGCCGGTCGAGCTCGTCGAGCAGCTGCTGGGCGCGGCGTAGCGCGTCGTGGTTGCCGACCACCCGCTGCTCGCGGCCGTGCCGGTGCTTCACGACGAGCCCGGCGTCCTCGAGCACGGCCACGTGCTTCTGCACGGCGGTCAGGCTGATCGGGTAGTGCCGGGCGAGGCCCGAGACCGAGTGCTCGCCGTCGACGGTCCGGCGCACGATGTCGCGCCGGGTCGCGTCGGCCAGCGCGTGGAACAGCCGGTCGACCCCGGCGTCGCTGAGCTGATCTACAACCATGGGGTTGTAGGTTACGCGATCTCCTGGATCCGTCAAGAGTCGCGTCCGACGGGCGCACGGTCCCCGCCTAGCATCGGGACGTGCCCACCCGTGCTGTCGCCCACGGCCCTGCCGGGTCGTCGGGCGTCGCGGCCGGCTCGGCCGGAGCCGTCCGTGCCGGGGTCGAGGTGCTGCGGTCCGGCGGCTCGGCCGTCGACGCCGCGCTCGCGTGCGCCTTCGCCTCGGCCGTCACCGAGCCCGTGCTGTCGAGCCTCGGCGGTGGCGGCTTCCTGATGCACGCGCCGGTCGACGGAGAGCCGGAGGTGCTCGACTTCTTCGTGGCCGTGCCCGGCCTCGACGGCGCCGGAGCCGAACCGCGCATCACCACCGTGGTGGTCGACTTCGCGAAGGCCGGCCCTGCGGCGAGCGCGAGCGAGCAGGTGTTCCACGGCGGCTGGGGCACGGTCGCCGTGCCGGGTTGTCTCACCGGCTACCTCGACGCCCACCGCCGCTGGGGCCACCTGCCGCTCGCGAAGGTCGTCGCCCCTGCGGCCCGGCTCGCGCGCGACGGCGTCGAGCTGTCGCCGGTCCAACGACGCTTCGTCACGCTCGTGACCGATCTGCTGCTCATCACCGACGCCAGCGCGGCGGTGTTCGACGACGCCGTGCACCGCGGTCGCTACCGCAACACCGGCTACGCCGATCTCCTCGACGCCCTCGCCGCGGGCTCGGTCACCGGCCTCGCGGACCCGGCCTACGCCGACCGCCTCCTGGGCGCCTCCGGGGAGGCGGGCGGCCTGCTGACGGCGGCGGACCTCGATGCGTTCACCGCGGTGGTGCGGGCGCCGATCGTCGAGCATCGGCACGGGGTCCGCGTGTGGTCGAACCCGCCGCCCTCGGCCGGCGGCTCGATCGTGCTCGACGCGATGGAGCGGGTGCCCTCCACCGGCGACGGCATCGACTGGGCCGCCGTCGCGGCGGCGCAGGCCGATGCCCGCCTCGCGCACCGCGCGCCCGGCCAGGTCGCGACAGGCACGACGCACGCCTCGGTCGTGGCTGCAGACGGGTCCGTCGCGGCTCTGACGACGTCCAACGGGTCGGGCTCGGGCACGGTCGTGCCCGGCTGGGGCGTGGCGCTCAACAACATGCTCGGCGAGGAGGACCTGCAGCCCGGCGTACCTCTCGCTCCGGGCGAGCGGATGGGCTCGATGATGGCGCCGTCGCTGCTCGCGTGGCCCGACGGGTCGCGCGCGGTCCTCGGCACCGGCGGCAGCGAGCGGATCAGGTCGGCGCTCGTCTGCGTGCTCACGCGACTCGTCGACGAGGGTGCCGACCTCGCCGAGGCCATCGAGGCACCGCGGGTCCATGTCGGGAGCGACGAGCAGATCCACGTCGAGCCGGGTCTCGCGGCGGCGGACGTCGACGCCCTCGCGCGGCTGGCCTCCGAGCGCGGCTGGCCCGGCGTCGACGGCTGGCCCACGCCCAGCGTCTACTTCGGGGGCGTCCACGCCGTACGCCGCGCTGCCGACGGGACCGTCACCGCGGTCGGCGACGCACGCCGCGGGGGAGCCGCCGCCGTCCTGCTGCCCGACGGCGAGCCGCGGATCGTCGGCTCCGAGGACTAGCCGCGATCGCCTGTGCACGATGGCGGTACGCGTTGCTCAGGACATGGCGAAGGCCCGGTCCCCGAGGGACCGGGCCTTCGCCGTGCCGGACGGGTCAGGCGGTGGCGGCCGTCGTGTCGGCGACGGTGGTCTTCGCGTCGGACTTCAGCGCCGCCTTGGCGCCGGCGATCGCGACGAGCGCGGCGACGAGGCCGAGCGCGATCGCGCCGAGGGCGTAGCCGGTGCCCCACGTGAGGCCGAGGGCGTTGTCGAGCGA
>JADGOZ010000133.1 GCA_017882705.1 Candidatus Nanopelagicales bacterium | reverse complement strand
CTCTTAATCCGCGGGTTGTAGGTTCAAGTCCTACGCGGCGTACGTGTGACGGCCCGGCTGCAGCCTCTGCAGCCGGGCCGTCGTCATGCACGGGGTCGTCCCGGTGAGGGTCGGTCAGTAGCGGAAGCGACCGACCAGGCGCTGCAGCTCGCTGAACATGACCGCGAGCTCCTGGATCGCCTGCAGCGACTGGTTGACGTCGGAGGCAGTGGCCATCGAGGCCTCCGACACACCGGTGATGTCGTTGGCGATATCGGTCGTCGCGGCCGCGGCGTTGGCGACCTTGCGGCTCAGCTCGTTCGTCGTCGCGATCTGCTCGTCGACGGCGGCGGCGATGACGACCTGGAACTCGGTGATGCCCTGCATGGCCTCGCCGATCTGGCCGACCGAGGCGACAGCGCTCTGCGCGTCGAATCTGGATCGCGCCGACGCGACAGCTGATGTCCTCGGTGGCCTGCGCCGTTTCGCGAGCGAGGTCCTTGACCTCGCCGGCGACGACCGCAAAGCCCTTGCCGAGCTCACCCGCACGCGCCGCCCGATGGTGGCGTTGAGCGCGAGCAGGTTCGTCTGCGCGGCGACCGCGGCGATGACGCGGCGCACCTCGCCGATCTCCCGGCTCGACTCGCCGAGCTTCGTGACGGTGTCGTTCGCGTTGGTGACGACCTCGAGCCCGTGCTGGGCGACCCGGGCGGCCTCGGTGGTGTTGCGGGCGATCTCGGTGATCGCGGCACCCATCTGCTCGGCTCCCGCCGCGACGTCCTCGGGGACCCGGGCAGTGAGGTCGCCGTCGCCGTCGGCGATGTCGGCGAGACGGTCGCGGAGGGCGACCAGCGGGGTCGTGATCGAGCGGATGACGGCGAGGACGATGAGGCCCACGAGCAGCATGCCGATCAGCACGACAGCGATGACGATCGCCTTGTTGCGCGCGGCACCCGACTCGGCGTCGGCGACGTCGGCCTTGAGCTTCGCGGTGGCGGAGTCGACCAGCGTCTGCAGGGACGCGGCGGCAGTGTTGTCGTTGGCGATCTCCGTCGTGAGCACGAGGTCGTTGGCCTTGGCGATCCCGGCGGGGGTGCCTGCGCGGTAGTTCCCGACGACCTGCTTGTCGACGTCGTTGAACGCGACGATGGCGGCGTCGGCCTTGGTCAGTGCGGCGGCCTCGTCCGGGGTGAGGTCTGTGTTGGACTTGAGAAGGTTCAGCTTGCGCTGGATCTCCTGCCCGGAGGCCAGGAAGGCCTTGCGGCTGTCGGCCGGGTCCTCGGCCGCGCCCTTGACGCCGCGGATGACGTCGAACGCATAGGCGGTCTGCCAGCCGTTGTAGTCAGCGGCCTGGTACTGCAGCGACTGCGCATCACCCGATTCCCAGGAAGGCGTGAGGTTGTTCTCAGCGTTCTCATACCTCGCAGGAGGATGATGGCCGGGTTCCGTCTGGTGCCGGCAGCCGCCGGCCGTCGAGAGGAAGCCCATGGACCAGGACCGACCCGGCTGGAACCCGCCGCCGGCGCCTTCCTTCGAGCCCACGGCCCCGACGACGCCTGACGTCGTCGCCTCCTCCGGACCCCGTCGCTCGCGCATCGGGACCGGCATCGCGATCGCTGCGATCGGCATCGGCGCCCTCGGCGTCGCGGGCACCGCCTACGCATCCTCCTCGAGCCCCACCCCCTCCCCGTCGGGCACCGGTTCCGCCGGGAGCTCCGGCGCGCAGAAGGCAGGCCCGTCGGGCACCACGGGGCCCCGTGCCGACGGCGACCGCGGCCACCGCAACGCTGGTCCGGGCATGGGCATGGGGATGGGCATGGGCGGTGGCTTCGCCATCCACGGCTCGTTCGTGACGCCGAAGCAGGGCGGCGACTACCAGACCATCGACACGCAGCGCGGCACCGTCACCGGCGTCTCGGCCACGTCCATCACCGTCAAGAGCGTCGACGGGTTCACCGCGTCCTACACCGTCAGCTCCACCACCCTGGTCCACGCGCAGCGCGACGGCATCGCCTCGGTGAAGACCGGCGACGAGGTCGGCGTGACGGCGATCGAGAGCGGCAGCGAGAAGAAGGCCGTCAGCATCGTCGACACCACGCAGCTCGGCGGGTCGCACGGCTGGTCCGGCGGCGGCAAGGCCGCCTCGCCCGCTCCGACCAGCACGGCCTGACACCAGCACAGCACACGGCCCGGATCGTCGCGACGGTCCGGGCCGTTGCCGTGCGAAGGGGTGCGGTCAGCCGCGCCGACGACGTCGCCGCAGGAGGCCGAGACCGATGACGGCCACCACGATGCCGGCGGCCATCAGGACGCGGTCGGGCTTGATGCCGCCGTACTCGTCGACGAACACGCCCTTGAGCTTGGCCTTCTGGCGCTCGACGATGTTGGCCGGCTTGACGTAGTCGGTGAGATCGTCGATGCGGCCGGCGAGGCGGTCGCGGGTGGCCTGCAGCTCGGCCTCGATCTCGTCCATCGAGCGCGGCGGGGGCGGGGTCTCCGGGGTTGCGGCATCAGCCTTGTCTGCGACTTTGGCCGCCTCTGCCTTCACGGTGCCGGCAGCCTTGGTCGTCTCCGCCTTCACCGAGTCGGAGGCCTTGGCGGCAGAGTCGGAAGCGGTGGCGAGGGCGTCAGCGGCCTTGTCGAGGGCATCAGTCACGGGCGAGAGCCTACGCCGGGCTCCTCGTCGACCGCAGCGTGACCATGACCATCCGCATGGATGCTGCCGTCGGCGTGCACGTGGGTCGCCTCCGGCAGCTCCGGGACGTGGACGGCGAGGACGAGGTCCTCGGTCGGCTCGGAGCCGTACGCCGGGCGCACGGGCTTGAGGTTCTGCGACCACTTCTCCTCGACGTCGCCGAGGTGCCAGACCGCCACGGCGACGAGCCAGGTGAGGACGAAGATCCCGACGATGACGAAACCCACGTTGTTGAGGTCCACGCCACCGACGACGGCGAGCGGCCCCTCGGTGATGTCGAGCTTCGCCGTGAGGATCGACACGATCTCGATGACGCCGATGACGAGGGCGACACCGACCGACAGCCCGGTGATGACGATGTTGTAGTAGATCTTGCGCACGGGCTGGGAGAAGGCCCAGCCGTAGGCGAAGATCATGAAGACGCCGTCGATCGAGTCCAGCAGGCTCATGCCCGCGGCGAACAGCACCGGCAGGCAGAGGATCGCGTACCACGGCAGCGAGAAGGCCGCGGCGCCGCCGGCGAGGACGAGCAGCGACACCTCGGTGGCGGTGTCGAACCCGAGGCCGAACAGCAGCCCGACGGGGTACATGTGGCGCGGCTTGCGCACCGCCTTCGTGACGCCGCCGAGGATCCGGTTCATGAACCCGCGCTGCGACAGGTGGTGGTCGAGCTCGACCTCGTCGAAGTCGCCCTGCTTCATCCCCTGGAAGACCCGCCAGATCTTGACGAGGACGACCAGGTTGAGCAGGCCGATCAGGATGAGGAACGTGCCCGAGACGCTCGTGCCGATGAGGCCGAGGGTGTTCTGCAGGGTGGAGTTGCCGTCCTCGACCTGGCCGACCAGCGCCTTGACCCCGATGGCCAGCAGGAAGCAGAGCCCGAAGACCACGCTCGAGTGCCCGAGGGAGAACCAGAAGCCGACGGACACCGGCTTCTGCCCGTCGGTGAGCAGCTTGCGGGTGGTGTTGTCGATGGCCGCGATGTGGTCGGCGTCGAACGCGTGCCGCATGCCGAGCGTGTAGGCCGTCACGCCGAGCCCGATGCCGAAGACTCCCGAGGCGCCCACGCTGAGGTGCTGCGGGGCGACGATGCCGATGAGGGTGCCCCAGCCCAGCACGTGCAGGAACAGCACGAAGCCTGCCATGGCCCAGAGCACGGCCCATTCGCGGCGGCCGAGCGCGATGCGGCGCGCGGGCAGCGCCTCGTCGACGAGCGCCTGCTCGAGCGGGGTCAGGATCGGCTGCGCGGACATGGTCGGAGGCTACTGCGAAGTATTGGCACCTGCGACTCGGAAGCGTTTGGCGCCGGTCGGGGCCTACGGCGCTAGCCTCGCGGTGAATCCCGAGCAGCGCATCCTGGAGCCGACCATGATCGAGAACGCCCCCGTCCGGCTCGAGCCCGGCGACACCGCACCCCCGCTCGACGTGTCCGACGACACCGGCGCGGTGCACACCTGGAAGAAGCACAAGGGCCGGCGCGTCGTCCTCTACGTCTACCCCTCGGCCATGACTCCGGGGTGCACCACGCAGGCGTGCGACTTCCGCGACTCGCTCGACTCGCTGAACGCAGCCGGCATCACGGTCCTGGGCCTGTCCCCTGACAAGCCGGAGAAGCTGGCGAAGTTCCGCGAGCGCGACGGCCTCACGTTCCCGCTGCTGTCCGATCCGGAGAAGACCGTGCTCTTGGCGTACGGCGCCTACGGCGAGAAGAAGCTCTACGGCAAGACGGTCGTCGGCGTCATCCGCTCGACGTTCGTCGTCGACGTTGACGCGAAGGGCAGCGCGGTCATCGAGCGCGCGATGTACGCGGTCAAGGCCACCGGCCACGTCGCGAAGCTCCGCCGGGAGCTCGGGGTCTAGCCAGGGCTACGTCGGACGGCGTGACCGGGTCAGGCGAGGGAGAGGAACAGCTTCTCGAGCCGGCCGCGATCCATCGGGGGCGCCTCGCCCCTGTGCTCGGCCTCGATGCACGCCGTGAGGCCGCACGAGACGATCGTGAACGCGGCGCGGTCGACGGCCTTCGAGGCCGCGGACAGCTGCGTGACGATGTCCTCGCAGTCGCGACCGGCCTCGATCATCGCGAGCACTCCGTCGATCTGACCGCGGGCCCGGCGCAGCCGCGTGGCGACGGCGGCGGCGGACTCCTCGTCCATCTGCATGACTGACTCCCGCGGGATCGAGTCGGTGGCCATCACGAGGCCATGACGGGTTCGTGTGCCGAGTCCATCACGATCGGCGCGTCAGGGCGAGCGGCACGCAGGGTGATGAGGCCGCCGTCGAGGCTGGCGGAGTCCACCCCGGCGGCCGTCAGCACGCGGTGGGCGAGGTAGGAGCGGAAGCCGCTCGCGCAGTTCACCCGGACGGGGCGACCCGCTGCCGCAGCCAGGACCTCGTCGAGGCGGTCGCGCAGCTCGGTGTGCGGCACGTTGAGCGCGCCGGGCAGGTGGCCGGTCCGGAACTCCGTCGCGGAGCGGACGTCGAGCAGGAGCACCGACCCGTCGAGCACCGAGTCGAGGTCCGCTGCCGACCAGGTGGTGAGCATGCCGTCGAGCACGTTCTGGGCCAGGAACGCCGCCATGTTGACCGGGTCCTTGGCGCTGCCGAAGGGCGGGGCGTAGGCGAGCTCGAGCTCGGCGAGGTCGTCGACGGTCATGCGGGCTCGCAGCGCGGTCGCGAACACGTCGATGCGCTTGTCCACGCCCGCGCCGCCCACGGCCTGAGCGCCCAGCAGACTGCCGTCGGGAGCGAAGATCACGGCCAGGTGGATCGACTCGGCCCCCGGGTAGTAGCCGGCGTGGTTCCCCGGGTGCAGATGCACGACGCGGTGCTCGACGCCGGCGGCGGTGAGCTTGCGCGATGTCGGACCCGTGACGGCGGCGGTGACGCCGAAGACCCGGACGATCGCCGTACCGAGGACCGGCTGCGAGGCGACGTGGCGACCCATGATCGCGTCGGCGGCGATGCGGCCCTGGCGGTTCGCGGGTCCGGCGAGCGGCACGACCCCGCGCGCGCCCGTGACGAAGTCGATGACCTCGATGGCGTCGCCGACGGCCCAGACGTGCGGGTCGCTGGTCTGCTGCGAGGGAGTCACGACCACGGCTCCGCCGGGCGACAGCTCGAGGCCGGCGGCACGGGCCAGGGCGGTCGACGGACGCACCCCCACGCCGAGGAGCACGACGTCGGCACCGATGCGCTCTCCGTCGGAGAGCACGACGTCGACCGCGCTGCCGGTCTGCGAGTCCTCCACGGCGACGAGCCCGGTGGCCGTACGGACGTCGACGTCGTGGGCGCGCAGCTCGGCCTCGACCAGGGCGGCCATGTCGGCGTCGATCGCGGGAAGCACCTGCGGCGCGAGCTCGAGGAGCGTGACGTCGAGGCCGCGGTGGCGGAACGCCTCCACCGTCTCGAGGCCGATGAAGCCGGCACCGACGACGACGGCCGAGCGGGCGCCGGCGTCGAGCAGGGCGCGCAGGACGTCGGCGTCGGGGACGTTGCGCAGGGTGCGGACCTCCGGGCGGTCGAGGCCCGTCAGCGGGGGCACGATCGGCTCGGCGCCGGTCGCGAGGACGAGAGCGTCGTACGCCAGCGTCTCGTCGGTCCCGGCCGCGAGATCGCGTACGACGACGGTGCGGGCGTCTCGATCGATGGAGACGACCTCGTGGCGCGTGCGGACGTCGAGGTCGAGGGAGGCGCGCAGGGACTCGGGGGTGTGCAGCAGCAACGACGCGCGGTCCGCGATCTCGCCGCCCACGTGGTACGGGAGGCCGCAGTTGGCGAAGGACACGTCGGGACCGCGCTCGAGCACGACGATGCTCGCCGTCTCGTCGAGGCGGCGCAGGCGCGCCGCCGCCGACATGCCGCCGGCCACGCCCCCGACGACGACGATCCGCTGCACGTCCGAGCCTGCGAGTCCCTGGGTCATGCCTCCAGTGTGCCATATACCCCCTGGGGTATCTATCCCTCGAGTCGTGACCCGTCTCACCGCGGCGCGTGGGAGGCTCGCGAGGTGCGCCGCGACTGGCTGACCCGCAACCTCGTGATCCTCACCCTCGTGTCGCTGACGCAGGACGCCGCGAGCGAGCTGCTCTACCCCCTGCTCCCCCTCTTCGTGACCGGCGTGCTCGCCGCCCCGCCCGTCGTCCTCGGGCTCGTCGAGGGCTCCGCCGAGGCGGCCGCGGGCATCTCGAAGTACGTCGCCGGCCGCTGGTCCGACGGCCGCGCCCGGCGCCCGTTCGTCACCGCGGGCTACGGTCTCGCCGCGCTCGGCAAGGTGCTCGTGGCCGCCGCGTTCGCCTGGCCGATCGTGCTGCTCGGCCGCGTGGTCGACCGTCTCGGCAAGGGGGTGCGCTCCGCACCGCGCGACGCGCTGATCGCCGCGTCGGTCCCCCGCGAGCACTACGGCCGCGCGTTCGGGTTCCACCGCACCGGAGACACGCTCGGCGCCGTCGTCGGCCCGCTGATCGCGCTCGCAGGACTGTCGCTGCTGAACGGGAACGTGCGTGCCGTCATGTGGTGGGCCGTCATCCCGGCCCTGCTCTCGACCCTGCTCACGTTCCTCGTGGTGGAGAAGCGGAGTCAGCGCGGGGCGGACGAGGTCCCGGACGCGCCGACCGTCGTGCAGCCGGCGCTGCCGAAGAGCCCTCTGCCGCCCGAGTTCTGGCGCGTCACGCTGATCCTCGTCGGGATCGCGGTGGTCAACTTCCCGGACGCGCTCCTGCTCCTGCGCGTGTCCGAGCTCGGCTTCACGACGACCCAGGTGGTCCTGGCCTACGTCGTCTACAACCTCGTCTACACGCTCGGCTCCTATCCCGCCGGCGCCTGGTCAGACCGGCTCCCCCGCCCGCTCGTCTACGGCGTCGGGCTCCTCGCCTTCGCCGCGGCCTACGCCGGCCTCGGACTCGTCGGCCACAGCGGCTGGGTCTTCGTGCTGCTCGCGGTCTACGGCGTCTTCCCCGCCTTCACCGACGGCGTCGGCAAGGCGTGGATCTCCAGCCTCGTCACCGACGAGCACCGCGGACGCGCGCAGGGGGTCTTCCAGTCGCTCACCAACGGCGCCGTCTTCGTCGCGGGCCTGTGGGCCGGCCTCACCTGGACCCTCGGCCCGGGAGCCGGTGTCGTCCCGCTGCTCGTGTCCGGGGTCCTCGGCCTGGTCGCCGGCCTCGTGCTCGTCATCGGTCGCCACCGCGTCACCGGTGCCGTGGTGCCGCTCGCCTAGTCTTGCCACCACGCGGGAGTGGTGGAATTGGCAGACACGCAGGATTTAGGTTCCTGTGCCCTCGGGCGTGCGGGTTCAAGTCCCGCCTTCCGCACACGAGGTGGTCAGCGGCGTCGCGCTGATGACCGAGACTGCTGTCATGGCTGATGTCGTGATCGTGGACAACCGGGACTTCTGGCGCGTCGAGGCGCACGTCGACGGGAAGGTCGCGGGGTTCGCGGCGTACCGCGACAAGAAGGGTCGGCGGGTGTTCACGCACACCGAGGTCGACGCCGCGTTCGAGGGGCAGGGCATCGGCGGCACGCTCGCGCGAGCCGCGCTCGACAAGGCCCGAGCCGACGGCGTGGGCGTCGTCCCCCTCTGCCCGTTCATCAAGGGCTGGATCGACAAGCACCCGGACTACGCCGACCTCGTCGTGCCGGAGTAGGCCGTCCGCCTACTCCGGCAGCAGGTCGCGCAGGACGGGCACGAGGGCGCGCAACGCGTTGCCGCGGTGGCTGATCGCGTCCTTCTCGGTGTCGGACAGCTCGGCGCTGGTCCGCAGCTCGCCGTCGGGCACGAAGATCGGGTCGTAGCCGAAGCCGTTCGCGCCGCGCGGCTCGCGGACGAGGCGGCCGCGCATCTCGCCGTGCACCGTGGCCTCGCGACCGTCGGGCAGCACGAGCGCGACGGCGCAGCGGAACTGGGCGCCGAGCCGGTCGTCGGGGGTGTCACCGAGCTGGGCGAGCACGAGCTCGAGGTTCGCGACGTCACCCTGGCCGCCGGACCATCGCGCGGACAGGACGCCCGGCATCCCGTTCAGCGCGTCGACGCACAGCCCGCTGTCGTCGGACACGGCCGGCGCGCCCGTCGCGGCGCAGACCGCTCGCGCCTTGAGCAGCGCGTTGCCCTCGAACGTCGCCTCGGTCTCGGCGACCTCGGGCACGTCGTCGAACGCGTCGATGCCGACGACCTCGACGTGCAGGCCGGCATCGTCGAGGATCCGGTCCATCTCCTCGATCTTGTGCGCGTTGCGCGACGCGAGGACGACGCGGGTCACGAGTGACCGAGAGCCGAGGCCTGCTGGCGCGTCAGCTCCGCGCAGCCCGACGCCGCGAGCGCGAGGAGCTCGTCGAGGAGAGCGCGGTCGAACGGCTGCCCCTCGGCGGTGCCCTGGACCTCGACGTAGCGACCGTCGCCGGTCATGACGACGTTCATGTCGGTGTCGGCGGCGACGTCGTCGTCGTAGTGCAGGTCGAGGCGGGCCTCGCCGTCGACGATGCCGACACTCACCGCGGCGACGGAGTTCGCGATCGCCTTCGCGTCGGGCTTCACGTGGCCCTTCCCGCGCGCCCACTCGATCGCGTCGACGAGGGCGACGTAGGCACCCGTGATCGCGGCGGTGCGCGTGCCGCCGTCTGCCTGCAGGACGTCGCAGTCGATGACGATGGAGTTCTCGCCGAGCGCGGAGAGGTCGACGGCCGCGCGCAGGGATCGGCCGACGAGGCGGGAGATCTCGTGCGTGCGTCCGCCGACCTTGCCGCGGACCGACTCGCGGTCGTTGCGCGTGTTCGTGGCGCGCGGCAGCATCGCGTACTCGCCCGTGACCCAGCCGAGCCCGCTGTCCTTGCGCCAGCGCGGGACGCCCGGCGTGAACGACGCGCTGCACAGCACACGCGTGCGCCCGAACTCCACGAGGCAGGAGCCCTCGGCGTGGTCGAGCCACCCGCGGGAGAAGGTCACCAGGCGGAGCTGGTCGGCGGCACGGCCGTCGGAACGAGTCATGCGCCCGACCCTAACGGCCCACCCTGACCGCACGTCACTGGCGTAAGTGCTGACCTGACGGTGCCCAGCCTGACACTTCCGCCAGTGACGTGCGGTCACAGGCGGTTCAGATGTCGACGACGAGGCCGGGAGCGGCCAGGGCGAGGCCGCCGGCGTAGACCGCGGCGGCCTCCTCGCGGGTCTCGTCCTGGGGGGTCCAGGGCACGAGGTGGGTGAGCAGGAGGCGGTCGACGCCGGCGCGGGTCGCGTGCTCGGCCGCCTGCGTCGCGGTGAGGTGCAGGTTGGGCGGGAGGTTCTCGTAGCGGGAGAGGAACGACGCCTCGTAGAGCGCGAGGTCGGCGCCGCGCGAGAGGTCGACGAGGGCGTCGGTCGGACCGGTGTCGCCGCTGAACACCAGGCTGCGTCCGTCGGCCTCGACCCGGATCGCGTACGCCTCGACCGGGTGGTTCGCCGGCGCGGTGATGATGCGGAACGGCCCGACCTCGGTGACCGCGACATGGTCGCGGAACTCGAACTCGCCGGTCATGCCCGGCTCGTCGGGAAGGTCGTACGCCGCGGCCATGCGGTCCGCCGTGCCGGTCGGTCCGAGCACGGGGATGCTCGGCGCCGGGCCTTCCGGACGGTACTTGCGCATGACGTAGTACGACGTGAGGTCGAGGCAGTGGTCCGCGTGCAGGTGCGACAGGACCACGGCGTCGACGGAGTAGACGTCGGCGTAGCGCTGCAGCGGGCCGATCGCACCGTTGCCGAGGTCGAGCACGATGCGGTGACCCTCGTGCTCCACGAGGTAGCACGACGCGGGCGAGTCGGGGCCGGGGAAGCTGCCGGCCATGCCGACGACGGTCAGGCGCATCAGCCGATCACCTCCGTCGCGTGCTCGACCGCGACGACCTCGGGTCCGAGGAACCGGCGGGCCAGCGCGGTGAACGGCGCGGGGTCGCCGGTCGCGAGGAAGCGGTGCGTCGGTGCCGGCAGCGCGGCGTCGCGCTCGAGACCGTGGGCCACCAGCGTGCGGTAGACGTCCTTCGCGGTCTCGTCGGCGCTGCTCACGAGCGTGACGTCCTCGCCGACGACGTAGGAGATGACGCCCGCGAGGAGGGGGTAGTGCGTGCACCCGAGGACGACTGTGTCGACCTCGCTCGCCACGAGCGGGTCGAGGTACTCGTGCGCGACCGCCTGCAGCTCGGTGCCGCCGGTGACTCCGGCCTCGACGAACTCGACGAACCGCGGGCAGGCCTGCTGCACCAGCGTGATGTCGGGGGCCGCGGCGAAGGCGTCGACGTAGGCGCCGCTCGTGATCGTCGCGCGGGTGCCGATGACGGCCACGCGGCCGTTGCGCGTCAGCCGGACCGCGCGGCGGACCGCCGGCTGGATGACCTCGACCACGGGTACGGCGTAGCGCTCCCGCGCGTCGCGGAGGACGGCCGCGCTCGCCGAGTTGCACGCGATCACGAGCATCTTCACGCCCTGGTCGACGAGGTGGTCCATCACGTCGAGGGCGAAGGCGCGGACCTCGGGGATCGGCCGCGGGCCGTAGGGACCGCGCGCGGTGTCGCCGACGTAGAGGACCGGCTCGTGCGGCAGCTGGTCGAGCACGGCGCGCGCGACCGTGAGGCCGCCGACCCCGGAGTCGAAGATGCCGATCGGTGCGTCCGTCACGGCCCCGAGAGTACGGCCACGCGCCCGTGCCACCGCTACCTCAGGCAGCGTGTGTGTCGCTCACCACGTCTGTCGGATCTCCGACACTGCAAGCCACGAACAAGATCACGACTTCCGGACAACCAGGTCGAAGGAACTGCTCTTGATCGTCCCTTAGGGGCGATCAAGAGCAGTTCCTTCGAGGGTTAGGCCCACAACTCGCCGTCCAGCGCGTCCTCCGCGTCGTCCAGGGTGCCCTCGTAGGCGCCGGTGCTGAGGTACTTCCAGCCGCCGTCGCAGACGACGAACGCGATCTCGGCCCTGCCGCCCGCCTTCATGACGCGCGCCGCGATCCCGAGTGCTGCGTGCAGGATCGCCCCGGTGGAGATGCCCGCGAAGATCCCCTCCTCCTCGAGCAGCTCGCGGGTGCGGCGTACGGCGTCGCGGGGGCCGACGGAGTAGCGCGTCGTGAGGACGTCGGGGTCGTAGAGCTCGGGGACGAAGCCCTCGTCGATGTTGCGCAGGCCGTAGACGAGCTCGCCGTAGCGCGGCTCGGCAGCGATGATCTCGACTCCCGGGACGTGCTCGCGCAGGAAGCGCCCGGTGCCCATCAGCGTGCCCGTCGTCCCGAGACCGGCGACGAAGTGCGTGATCGTCGGCAGGTCGGCGAGGAGCTCCGGGCCCGTCGTGGCGTAGTGGGCGCCGGCGTTGGCGGGGTTGCCGTACTGGTAGAGCATCACCCAGTCCGGGTTCTCCGCGGCCAGTTGCTTCGCCATCGCCACGGCCTGGTTGGACCCGCCTGCCGCGGGCGAGGAGATGATCTCCGCGCCGTACATCGTGAGCAGCTGGCGGCGTTCCTCGGACGTGTTCTCCGGCATCACACAGATCAGCCGGT
>JADGOZ010000132.1 GCA_017882705.1 Candidatus Nanopelagicales bacterium | reverse complement strand
CGCCGGGCCAGGCGCGCCTGCACTGCGACGACGCCGATGGCGGCACCGGCCAGCGCAGTGCCGACCCCGAGCAGGCCGCCGCCGCCCTTCGCCGCGCTCACGGCGATACGACGGACCCGCTCGTCGCGGATCGGCAGCGTGGGCAGGCCGGGGTTCACCCCCCCATCATCACCCCGTACCCCTGACGGTCGCAGCGAGGTTCGATCGGGAGCGGCCGATCCCGTTAGGGTCACCGCATGCAGGTCTTCGACAACGTGGTCGAGCTCATCGGCAACACGCCGCTCGTGAAGCTCCACGCCCTCACCGCCCACCTCGGCCCCGACGCACCCACCGTGCTGGCGAAGGTCGAGTACCTCAACCCGGGCGGGTCGGTGAAGGACCGCATCGCGACCCGCATGATCGAGGCGGCCGAGGCGGAGGGGCTGCTGAAGCCGGGCGGCACGATCGTCGAGCCGACCAGCGGCAACACCGGAGTCGGGCTCGCCCTGGTGGCGCAGCGCAAGGGCTACACGTGCGTGTTCGTCTGCCCCGACAAGGTGAGCGCCGACAAGCAGAACGTGCTCAAGGCCTACGGCGCCGAGGTCGTGGTCTGCCCGACCGCGGTCGACCCCGAGGACCCGCGCTCCTACTACTCCGTCTCCGACCGGCTCGTCCGCGAGCTCGACGGCGCCTGGAAGCCGGACCAGTACTCCAACCCGAACAACCCGCGCTCGCACTACGAGACCACGGGTCCGGAGCTCTGGGAGCAGACCGACGGCACGATCACGCACTTCGTCGCCGGCGTCGGCACGGGCGGCACCATCAGCGGCACGGGGCGCTACCTCAAGGAGGTCAGCGGCGGGCGCGTGCGCGTCATCGGCGCCGACCCGGTCGGCTCGGTCTACAGCGGCGGCACCGGCCGCCCCTACCTCGTCGAGGGAGTCGGCGAGGACTTCTGGCCGACGGCGTACGACGCCACCGTGTGCGACGAGATCGTGGCGGTGTCCGACCGCGACTCCTTCCTCGTGACGCGTCGCCTGGCGCGCGAGGAGGGCCTGCTCGTCGGCGGCTCGTGCGGCATGGCCGTTCAGGCCGCGCTCGAGGTCGCGGCGCGTGCGTCGAAGGGCGACGTGATCGTCGTGCTGCTTCCCGACGGCGGCCGCGGCTACCTGTCGAAGGTCTTCAACGACGAGTGGATGGCCGACTACGGCTTCCTGCAGACCTCGAGCGACCGCACCGTCGGCGACGTGCTCCGCACGAAGTCCGGCGACCTCCCCCAGCTCGTGCACACGCACCCGCAGGAGACGGTCCGCGAGGCGATCGACATCCTGCGGCACTACGCCGTGTCGCAGATGCCCGTCGTCCGCGCGGAGCCGCCGGTCAAGGCGGCCGAGGTCGTGGGCTCGGTCGTGGAGCGCGACCTGCTCGACGCCCTCTTCGCCGGTCGCGCCGAGCTCGCCGACCCGGTCGAGAGGCACATGAGCCCCGGCCTGCCGATGATCGGCGCCGGCGAGCCGGTGTCGGCCGCGGTGGCGGCGCTCGAGACGGCCGACGCGGCGATCGTCGTCGACGACGGACTGCCCACGGGGGTCGTCACGCGTCAGGACCTGCTCGGCTACCTCGCGCACTGAGCGGCGGATCGTCGGCGGATAGCCGGTCGGCGCACGCCTGTCGGGGCTAGCCTGCGCGCATGCTCCGCTACTTCGCCTACGGCGCCAACATCGATCCCGAGCGGATGGCCGCGCGCGTCCCCGAGGCGGTCGTCGTCGGCCCCGGGCACGTCGAGCGCTACGGCGTCGAGTTCACCATCCGCGACCGCGAGTGGGGCGGTGGTGTCCTCAACGCCCGCGAGGACCCGGACTCCGTCCTGTGGGGCGTCCTCTACGAGGGCCCGGAGGAGGCGTTCGCCGTGCTCGACACGTTCGTGGGCGACTCCGCGTTGCTCGAGAAGGCCGAGGTCACCGTGGTGACCGACGCGGGACCGGTCGCGGCGATCACCTACCGCGTGGTCCCGATCGCCAACTATGTCCGGCCCTCGGACCGTTACCTCAGCCACGTCAGCCGCGCGATGAAGGCGCAGGGCCTCCCGCCAGAGGCGCTCGAGGCCGTGCTCGCCGCCGACCGCGACGCCGGACTGGGCCAGGGCCCGAGCATCGTCTCCTGACCCGGCACGCGGGCGATCCCACGGACCCGCCGCGCAGGGGTGCATCCCGGTCCGACCTGCCCGGACGCCTACGATCAGCGGGACTCAGTCCTGGAGGGGTGATGGCGGAGAACTCGAAGACCACCAAGGAGAAGGCGGCCGCGGCACGAGCGGCGGCGCTCAAGGAGGAGAAGGCGCGGCAGCGTCGCACCAACCTCCTCATCGGTGGTGGCCTGCTCGTCGTGATCGCGCTGATCATCGGCGGCGTCGTCTTCGCCTCGAACCAGAACAAGGACACGGGCAGCTCCGCGGCGCTGCCGCCGGTCGACCCCAACGCCCCTCTGCCCAAGACGGTGCTGCCGTCGTCCTCGCCGCTGGCCTACGGCGTCCCGTTCGCGACCGCGTCGAGCACGATCTCGACCGTGCAGATCTGGGAGGACTTCCAGTGCCCGATCTGCGGTGAGTTGGAGAAGGCCCAGGGCGCGCAGATCCAGCAGCTCGCCACCGACGGCAAGATCTACCTCGTCTACCGCCCCGCGTCGTTCCTCGACAAGAACCTGCCGCAGTCCAACCTGTCGTCGGCCCGCGCGACAGCCGCGTGGGGCTGCGCGATCGACGGCGGCGTCGGCGAGAAGTACCACAACACCGTCTTCGCCAACCAGCCCGCGAAGGAGGGCGACGGCTACACCGACGCCCAGCTCCTCGACTTCGGCAAGCAGGCCGGTCTGTCTGGTGCCGCCTACGACACGTTCGCGTCGTGCGTCGACAAGAAGACCTACTTCGGCTGGACCGCGAACTCCGCCGGCGCCTTCACCGACAGCGGCATCCCCGGGACGCCCAGCGTGCTGCTCGACGGGACCGAGATCCCCTCGGCCCAGCTCGGCACCGCCGCGGCTTACATCGACCAGAACCGCAAGCAGTAGCGGTCACACCGCCGGATGACGGATTCGTCGATGGACGGCGACACGCTGCCGGCGGGGACGATCACCGTCTGGCTCGGCGAGATTCGCCGGGCCATCGACGGCGACGGCGAGTCCGACGTGCCGTGCGGGGAGTGCACGGCGTGCTGCGAGGCGTCGCAGTTCATCCACGTCGGGCCCGACGAGGTCGACGCGCTCGCGCACATCCCGAAGGCGCTGCTGTTCCCGGCCCCGGGGCTGCCGAAGGGCCACCGGCTGATGGGCTACGACGAGCACGGCCGCTGCCCGATGCTCGTCGACGGACGCTGCACGATATACGCCCACCGGCCGCGGACCTGTCGTACGTACGACTGCCGTGTGTTCGCCGCGGCCGACGTCGTGGACACCGACCCGAGCAAGTCGCGCATCGTCGCGCGCGCGAGGCGATGGCGATTCGACGAGCCGCTCCAGGACGACGTCGTACGCCATGGCGCCGTGCGCGCCGCGGCGCGGTTCCTCGAGGACAACGCCGATGCGCTCCCGCTGCGCGTCGCTCCCGTGACCGCGACGCAGCGTGCCGTGCTCGCCGTCGAGCTGCACGAGACGTTCCTCGACGGCGACCCCACGGTCGCAGACGTCGTCGAGGCGCTCACGGCGCTCGCCGGCCGCGCCGAGGCGTGACCTCGCGAGCTCAACCGCGTTATCGGCACATTGATTGCACCCTCAGCGGCGCGTGATGGAGTCACGGGAGTGTCTCGACGACGCGGCTGCCGGATCAGTTATCGCTGGTGTGAACAGTGACTCCGGCCAGGCGAACGTCTGTGCCTCGGCGCAACGAGTTCGGGATCTCCGCGATCTCATCGACATGACGGACTAGGTCGCGCAGGACCTCGACGGGCGCGTCGCCGCTGACCTCGACCTTGTATGCAATCCCCGTCGACACTGCCGGGTCGCCACCAAACTGCCCGTCGGCAGTGACCACGACACGGGTCAGCGCGATGCCTCGACCGTCGGCCTCACGAAACAGGTCATTCGAGATGCACCCGGCCACCGCAAGGTGCAGGAGTTCTCCACCATTGAATCCGAGCCCGCCCCCTCCGACTGCCTGCGGGCGATCAATCACGACCGTGAACGGCCCCGCCGCGCCGATCGCCGTGACCGCGCCCTGGACGTTGCGAACCTCGACATCGAACATGACGACCCACTCCTAGTCCCCGGCGACCCCGGCGGTTCGAGCACCGACTCACTCGACTTGGACGAGGCGATCCTGCCCGCTCGACGCGCCCCGGGGCGAGCGATAGCGGCACATCGCGTGCGGCGTCGGACTTGCACGCCGAGCTGTGTCTCGAACCGATGCCTCTTGGCCCTGATGCCGTCTCATCGCGTGACGCAGCGTGCATAGATCGAGCCCCCGACGCGTGGTCGGGGGCTCGATCTATGCCCTGGAGTGGCCTGGTCGTTGCGTCAGGAGCAGACGCCAGCAGCGTTGCCGGGCGCGGCCGCAAGGGCACCGGACAGGCCAGAGGCGCTGCCGTAGGAGAAGTAGCTGCCCGACTTCGACCGGGCGGTCAGGCAGTATGAGTTTCCGGCGTTGATGGTGGCCGTCAGGGCGGACGCGCCACCGAAGTAGTTGCCGCCGTCGCTGTACTTGAAACCGTCCGTCTTCAGGTCAGCGTCCGCAGCGGTGTAGACGGACTTCTCGGTCAGCCAGGTCTCCTCGGCGGTGGCCGCGTTGCGAAGATCGGACTTGACCGCCGCGTCCCAGCCCTTCTGGCGCTGGTTGAGGAAGACCGGGATAGCGATAGCGGCGAGGATGCCGATGATGATGATCACGACGAGGAGCTCGATCAGGGTGAAGCCCTGGTCCTTGTCCTCAACGGACTTGCGGAGACGAGCGAGCATGGTCGTTCCTTCCGGGACGATCACTACCGACACGAAGGTCCTCAACCGAGGCGGCTGGGCGAACTCCCGAGAGTCCCCTGGCTTTGCGACCCCACCTCACGATGGGGGTGCCCGTTCTGGTCGGCGCGAAGTGAGAGTGCGATGACATCCTTCACATCGTCGTCACATGCCCCGGGTTGAGCGTGTAGTTGGCATCTCCTCACGAACTCACCCATTCGGCCCACCAGCAGTAGAGCGCCGAGACTCCGCTCGGTCCTTACGACGGCGGATGATCGATCGACCGTGCCACGCACCCGGATGCCGGATATTGGGCGGGCACGCTTGGCGTCGGCGTAGACCCGTCGGGACGATGCGCTGGCTGCGGCCGTAGTCGAGGACCTCGCTCGGGGCGTGGAGCAGGCGGGCCACGACCGGGTCGATCGGGCGACCGGTGTGCGGGTCGGCGTGCCGGACGGAGGTGACGACTCGTCGCAGGTCCGCGTCGCACGCGATCCGACGCAACGCGTCGATGTCGATCGGGAGGTTCCCGGCGGCGCCTGCCGCGAGCTCGCCGAAACCGAGACCGGTGCGCAGCTCGTGCAGCGTGACGACGACGTCGAGGTGGGCGCGCTCGCCCGCGATGGATCCTGCGCCGCCGGAGCGGAGCGCGTCGCGCGCGAGCTCGCCGAGGGCCAGCGCGTCGAGGTGCTCGTACGACGCGGTGCGCACGGCGTCGGCGGGGGAGCCGTCGGCAGGCGTCGTGCCGGTCGTGGCCTCCCCTGCGTGGAAGGCGGTGTTGCGCTTGCCCTCGAGGGCGGTCTGCAGCGCGGTGCCCGTCTCGTCGTCGAGCCAGCGGTGAGTCGCCAGCCGGCGCCGACATGCACCAGGCGCAGAGAGGCCGCGGCGGCCGCGGCGATGGTCGACTCGGTGGCGCCGTCCTGGCCGGCCGCCTTGGCCAGCCGTCGCGTCGCCGCTCTCGTCTGGTCGGCCGAGTAGTGCCGGGAGATCTCGACGAGCACCTGCTCGGCCTGCTCCCGTGCCACGTCCCGGGACGTGTCGTCGACCACCGAGAGCGCCTTCGGCAACGCGGTCGCCAACACGTCGGCGTGGACCGTGTTGATCTCGGCCCGGAGCCAGGACTTGAGCGTGACGGGCAGGTCGTGGCGAGCGAGCGCGCGGTCGAGACGGCCCGCGCTGCCGTGCGCCTGTTCCACCGTTGCGTCGCGATCAGCCAGGTCGCGGTGGAGACGTGGCCCGGTCCGCGCACGGCTCCCGTGCGATCGACCAGCTCGATGCCGGCGGACCCGATCGCCGACGCGGTGTCGGACAGGCGCAGCACCGTCTCGGTCAGTTCCTGCACCGCCGGGTCCGAGAAGTCGTCGAGTGCACCCTCGGCGACCAGGGTCGCCGCCTCCGTGCGTGCCGCCTGCGCCCGCGCGACGGCAGCGGTCACCCGCTGCACACGATCGGGGGAGGAGGTGAACGTGTGTGCGACACTACTCGCCGCCACCGACGCGTACAACCCCGAGAAGCCCTGTGGCACAAGAACTTTCAGAATTCCGTATGCACAGGTTGTGGACGCGATGATCTCTCCGCGGGGACTCGGTCAGAGGCTCCGGGACATCTGGATGCTGGTGACCTCGAAGCCCATCTGCTCGTAGAGCGCCTGCGCCGCGAGGTTGTTCCCGAACACCCGGAGGCCGACGGACACGACGCCGCGCTCACGGCACTCGACCTCCGCCGCCTGCATCAGCGCACGGCCGTAGCCCCGGCGCCGCAGGTCCTCGCGCACGGAGAAGTCGAAGCCGAACGCCGTGACGCCGACAGACGTGTCCTTGAAGCGCAGCCACAGCATGCCGACGACCTCGTCGCCGTCGTAGGCCGTCCAGAACCGGTGGCCATCGCTGGCCATGCCGTCGGGGAGCAGCGCGGCGTAGTCGGCGGCGGACTGCTCGCGCGCCTCCGCTTCGGGGAGCGAACCGGAGTCGCGGATCGCCTCGGCGTACTCGTCCTCGGCCGTCACGCGGTAGGCGTCGTACTGGTCGCGGGTCATCGGCACCAGGCGCACGGTCGGAGTCATGCCGCGGACGCTACCTACCGACGGCCGCGTCGTCGCCGCCGATTCTGCGCGAGCACAGGAACGACCCGCCACCACGGGGGACGGGTGACGGGCCGTTCGTCTGCGGGCCGCTACAGCGGCGGGAGTGCGACGCCGGTCTCGGCATGGCAGTCGTAGCCGTGCGGCACCTTGTACAAGTACTGCTGATGGTATTCCTCGGCGTAGTAGAAGGGCAGGCCTTCGGCCGACAGGACCTCGGTCGTGATCGGGTCGAAGCCCTTCGCGACGAGGACCTTCTCGTAGGCGTCCTTCGTGCGCTGCGCCGTCTCGGCCTGCTCCGGAGTCGTGAAGTACAGCGCCGACCTGTACTGCGTGCCGATGTCGTTGCCCTGGCGATAGCCCTGCGTCGGGTCGTGGTTCTCCCAGAACACCTTGAGCAGGTCGTACGACGACACCTTCGCCAGGTCGTAGACGACCAGGACGTTCTCCGCGTGGCCGGTGCGCCCGGTGCAGACCTCCTCGTAGGTCGGATTGGGCGTGATGCCGCCCTGGTAGCCGACGGCGGTCGTGTAGACGCCCGGCACCCGCCAGAAGCGCTTCTCCGCACCCCAGAAGCAGCCGAGGCCGACGTAGAGGTGCTCGAGGCCCTCGGGGAACGGGCCCTCGAGCGGCGTGCCGAGCACCTCGTGGGTGGTCGGGACGACGAAGCCGCGGGTCGGACGGCCGGGCAGCGCGTCGTCGGGAGTGACCATGCGGGTCTTGGCGCGGGACGAGAACATGGGACCAGCCTCTCGGTGGGACGCGGGCCCGGCAAGTGCGGGCTCGCAGGGGGGACAACCACGGCGGGCCCCGTCCCCTTCCCGCCTCTCCTTACGGCGCGGTGACGGCACCGTTCGCCCGTTCGGCTCAACTCCCCGCGGGAGATGCCGATGCCACGACCAGGAGCCGTGGTGAGGGGCAGCACATGAGCACGTCCGCGCGCAGCACGAGCGCAGGCCGGTCGGCCGAGCGCGCTGCCGACGCGCCCCGGCACCGCCGTACGCCGCTGCGCTGGGCGGTCCCGGCCACGCTGGCCGCCTCCCTCGTCGTGCTGAGCGCCGCCAGCGTGCTGACGGTGACCGCGCAGTCGGCCGCCCACGAGGCGGAGAACAAGCAGGTCGTCACCCTGAGCGCCGAGGCGCGTGAGGCAGCCGCCCGCGCGTCGCGCGAGGTCGACGTCGTCCGGCTCGCTGCGCTCCTGGCCGGCCGTGACCCCGTGCTCGCCGCGGTCGTGACGTCGGGGGGCGCCCCGACCGCGGCGCAGATCGCCCAGGCCCGACGTCCGCTGGAGGCGCTCACCGAGCTCCGTCCGGGGCTGGTGGCCATCGCTCGGCTCCGCAACGCCGCCGGCCGTGAGGTCCTGCGCGTCGCGGACGCCTCGTCCCAGCAGGCGGGGGTCAGCGAGACCACGGGCCTCTCGCCCGGTGCGGTGGGTTCGCCGTGGTTCGCACAGGCACTGAGGCTGGGGCCGAACAAGGCCGTGACCACCGACGCCCACGCGGGCATCTCGCTGCCGGGTGACGTCGTGACGACGGCGATCGCCGTCGGACCAGCGGGCGCCCCCGTGGGTGTGCTGGAGATCGACTCGCCGGTCGAGCAGCTGCGCGCCACGTCAGCGCAGGGCCTGGGTGGCACCGTGACCTTCGACGCGCCCGGCGACGCCGAGAGCGCGCTCGGGATGGACCTCTCCCGCGGGAACGACGGTGTCGTCACGAACGACGGCATCGTGACGGCGTGGCAGCGCACGGCGTACGACCCGGGACTCCGGGGCGCCGTGGACCTCGACTGGGTCGTCGGCGCGAGCCAGACGGCCGTGGCGACCGGCTTCGCCGTGCAGAGCTTCGTGACCTGGCTGCTCGCGCTGCTCGGTGTCGCGCTGCTCGGAGCGGGCCTCGTCGGCGCCGTGGTCTGGGCGCGCGAGGAGCGCCGCCACCGTCGTGCGCAGCACGTGAACGCGCGCAGGCTCGAGCTGCGCCTGCGCGAGATGTCCGACGCGCTCGCCCGGGTGGCGCAGGGCGACCTCGCCGCGGAGCTCCCCGTCGAGCAGTTCGACGAGGGCGAGCTGCGCGACATGGCGTCGTCGTTCGACTCGACGATCGGGCGCCTGCGCGACCTGGTCGCCCAGGCGCAGCAGTACGGAACGGCTCTCACGCAGGCGAGCGTCGAGCTGCGGGCCGGTGCCGCGCAGCAGGCGACGGCGGCGTCGGAGCAGAGCAGCGTCGTCGCGGAGACGACCGCCACGATCGAGGAGCTCGCCGCGACCGCGGCCCAGATCGCGCAGACGTCGGAGTCGGTCGCGCGTGCCGCGGGCGACACGCTGCAGCTCACCGAGCTCGGTCGCGCCGCGGTCGCGTCGTCGGTCGACGCGATGGACCTGGTCGGACAGCGGGTGGAGGTCATCTCCGAGCGAGCCGTCAGCCTCGGCGACACAGGTCGCGAGATCGGGCGCGTGATCGACGTGATCGACGACCTCGCCGAGCGCACGAACATGCTCGCGCTCAACGCCGCGATCGAGGCGGCGCGCGCGGGGGAGCACGGCCAGGGCTTCGCCGTCGTCGCTGCCGAGGTGCGGCGCCTCGCCGAGCGGGCGCGGGCGTCGACGACGCAGATCCAGTCGCTCGTCACGCGTATCACGACCGAGTCCGGAGCGACCGTCATGGTGGCGGAGGAGGGCCAGCGCGAGGTCGACCGGGCGCGCGTCGTCGCGCACGAGGCCGCCCGTGCGCTCGACCGCATCGCGGGGATGGTCGACGAGACCACGACGGCGACCCGGGAGATCTCGATCGCCACCCAGCAGCAGCGTTCGGCGTCGGACCAGGTCGTGCTCGCGATGGGCCAGGTCTCCGACGTGTCCCGTCAGTACGCCGTGGGCTCGCGCCAGGCGGCGGCGTCGGCGCAGGACCTCGCGATGCTCGCCGAGTCGATGCGCGGCACGATCGACACGTTCAACGTGGCCCCGAGCGAGGACAGGCACGTGTGGACGACGTTCACCGAGGACGACCTGCTCGCCGAGGAGCGCGACGAGTCACGATCGGACCAGCTCGTCTGACGTCGGCGTCGAGGGCTACGCCGTTCCCCGTCGGGTCAGATCCGGAAGGCCGACACCATCGTCTGGAGGCAGGCCGCCATCTGCGCCATCTCGTCGGCCGCCTGGGACGTGCTCGTCGCTCCGGCCGTGGTCTCGGCGAAGACGCGCGCCACGGAGCCGACGCTGTGCGCGATGTTGATCGCGCCGATCGCGGCCTGGGACACGTTGGCCGTCATGAGCTGGGTCGTGGCGGTCTGCTGCTCGACCGCCGACGCGAGAGTGAGCAGGCTGATGTTGATCTGACCGATGATCTCGGTGATGGAGTTGATCGCCGTCACGGCGTCGGCGGTGTCGCTCTGGATGGCCGTGACCCGGTGTGCGATGTCCTCGGTGGCCTTGGCGGTCTCGCGGGCGAGGTCCTTCACCTCGTTGGCGACGACGGCGAACCCGCGCCCGGCCTCGCCTGCGCGCGCCGCCTCGATCGTGGCGTAGAGGGCCAGCAGGTTCGTCTGGCCGGCGATCGTGTTGATCGAATTGATGACGGTCGCGATCTCCGCCGAGGACTCCCCGAGCCGGTCGACGATCATCGTCGTGGCGCCCGTCATCGTGACCGCCTCGGCGGCGACATGGGAGGCGCCGGACGCGGTGGACGCGATCTCCTGGATCGCGGCGCCCATCTCCTCGGTGCTCGACGTGAGGCTCTGGACGTTCGCCGAGACGGTGCCGGCGAGGAGGTAGTCGCGGACGGCCACCCGGCTGTCGCCCTCGCCGTCGCGCACATGACCGAGGTCGTCGAGCGGCTTGGCCGAGGTGCTGCAGAGGTCCTGGGCCTGGTTCGCGGTCGACGTGACCGCTGCGACGCCCAGCAGGTCGACGAGCACGATGGCGACGGCAGCCACGGTCACGGGCAGGAGCACCTTGGTGCGGGCCTTGCGGTTCGCGAACCAGCCCGACACGCGGCGATCGGCGTTCACGGTCGACGTCGATGACGCCATGGGGAGTACCTCTGTCGGGACGGGCGATAACCGATTCTCGGCAGCCGCCCATCGGCTGCCCCGACGCGCACCTGAGGACTACGTGCCCGCCAGTTCGAGGATCTCGTCGGCTGTGTCGAGGAGCACGGGGTCGTGGCTGGCCACGACGACCGCGACACCTCGCCGCGCGGCGTCGACGAGAGTGCGCGCGACGACCTCGGCGTTGGCCTCGTCGAGCTGGCTCGTGGGCTCGTCGAGCACGGCGAGGACCGGCTCCACCACGAGGGAGCGGGCGACGGCGACCCGCTGACGCTCGCCGCCGGAGAGCGACGACACGGTGCGGTGCGCGAGCGGGGTGAGACCGAGCCCGTCGCAGAGGGCGTCCACGAGTACGCCGTCGTCCGGCAGCCCTCGTGCGGTGCGCGCCAGCTCGAGGTTGTCGCGCACGTGCATCGTCTCCACCAGCGACCCGCCCTGCGACGCGACGGCCACCCCCGAGCGGCGTACCGCGGCCCGGGCGTCGCGATCGAGGTCGGCGAGGCGACGGCCGAGCAGCATGACCTCGCCCGCGTCCACCGGTGCGAGGCCGGTGAGGGCGCGCAGCAGCGTCGACTTCCCCGAGCCCGAGCGGCCGGAGACGACGGTGAGCGAGCCGGCGCGCACCTCGAGGCTCAGCCCGTCGAGGACAGGAGTGCCGGAGTAGTCGACGCTCACGTCGTCGAGCGAAGCGACCACCTCGCCGCGTGCGTGCGGCTCGTGCGGCAGGTCGACGTCGCCGAGGACCGCCGCGCCGGTGCCGCGCAGCAGGACGCCGTCGGCCGTCGCGACCGCGACCGCCCCCGTCACGGCGCCGGCGCCGTGACGCAGCGCATCGGGGAGGCGGACCCAGCCGCGGTCGTCGACGACGAGCGTCTCCGAGTGCGGCGTCGCGGGGTCCCACTGCTCGGAGAGCCGACCGTCGCGGATCCGCACCACGCGGTCGGCGACCCGGGCGGCGCGGGGGTCGTGGGTCACGAGCACCAGAGTCGCGCCGAGATCATCGACGGCTGCTGCCAGCACGTCGTAGACCAGGTCGGCCGCTCCGGCGTCGAGCTCGCCGGTCGGCTCGTCGGCGAGCACCACGGTGGGCCGGTGCGCCAGCGCGGCCGCGACCGCCACCCGCTGCGCCTCGCCACCGGAGAGCGTCTCGGGCCGCCGTGCGGCGAGGTGCTCGAGCCCGAGGCGTGAGAGTGCTTCTCGCGCAAGCAGTCGCGCCTCACCGCGATGGCGTCCTGAGACGCGCAGCTGCAGGGCGACGTTGTCGACCGCGTCGAGCTCGGGTCGCAGCGACCGACGTGCGCGCTGGTCGATGAGACCGAGCCGGACGCGGCGCAGCGCGGTGCGCGTGGCGTCGTCGGCCCTGGCGAGGTCGACGCCGGCGACGCGCACCGACCCGGCGCTCGGCGCGACCTCGGCGGCGAGGACGGCGAGCAGCGTGGACTTGCCGGACCCGTTGGGACCGTGGACCACGAGCCGTTCGCCCTCGGACACGTGCAGCGACAGACCGCGCAGCGCGGCGACCGACCCCGTGGGGGCGTCGTAGAGGAAGAACAGGTCGTGGACGTCGACCGCCGGGGGCATGACGTGCTGCGTGCCCGTGCTCATCGCAGGTCCTGGTCGACGCCCGACGGCCACGCGGAGCGGAGCATGCGGCTCGTCGCGACGGCGCACGCCGTGAGGGCGACGACGAGCCCGGCGAGGAGAACGGCGGCCGTCGTGCCCGGGCCGACGCTGGGGACCAGCGGCGGCATCGGGGCCGCGCCGCTCGCCGACAGTGCGACGAGCGTCGACACCGAGCGGGTGAGGACGAGTCCGGCGACGGTGCCGGCGATCAGCGCGGGCACGGCGGCCGCTACGGCGCGCCACCAGATGCTGCGGCGCAGCGTCGATGTCGCGATGCCGTCGGCCTCGTGCGCGAGCAGCTGCCCGGCGTCGTCGCGTCGCTCGCCGGTCACCAGCAGCACGAGCGAGACGATCGCGACGAGCAGTGCGATCGCCGCTGCGACGAGCAGCAGTCGTCCCCCGCCTTGGCCGACGGCGTCGGACTCGAGCGCCGTGCGGCTCTCGGCCTGCGTATCGACCCGTGCCTGGTTCCACGGTGACAGGGCGAGCACGGTGGCGAGCGACGATGTGCTGGTGCCGTCGCCTGCCCAGATCTCATGCGGCGCACCGGATCCCGGCTCGTGGTCGTCGAGCGCTGCAGCGAGGGAGACGCGGTCGGCGACGAGGAACCGAGGTCCGGCCGTGGGGAAGCGCGGGAGCGTGCCGACTACCTGTGCGGCGACGGCGTCGCCGCCACCGAGGTCGAGGCGCAGCGACGTACCTCGCGTCGCGGTCTCGCCGTCGGTCAGGACGCGGACGGGGGCGCGGTCGACGAGCCCGGGTCGCACGACGACGAGCGGACCGGCGAGCTCGTAGGCCACGGTGAGGCTCGTGGGCGCGGCCGCGACGTCGGCCGTGCGCGACGACCAGGACGACCACGTGGCCGAGGGACCCGCGGGGCGACCCAGCACGAGCCGTCCGGACAGGAAGGACGAGGTCGTGCCGCCCTCGCCGAGCCGGTGCTGGCGTCGGGTGGCGTCGGCGGAGCTCTCGCGCAGGGTGAGCGCCGTCAGGGTCGTGCTGGCGCCG
The DNA here is from genome assembly GCA_017882705.1 of Candidatus Nanopelagicales bacterium. Lineage (GTDB taxonomy): Bacteria > Actinomycetota > Actinomycetes > S36-B12 > CAIYMF01 > Longivirga. Next base: position 80,520 of record JADGOZ010000132.1, on the reverse strand, counting down.
AGGTCGGGGAGGGCGCCGCGCAGCGCGCCGTCGCGCTCGACGAGCGGGATCCCGCGCTCGCGACCGTCGGCCGCGGTGACCCACACGGTGACGTCGACGACTCCCGGTGTCGTGCGGCTCCATGACACCACCGGGAGCGCCAGCTCGGCCGCTCCAGCAGGAAGGGGAAGGCCAGCCGGACCCGACGCGGCGGCGATCGCCGCCCGGACGGCGTCAGGGGAGGATGCGCCGACCGTGCGGTCCCACCGCGACACGAGGCGCAGCGCCCCGGCGTCGAGCCCGAGGACCTGCACGGCGTCGCCGCTCGTGGCCGAGGTCCGCACGCCGGCGACCGTGCGCAGGACGGCGTACGCCGGACCCAGGAGCGGCTGCTGTGCCTGCAGCGCGACCGGATCGGTGCCCTGCGCGCCGGTGCTGATGCGTGCGTCGGCGGGGACGTCGAACGCCGCGGTGTCGGCGCTGCCGGCCTGCAGCGTCGCGCGGTAGGCGCCCGCGAAGACGACGGCGCCGACGGCGGCCGTGACGAAGCCGACGGTGACGACCGTGCGCAGCGGGCGCCGTACCCCGCTCGACGCCGCGAGCCGCGCGGCCACTGCGGGGCTCGGGAGGTGCCTGCTCACGAGGGCGGCGACCGGCACCCAGAGCCGCGCCGCGACGAGCGCCGCGGCCGTCAGCGCGAGCACGGGCAGCGCGATCGCCAGCGGGTCGCCGCCGACGTTCGTGGCCGCGACGGCTCCGCGCGCGGCGACGAGCACGGCCGTGGCGATCGTGCCGATGGCGAGGAGCTCCACCACGTGCCACGCCGTGCGCGAGCGGGAGTCGGGCCACGCGAGCACCGCGGCGGTGAGGGCGACGGCGGCGACCGCGAGTACCACGAGGGTCGGCAGGGCGTCGAGCACGGAGCCGGTGGCGAGCGCGATCGCCGGCGGGTGCAGCGGCTCCGCCTGCGCGGACAGGAAGGCCGCGACCCAGCCGACGACGGCACCGAGGACCGCGCCGACGACCACCGCGACCCCGGTGCCCAGCAGGGCGAAGGTGAGGACGTCGCGGGTCGACGCACCGCGGCGCCGGAGCAGGCCGGCCACCTCGAGGTGCTCGCGGCGAAGACCCACCGCCGCGACCAGCACGAAGCCGAGGACGAGCACGGACGTCGCGCCGCCCAGGAGCGCGAAGCGGCCCTGGGACGCGGTGGCGCGCGCGTCCTCGCGCAGGAGCGCGTCGTCGGGCACCGACAGGACCAGTGCGCGCACCCGCAGCGCGAGCTCGTCGGACACGCGGCGCGAGAGGTCGGCGTACGCCGGCACACCGAGCGAGGTGATGCGCTCGGGGTCGAGCGACGCGACCCACCCGCTGCCGCGCGGGAACTGCTCGAGCGACGAGAGGCGCTGCAGTGCATCGGGATCCGCACCGAGCAGCACGCGCGCCGCGGGACCGGGGTCGAACGTGCCGGGCAGGAGCAGCGGGTCCGTGCGCTCTCCGGTGCCGACCACGACGATCCCGAGCGACGGGTCGAGCACCGGCGGCGTGGTCGCGCCGGTGAGCAGCACCTCGCAGCGCTGCGGCGTGCAGGACGCAGGGAGCCGGCCGGTGGTGAGCCGCACCTGGTGCGCGAGGTCGTCGGTCGCCCCGAGACGGTAGGTGGCGCCCGTCCCGTCGGCTAGCTCGCCGAACAGCATCCGGTGGCCGACCGCCCGAGCGCTGAGCCGGGTGAGCCCGGTCCGCACGAGCTGGTCGTCGTGGCGCTGCGCCGAGGGATCCGCGGTCCCGCCGTACGACGCGATCACGGTGCGCTCGCCGACGGGCAGCTGCTCGATCGCGTGCGAGAGGGTCTGCACCGCCACCAGCCGGCCGGTCGCCGCGGAGAGCACAGGCAGGGCGAGGGCGAGGGCGACGCCCACGGCGAGCAGCACCCAGCGACCCGGCCGGTGCCGGAGCCGCGCGCGGGTCAGCTGCCCGATCGCCCCCACGACACCTCCTGGATGGCTAACCGTTCAAGACGGGGATCCGGTTAGAGTAGCCGGAGGAGCCGAGGAGCGGGAGGTGCCGTGGCGAACCATCGGGTGTCCGGGCATCTCGTGCCCGACGCCGTGTCCGGCCACGTCGCCCTCGAGATCGTCAACACGAGGGCGGGCTGGAACGACGCGACGCAGCGCGAGTACCTCGTGTCCTACGACGCCCTCGCGGTGTGGGCGGGAGACGCCGGCCTGCTGTCGGCGACCGAGACCCGTCGCGTGCGTGCGCTCGGTCGCGAGTCGCCGGTCGAGGCGCAGCGCGTGCTCGACGACGTGCTCGCGTTCCGCGAGTCCTGGTGCTCCGTGGTGACGGCGCCGTGGCGCGACCGGCCGTTCCCGCCGGCGGACCTGGCGGTGGTCGCCCACGCCGTCGCCGCCGCGACGGACGTGTCGGTGCTCGTGCCGCGCGAGGACCGACGCGTCCTGCCGGACGGGGGCACCTGGCGGTCGGCGGGCCTGCGGCTCCCGCTGCACCGCGCCGCGCTCGCCGCCGCCGAGTTGCTCGCGACCGGCGACGTCGCCCACGTGGGGCAGTGCGCCGGGCACGGCTGCGGGTGGCTGTTCCACGACCCGAGCCACCGCAGGCACTGGTGCATCATGGCGATCTGCGGCAACCGGGCGAAGGCGCGCGCGTTCGCCGAGCGCCGCCGCGCCGAGCGTCCGACCGGCTGAGCCGGGCTACCCTGACCCGGTGAGCAACGACGCCGGTTTCGAGACCCTCGCCATCCATGCCGGGCAGGAGCCCGACCCCACGACGGGGGCCGTGGTCCCGCCGATCTACCAGGTGTCGACCTACGCCCAGGACGGGGTCGGCGGCCTGCGCGGCGGCTACGAGTACTCGCGGTCGGGCAACCCGACGCGCACGGCGCTCCAGGAGTGCCTCGCTGCGCTCGAGGACCCGGTCGGCGCGGCCGCCGGCACGACCCGTGCGATGGCGTTCGCCTCGGGTCTCGCGGCCGAGGACACCGTCCTGCGCACCGTCATGGAGCCCGGCGCCCACGCGGTCATCCCGGACGACGCCTACGGCGGCACCTTCCGCCTCTTCGCGAAGGTGCTCGAGCGCTGGGGCGTCGACCACACGCCCGCGCGCCTCACCGACGTCGACGCGGTCGCGGCCGCGATCGAGCCGGCTCGGACCCGCATCGTGTGGGTCGAGACTCCGACCAACCCGCTGCTGCGGGTGGCCGACATCGCGGCGATCGCCGAGGTGGCGCACGCCGCCGGAGCGCTCCTCGTCGTCGACAACACGTTCGCCTCGCCCTACCTCCAGCAGCCGCTGCTGCTCGGCGCCGACGTCGTCGTGCACTCGACGACGAAGTACCTCGGCGGGCACAGCGACGTCGTCGGCGGCGCGCTCGTCGCGTCGGACCCCGAGCTGGCCGAACGCCTCGCCTACCACCAGAACGCGATGGGCGCGGTCAACGGCCCGTTCGACGCCTGGCTCACCCTGCGCGGCATCAAGACCCTCGCCGTGCGGATGGACCGGCACTGCGCCAACGCGCGGGCCGTCGTCGACGCGCTGCGCGACCACCCGAAGGTCGTCGAGGTCTTCTACCCCGGGCTCGAGAGCAACGACGGGCACCACGTGGCCGTCAAGCAGATGCGCGACTTCGGCGGGATGGTCAGCTTCCGCGTCGCCGGCGGCGAGCAAGCCGCGCTCGACGTCTGCGCGCGCGCCCGGGTCTTCACCCTCGGCGAGTCGCTCGGCGGCGTCGAGTCGCTCATCGAGCACCCCGGCCGCATGACGCACGCGTCGGTCGCCGGCTCCGCGCTCGAGGTGCCGGCCGACCTCGTCCGGCTCTCGGTCGGCATCGAGACCGTCGACGACCTCGTGGCCGACGTGCTGCAGGCGCTGGGGTGACGCCGGAGTACGTCGTCTGCGTCGACACCGGCTCGACGTTCACCAAGGCCGCCGCGGTCGCCGTCACCGGCACCGACGCGGGACGGCTGCTCGCGACGACCTCCGTCCCGACGACCGTGGGTCCCGGCCTCGACGTCCTCACCGGCCTCGATTCCGCCGTCGCGACGGTCGTCTCGGAGGCGGGCGGCGAGCCGGTCGACGTCCGGGTCTGCTCGTCCGCCGGTGGCGGGCTGCGCCTCGCGGTCGTCGGCTACGGGCGGGTCGTGACGGCCGAGGCCGGCACGCGCGTCGGGCTCTCCGCGGGCGCCAAGGTCGTGCACGTGTCGAGCGGGCCGCTCGACCGCGACGGCCTGGTCGCGCTGAAGGACGCGCGTCCCGACGTCGTGCTGCTGGTCGGAGGCACCGACGGTGGCGATGCAGAAGTGTTGCGTCACAACGCATCCCGGCTCTCTGTGTCCGGCCCTCGGGTGCCCTACGTCGTCGCGGGCAACGTCGACGCGCAGGGCGACGTCGTGGCCGCGTTCGAGGAGCGCGGGCGTACCGTCGTCGCCTGCGCCAACGTGCTGCCGCGCATCGGCGTCCTCGACCCGCACCCGGCTCGCGCGGCGATCCGCGACGTGTTCGTGCGGCACGTGATCGGCGGCAAGGGGCTCACGAAGGGCCCCCGCTTCGCCCGGCTCGTGCGCGGAGCCACACCCGACCTCGTCCTCGCCGGTGTCGAGCTGATCGCCGACTCGGGCGTCGGCGACGTCCTGCTCGTCGATGTGGGCGGCGCTACGACCGACGTCTACTCCGCGCTCACGCCCGACGCCGAGGAGGCGTCGTTGCGACGCGAGGTCGTCGAGACGCTGTGGCGCGGCCGCACGGTCGAGGGAGACCTCGGGATGCGCTGGAGCGCCACCGGTGTCGCCGACGCCGCGCTCGCGGAGAAGCTCGTGGCGCCGGGCGCCGAGCACGACGCGATCGACGACGCCGCGCGGCTGCGCCACGACGACCCTTCCTGGCTCCCGTTCACCGAGGTCGATCGCGACATGGAGGCGCTGATCGCGCGGCTCGCGCTCACCGTCGCGCTGCGCCGTCACGCGCGTCCCGCCGACACCGTCGACGGGCGTACGCCGGGTCGCGACCTGTCCTCGGTCCGGCTCGTCGTCGCCAGCGGCGGCGTCTTCCGGCACGCCGCCCCGGACACCCTGCGCGCGATGCTCGACCCGGTGCTCACCGACCACGCCGGAGGCTGGAAGGTGCCGCGCGGTCCTCGGCTCACCGTCGACCATCGCTACGTCGTCGCCGCGGCGGGCCTCCTCGCCGACGACCACGGCGACGCCGCGGCCGAGCTGCTGCGCGGCGCCCTCGTCCCGCTCGGCTGAGCGCGGGGCGGCGGCCGCTCAGCGGCTGGCGCCGCGGGTTGGCATAGTGGGGGGACGACAAACCGAGGAGTCCCGATGACCGAGCCGTTCGCTACGCCGACCCCAGCGCATCGCGGTCGCGGCGCGATCGTCACCGGCCTGGTGCTGCTCGGCGTCGGCCTCGTCCTCGCGGTCGTCGGCATCGTCGGGTTCGGCGCCACCGCGTCGAGCCTGATCAGCGGCCTCGGGTCGCCGCAGACGACCCCGGTGGAGCTCCCGAAGACGCTCGACGCGGGCACGACGTACGCCGTCTACGAGCTCGCCACCTCCGGCAGCGGCCGGACGGGCGACCCCTACATCGGCAACATCGAGCCCGGCGACGTCACGGTGAAGGCGTCGGACGGCTCGGCGGTCCCCGTCGACGACGCGCCGAGCATGACGCAGACGTTCAACGACGGCGCGAAGACTTACGTGGTCGTGGCCACGTTCGATGCGCCGTCGACCGGCAGCTACGTCGTCAGCATCGCCACCGAGGGCAGCACGGTCATCGTGGCACCGTCGATCACCGCCATCGCCAAGGCGCTGCCCTGGCTGGGACTGATCGGCTTCGGCGGTCTGCTCGTGCTCGCCGGCATCATCGTGCTCATCGTCGGCCTGGTCCGGCGCAGCTCCAAGCCCGCGGTCGCGACGGCCCATCCGACCGCCGGCTACCCCATGGCGGCCTATCCGACCCAGGGCTACGCCGCGCCCGTCACGCAGCAGCCCCCAGCCCCCCCAGCCCCCCTGGCCTACCCCGCCCCCCCGGCCTACCCCGCGCCGACCCAGCCGTCGGCACCGATGCCCACCGGGCTCCCGGTCGCGGGCTGGTACCCGGACCCCGAGCGCCCGGGCGGCCAGCGCTACTGGAACGGCACCGGCTGGACCGAGAACCGCGCCTGAGCATCTCCGTCCGGTCCGGCCGTCGGGGGCGCGCGTGGACCCCCGACGTGGTGGGATTCGGGTCATGAGCACCGACACCACCAGCCCGCTGCACGAGTGGACCGCCACCTCCGTGACCGCCGCCGTCACGGCTGGCCGCACGACCGCGGTCGATGCGGTCCGTGAGTCGCTCGCCCGCCTCGAGGCGCGCGACGGCCAGATCGCGGCCTTCCAGGTGGTGCGCGCGGAGGCGGCGCTGCGCGAGGCGGCGGCGGTCGACCGGTTGGTCGCTGCGGGGCAGCACCTGCCGCTCGCCGGCGTGCCCGTCGCGATCAAGGACAACATCCCGGTCGAGGGCGAGCCGATGCGCGACGGCTCCGCCGCCACCGAGGGCTATCCGCAGCTGGCCAACCACGAGGTCGTGCGCCGCCTCCGCGCCGCCGGCGCCGTGATCGTCGGCATCACGCGGGTCCCCGAGCTCTGCGTCTTCGGCGCGACCGACTCGGTGTGGGGCATCACCCGCAACCCGTGGGACCTCGAGCGCACGCCGGGCGGGTCCTCGGGCGGCTCGGCCGCCGCGCTCGCCGCGGGCATCGTGCCGATCGCGCACGGCAACGACGGCATGGGCTCGATCCGCATCCCCGCGGCGTGCACCGGCATCGTCGGGATCAAGCCGGGCGGCGGCGTCGTGCCGTGCGACCTCGGCGCGACCGACTGGTACGGCCTGTCGGAGAACGGCTCGATGGGTACGACGGTCGCCGACGTCGCCCTCATGCTGTCGGTCATCGCGGGGGCGCCGGAGCTCGCGCACGTCGCCGACGCCGCCGACGGCCCGGCGCTGCGCATCGCCGTCTCGACCCGTGCCCCGGTGCAGGGCGTCTCGGTCGACCGCGAGCACGTGCGCGCGCTGTTCCAGACCGCGGGCGCGCTCATGAACGCCGGCCACGACGTCGAGCGGTTCGACCCGACCTACCCGCAGGGCGCTGCGATCGCCGGTCTCATCCGGTGGTTCGCCGGCACGGCGGCCGACGCCGAGCACCTCGACCCCGAGCTGCTCGAACCGCGCATCCGTCGCCACGCCGCGATCGGCCGCCAGGTGATCGCCCGCGGCCTGCTCAAGGACGGCCCGCGCGACGCCTGGAAGCAGAAGGCGTCCGACCTGCTGACGACGTACGACGTGCTCATGACGCCGGTGCTCGCGCAGCCGCCGATCGAGGCGAAGCGTTGGGGCGACCTCAGCTGGGCCACGTCGATGGCGGCCAACGTGCCGTGGGCGCCGTTCGCCGCGCCGTGGAACGTCGCGAGTTTCCCGGCGATGTCGGTCCCCGCGGGCGTGCACCCGACCGCGGGCACGCCGATGTCGGTGCAGCTCGTCGCGCGCCCCGGTCGCGAGGACGTCCTGCTCTCCCTGGCCTCGACGATCGAGAAGCTCCGCCCCTGGCCACGGGTGGCACCGGCCTACCGCTAGGGCAGCGTCCAGTCGATCGGTGCGGCGTCGCGCTCGGCGAGCAGCGCGTTGACCCGGCTGAACGGCCGGGAGCCGAAGAAGCCCCCGGACGCCGACAGCGGGCTCGGGTGCACGCTGGCCACGATCGGCGTCGAGTCGAGCATAGGGGCGAGGCTCTGCGCGTCGCGGCCCCAGAGGATCGCGACGAGCGGTGCGTCGCGCGCGACGAGAGCGCGGATCGCTTGCTCCGTCACGGCTTCCCAGCCCTTGCCGCGGTGCGAGCCGGGCCTGCCCGGCGAGACCGTGAGCACGCGGTTGAGCAGCAGCACGCCGCGGTCGGCCCACGGCGACAGGTCGCCGGTCGACGGCGCCGGCACGCCGACGTCGGACACGAGCTCGCGGAAGATGTTCTGCAGGCTGCGCGGGATCGGGCGCACGTCGGGCAGCACCGAGAACGACAAGCCCATCGCGTGACCGGGGGTCGGGTAGGGGTCCTGGCCGACGATCAGCACGCGAACGTCGTCGAACGGGCGGGTCAGCGACCGCAGGACGTTCTCCCCCGCGGGGAGGTAGCCGCGACCCGACGCGACCTCGGCGCGGAGGAAGTCGCCCATCCGCGTGACGTCGTCAGCGACCGGCTCGAGGGCGCGCGCCCAGTCGGCGTCGATCAGTTCGGTGAGAGGGCGGCCAGGCACGTGGCCATCCTGCCCGACGCCGTACCCCCGAGACGTGGGCATCAGCGCTCGCGGCGCCTCGCGCTCTCCCAGCGACCAGCCCAGCAGACGATCGGACACATCGGCCCCGCCCGTCCGTGCTGCTCACTTCTCTTAGTGTGCGAGAACCACGCGCCGGTTCAGGCCACTTAGAGGGGTGAGACGGCACCGACGGCGCGGGCCAAGTCGATGGGCGACCACTTCAGGGTAGGAGCGGCACCACGCCGTTGCAGCCTGGCGCCGCTCGTCGCGCGGTCAGGTCCGGGTGGCGATGAGGGTGAGGTAGACGGGCATCGGCTCCGGGGCATCGCCCTCGTCCTTGCCGCGTCCGACCAGCAGGCGCCAGAGGCCGTCCTCACCCTGCTGGAGGACGTCGTCGCCGCGCGGGTTGATCTCGCTCACGACGTGCTCCTCGAGCCGGTCGACGCGCATCCCCGCGCGGATCGCTCCGTTGACCATGTCCGCGACCGAGTGCGCGTAGCAGGTCGTCGTCGACGTGATGGTCGACTCGGGGTCGGCGTAGTCGCCGGTGCCCGTCTCGGTGAGGCCCGTGCCGCCGCCGTAGGGGAAGTCCACCACGAGGTCCGGCACCCGCTTCTCGACCATCTGGTACGCCGGGTGGATCTCGACCATCACGAGCCGGCCGCCGGCTCGCAGCGCGAGCGCCACCTGGCGCATCCACAGGCCGAGGTCGTCGATCCAGCAGATCGCGCCCACGGTGACGTAGACGAGGTCGAACCGGCCGTGCAGCGACTCGGGCAGCGCCCGCGAGTCGGTCTCGACGGTCTCGACGTCGACACCCGCCGCCTCGGCCAGCTCCCGCACGCGGCGCAGCGCCGTCGGCGAGAAGTCGGCACACGTGACGCGCGCGCCGGCGCGCGCCATGACCACGCCGTCGGCGCCGAGGTGGCTCTGCAGGTAGAGCACGTCGCGTCCGCGCACGCCGGCGAGCGGGTCGTCGCGCGGCGATCCTGTGGCGTCGGCGACGGCGCGCTCCTCCATCCGGGTCATGAGCGACCCGCCCGCGACGACGACGTCGAAGCGGTAGTGCGGGTCGGACTCCTTCGTCCCGTGGGAGGCCGCAGCCTGCTCCCAGAAGTCGAGGTTGCCGGCGAGCTCGTCCGATGTGTCGGTCACGGGGCAGCAGTCTGCCCTGTCCCGCCGTCGACCGCCGCGCCGGTTTCGGTCGTCGCGGCGGTCGACGCGCGGCGCAGCGTCTCCGGCATCGTGAGGGTGAGGAGGAACGCGACGGCGACGACGGCGGCACCGACGAAGAACGCCGTCTCGTAGGACCCGGTCTTGTCGACGATGCGACCCGCGATGACGGGACCGGCGACCGCGCCGACGTCGCTCACCATCTGGAACGTCGCCACGATCGGACCGCTGCGCCGGCCTCCGGTGATGTCACCGACGACCGCTGCGGGGGCGGATCCGAGGAACGCGGAGCCGATGCCGAGCACCGCCATCGCACCGAGGAAGGGAGGGATCGCGCCGGTGAGCGCGAGCGCGGCGAAGCCGAGCGTGGTGGCTCCGGTGCCGATGACGAGTGCGGGCTTGCGGCCGCGCGTGTCGGCCATGCGACCGGCAGGAAGGAGCAGCACCGCCTGGACGAGCGCGGCGGCGAGCAGGCCGTAGCCGGTCCACGCCGGGCTCAGGCCGAGCGAGTAGACGACGAAGAGCGGGACGATCGCCGACCGGAGTCCGAAGGACGTGAAGCCGTTGCCGAGGTTGACCACGAGCGCGGTGACGTAGGAGCGGTCGCCGAGCGCATGCACCAGCTGGCGCCAGCCCTTCGCCTCGCTCGGGTCGTCGAGGACCGGTGCGGTCGGGTCCTTCTCGCGCAGGTGCGTGTGCGCCATCATCGTGATGACGACGACCACGGCCGCGCCGAGCGTGGCGGCATAGACGAAGAACGGCAGCCGGACCGAGAACCCTGTGACGATCCCGCCGACCGCCGGGCCGGCGACGCCGCCGAGCAGGAATCCGCCCTGGAAAGCGCCGGCTGCGCGCCCGCGCTGCTCCGGGCCGACGGACCTCAGCAGGAGCGCCATCGCCGAGACGGTGAACATCGCCGAGCCCAGGCCGCCGATGCCGCGGAACGCCAGCAGCTGGTTGAACGTCGTGGAGAAGCCGGCCAGCGCGGACGACACGGCGACGATGGTCAGCCCTGTGACGAGCACGCTGCGCTCGCCGATCCGGTCGACCAGCCATCCGGCGGGCACGGCACCGATCAGCCGCAGGAGCGCGAACACGCTGATGACGGAGGCGGCCTGGGTCGCGGTGACGTCGAACGACTTGGCGAAGACCGGGATGGCCGGGGCGAGGATGCCGAAGCCGAGGGCCACGCAGAACGCGACGGCCGAGAGCACCGCCACCTCGCGGGGCAGCCCCTCGAACCACGGCAGGTTCCGCAGCCGGGTCCCGATCGCGCTCACGCGCTGCGTCCGGGGAGAGTCACGCCGCACATACTCTCAGGCGCTGCGTCGCCTGCCGCCACGGCGCTTGAGGTAGTCGCTCACGACGTAGTCGCCCAACCGGTCGCCCTCCGGGGCGAGCACGCGGCCGCCGTTGCGTCTGGCCACGTCGTCGAGGAACTGGGCGAGGCGCGGGTCGTCGCCGAGGCGGAAGAACGAGAGCGGCACGCCGCGGCGCGTCATCTTGTCGACCTCGGCGAGCGTGAGCGCGATCGTCTCGGGCCCGGGCGGCCACGAGAACCACCACTCGCCGTCGCGGTCGAGGTGGGCGGTGGGCTCGCCGTCGGTGACGACGAGCACGACCGGCTCGGCGTCCGGGTGCTTGTCGAGGAACCGCCCGGCGAGCATGAGGGCGTGCTGCAGGTTCGTGCCCTGCACCTCGTTGGCGTCGAGGTCGGGAAGCTCGTGCGGCTTGATCCGGCGCGCGAGGTTGGCGAACGCGATGATCTCCACCGCGTCGAGCGGGAACTGCGTGGTGGCGAGCGCGTGCAGCGCCATCGCGGTGGTCTTCGCGGTGCGCCACGTGTCGTTCATGACCATCGAGAAGGACTGGTCGACGAGGAGCACGACGGCGGCACGGGTCCGTCGCTCCGTCTCGCGGATCTCGAAGTCCTCCGGGCGCAGCAGCGGCGAGTCGGTCTCGATCATGCGGCGGCGTACGGCGTTGGACACGGTCTTCACGACGTCGAGCGGCTGCTCGTCGCCGAATCGCCACTCCCGCGTCGTGCCGGTGAGCTCGCCCGCGGCGCCGGCGTCGTGCACGTCGTGCTCGCCGCGGCTGCCCGTCTCGAGCGACGCGAACACCCGGCGCAGCGCGGTCTGGCCGATGCGGCGGATCGCCTTGGCGGTGAGCTCGACCTGTCCGCCGGACCTCGTGAGGTAGCCCTGGCGCTCGAGCTCGCGCTCGACCTCCTGCAGGCGCTTGAGGTCGTCGACGGCCTGCCGGCCCAGGGCTCGGGCGACGGCCTCCTCGTCGACGTCCTCGAGGCTGGCGCCGGCGTAGTCCTGCCCGAGCGCCTCGGACAGCGAGTCGAGGTCGGCGAGGTCGGCGAGCGCCTCGGTGGCGTCGCCGAGGCTCAGCGGGTCGTCGCCGTGCAGCCGCTGGCGGCCGGACCACGGCAGGTCGGGCCGCATCGAGCGCAGGTTGTCGTTGAGACGCCCCATCTCCGAGGCCAGGTCGAGGTCGCCGAGCGCCTGCTCCATGAGGTCGGAGAGCTCCTGGCGCTGCTCGGGCGACATCGAGTCGAGCATCCGCTGCATCGCCGCGGCCTGGCGCGCGAGCTGGTCGAGCAGCTCCTCGATCGTCTCGGGCTTCTCGGGGAAGAACTCGCCGTGCTTGTCCATGAAGTTGGCGAAGTCCGCCGCGGTGTCCTCGCCGCGCTGGTGCTTCTCCAGCAACGCGTTGAGGTCGCTCATCATGTCCTTGAGCGCCTGTCGCGACTCCGACCCCGCCGGGTCCTGCAGCGCCTGCTTCATGCCGCGGAACTGCTGGTCGAGCACCTCGCGGCGGAGCATGTCGCGGAGCTCGTCGTAGGCGGCCCTGGCCTCGGGGGAGCGCCAGTCGTAGTCGGCCAGCTCGCGCACCGCCGGTGCGGTCTGGCTCGGGAGCGCGTCGAGCTGGGCCTCGCGGAAGCGGGCGTCGTCGGACGGGTCGGGGAAGAGCGACTCCTTCTCTGCGTCGACCGCGCGGTCGAGGAGGTCACGGGCGCGCTCGAGCATGCCGTCCATGCGGCCCGAGCGCTCGAGCGAACGCCGGCGCTGCTGCACCTTCCGCATCAGGTCGTCGAGGCCTCGGACGCCGTCGGCGCCGCGCTGCATGAGGTCGCGCAGCGCGTCACGGACTCCCGACCCGTCGAGGACCCGCTCGCCGAGCTCGTCGACCGCGCGGCCCGCGTCGTAGGGCGGAGCCAACGGGTCGGGGCCGTCGGAGTAGGCGCCGTAGCGGTACTGGCTCATGCCGGTCCCCCTAGGCTGGTCGCATGAGCGAGATCCCCGCAGGCTGGTACCCGAACCCCGACGACGCCTCGCAGCTGCGGCTGTGGGACGGCACCCAGTGGACCGACCAGGTCCAGGGGACGATCACCGAGCAGCCGGACGCGGCGGTCGGGCTCGGACCGGCGCGCTACACCGGCCCGCCGGTCATGGTCGTGACCACGAACGAGCTGCCGGGGTACCGCGTGACCGCGGTCTACGGCGAGGTCTTCGGCATCACCGTCCGTGCGCGCAACGCCTTCGCGAACGTGGGTGCGAGCTTCCGCACGATGTTCGGCGGCGAGGTCAAGGGCTACACCCAGCTGCTCTCCGACAGCCGCATCGAGGCCGTCGAGCGGCTGCGTTTCGCCTGTCACGAGGTGGGCGGGAACGCGGTCCTGATGATGCGTTTCGACAGCGGTCAGATCGCCGACCTCATGAACGAGGTCGCGGCCTACGGCACGGCCGTGACCGTCGAGCGCATCGAGAGCTGACTCGGGCTGCATCCGGCTCAGGCCCCGCCGTAGACCGAGCGGCCTCCGCCGGGCACCTCGTCCTTGGAGATGCGCCGGGTGAGGTAGAGGCCTTCGAGCGCCGTCTCGACGCACGACGCGACGACGCCGGGAGACTCCGCCGACGCGCCGTCGTCACCCTCGAGCGCCGTGACGATGCGGCCGAGACCCTCGAGCGGGCCGAGCCGACGCAGCACCTCCTCGCTCGTGACGAGGTCGCCGACCTCGATGGTGGCGCCCTCGTCAAAGCGGCTGATGAGCGCCGACAGGTCCACTCCGCCGAGCCGGCCGCGGAACGTCTCGGCGATCGCGCGCTTCATGAGGTGCTGCAGCACGTCGTCCTCGCGGCCCTCCTCGCTGACCTCGAACTCGACCTTGCCGCGCAGCGTAGGTACGACGGCCGGCAGGTCGCCCACCCGCGCGACCGCGGACGCCTCGCCGGTGATCGCCGACCGGCGGAGCGCTGACGCCGCAAGGGATTCCGCTGCCGCGACGGCGAAGCGCGCCGAGACGCCCGAGCGGGAGTCGACCGCGGGCGACTCGCGGACGGCGCGGGTGAACCGCGCGACGATCTCGAGCAGGTGGAGCGGCACGAGCGCGCGCAGGTCGGCCTCCTGGCGCACGAGGTCGATCTCGTCGGCGAGGCGCAGCGGGTAGTGGGTGCGGATCTCGGCGCCGAAGCGGTCCTTCAGCGGCGTGATGATCCGGCCGCGGTTGGTGTAGTCCTCGGGGTTGGCGCTCGCGACGAGCATGAGGTCGAGCGGCAGGCGGAGGGCGTAGCCACGGACCTGGATGTCGCGCTCCTCGAGCACGTTGAGCAGCGACACCTGGATGCGCTCGGCGAGGTCGGGCAGCTCGTTGATCGCGAAGATGCCGCGGTTCGTACGCGGCACGAGGCCGTAGTGCACGGTCTCCGGGTCGCCGAGCGTGCGTCCCTCCGCGACCTTGACCGGGTCGACGTCGCCGATGAGGTCGCCGACGCTCGTGTCCGGGGTGGCGAGCTTGTCGCGGTACCGCTCGCTGCGGTGCAGCCAGCCGACGACCGTCGAGTCGCCGTGCTCGGCCACCTGGCGCCGGGCCCAGACGGTGACCGGTTCGTAGGGGTGCTCGTGCAGCTCGCTGCCCTCGATGACGGGCGTCCACTCGTCGAGCAGGCCCACGAGCGTGCGCAGCAGCCGGGTCTTGCCCTGGCCGCGCTCGCCGAGGAGCACGAGGTCGTGGCCGGCCAGGAGGGCGCGCTCGAGCTGCGGTCGCACGGTGTCCTCGATGCCGACGACGCCGGGGAACGGGTCCTCGCCGGAGCGCAGCTTCGCCACGAGGTTGTCGCGCAGCTCGTCCTTCACCGTGCGCATCTCGTGCCCCGACGCGCGCAGCGCGCCGAGCGTGCGGGGCAGGTCGGCGGGAGCGTCGGGGGTGAGGTGGGAGGTCACCTGAGTGACCGTACGTCGCTATCGCGGGCCGCGCGATCCCGTCACGCTCTCCGCTGAACCGGGAACTCGTCCCTCCGCGGGGGTGACGAGGCTCAAGCGACGGTCACCCTGCGCGCACGATCGGGCCAATCACCACCCGCTCGGCCTAGCACCGGGGGTGTGTGGTCACGCTGGGTTGGACCACGATGGACGCATGACAGCCGGCTCGCTGATCGGTGACGGTCTCGCCCTCGGCGACGACCTGCTCGCCGCTGCCGACCGTGCCGTCGCCGCGGCACTGCGTCCCCTCGGCGACGTGCGCCCCGATCTCGCCTGCGTCTTCGTGTCGGGCGGCGGCGCGGCGGCCTCCGCCGCGGCGCTCGAGCGCGCGTCCGCGACCCTCGGCGCCCGCAACGTCGTCGGCTGCACGGCGCACGGCGTCATCGCCGACGGACAGGGCGCGGAAGGCGTCCCCGGCGTCAGCGTGTGGGCCGCGAGCCTCCCGTCGGTCGAGGTCCGCGCCTTCCACCTCGAGGTGCTCCGCACGTCCGACACGATCGCGATCCTCGGCATGCCGCAACGGCACGACGACGACGTGGTCGGCGTGATCCTCGCGGACCCGTGGTCCTTCCCGGTGGACGGCTTCATCGCGCACTCGCACGACACGCTGCGCGGCCTCCCGCTCACCGGCGGGATGGCGAGCGGCTCGGACGACCCGGGCGAGAGCCGGCTGATCGTCGACGGCACGGTGCACGCGCGCGGCGCCGTCGGCGTGGTCCTCGGCGGCGACCTATCGGTCCACACGCTGGTGTCGCAGGGCTGCCGGCCGATCGGGCGGCCCATGACGGTCACGAGGGCCGCGGGCTCCACCATCCTCGAGCTCGCGGGCCGCGCGGCGCTCGAGCAGGCCAAGGACGCCGTCGCCACGCTGCCGGTCGAGGAGCAGGTCGGCGCCGTACGCGGGCTGCAGCTCGGAGTCGTGGTCGACGAGTACGCCGACGAGCACACCGCCTCGGACTTCCTGGTGCGCGGCATCGACGCGGCCGACCACCTCACCGGCTCCATCACGGTGGGCGAGGACGTCGGGGTCGGGTCCACGGTGCAGTTCCTGCTGCGCGACGCGGTCGCCGCGCACGACGACCTCGCCGAGGTGCTCTCCGCGCTCCGTCGCAACATCGGTCTCGCGCCCCTCGCCGGTGCGCTGCTGTTCTCCGCCGACACCCGCGGCCGGTCGATGTTCCCGAGCGCCGACCACGACGTCCTCGCCGTGCGCGACGAGCTCGGCATCGCCGGGGTCGCCGGCTTCTTCGCCGCCGGCGAGATCGGCCCGGTCGCCGGTCGCAACCAGGTCCACGGCTTCACCGCGACCGTCCTCGCCTTCGGCACCTGACCACCCCGAGGTCAGCTACATCGCCGACCTCCGCTCACCCCGCAGACATGCGCGGGCGCGGGAGGGCGGGGGCCCGGTCGGTCACGAGGCGGCCGTGGACGTGGTCGTCGTGGCGCACGCCCGAGCCGTCGACGTACGACGAGCGCAGGATGCCCTCCAGGACGAAGCCGGAGGCCTGCGCGACGTGGCACGACGCGACGTTCGCGACCGTGTGGTCGAGCTGGACGCGCACGAGGCCGAGCTCGTCGAAGCCCCAGCGGGTGACGGCGTCGACGACCGTGCGTGCGACGCCGGCGCCGCGCGCCCAGGGCGCGACGCGGTAGCCGATCCGGGCGGTGCGGTCCTCAGGGTCGATGGCGTAGAGGGAGCAGTTCGCGAGCAGCCGTCCGGTCGTGCCGTCCGCGGCGTGCCACGTCGTGTGCCGACCGTCGGACCAGTCGGCGCCACGGCGGCACCAGGCCAGCGCCGACTCGAGGTCGACGACGTCGGGCACGGCGTTCCACTGCGCGACCTCGGGGTCGGTGCAGAGCAGCAGGCCGTCGGGGGCGTCGTCGTCGACCGGACGCCGCAGCACCATCGCGCCGAGGTCGATCGTCATGCGCCGCAGGCTATGCCTCGCGTGCGCGGAGAGTCATCGGCAGACCGTGCTTGGGGCGCAGGGTCACGGCGGCCTGGGTCGCGACGACCGAGCCCGGCACGAGGGTCGGTCGCCAGCGCGCAGCGAGAGCGGCCAGCACCAGCACGGCCTCGGTCCACGCGAACTGCTCGCCGATGCAGCGCCGGTTGCCGAAGCCGAACGGGATCCACGCGCCGCGCGGGACACCGGGCGCCGACTCGTCGAACCGGCCGTCGCCGTCGATCCACCGCTCGGGCACGAAGCTCGTCGCGCGGTCCCAGATCGTCGGGTCGCGGTGCAGGATCCACGGCGCTCCCAGCACGATCGAGCCGGACGGCACGTCCCACCCGCCGACCTTCAGGTCCGTGAGCAGCCGCCTGCCCATGATCCACGCGGGCGGGTAGAGCCGGATCGTCTCGGCGACCACCGCATGCGTCCACGGCAGCGACGCCAGGTCGGAGTACGCCGGGGCCCGCAGCGACTCGCCGCTCCCGAGCACGCTCACGAGCTCGTCGTGCAGCCGCTCCGCCACGGCCGGGTTCGCGGACAGCAGCCACCACGCCCACGACAGCGCCATCGCCGTGGTCTCGTGACCGGCGAGCACGAAGGTCATGACCTCGTCGCGCAGCTGCTCGTCGGTCATCGCGGCGCCGAACTCCGCCGCGGCCTCCTCGTCGCGCGCCCGGATCAGCCACGAGAGCAGGTCGTCGCGCTCGACGCCGTTCGCGGCGTCGGCACGGTGCTCGTCGATGATCCGCTGGACGACGACGTCGAGGTCCTCCACGCGCGAGAGCAGGTAGCGGCCCTTCGGCAGCGCGCGCACGAGTCGCTCGCTGCCCAGTGCGGAGAGCTGGCCGAAGCCGGAGAGCAGCTCGGCGAGGGCGTCGCCGAACGTGCGTGCGTCGCCGGTGAGGTCGGTGCCGAACAGGGTGCGCCCGACGATCGCGAACGTCAGCGCCGTCATCTCCTCGACCATGTCCACCTGCGCGCCGTCGACCCAGCCGGCCTCGTGCCGCTCCGCCTCGGTGACCATCTGCGCGGCCATGGCCTCGATCCGGCTGCGGTGGAACGCCGGCTGCGCGAGGCGCCGCTGGCGCAGGTGGAACTCGCCCTCGCTCGTGAGCAGGCCGTTGCCGAGCAGCGGCCTCGCCGCCTGAAGGCCACGGCCCTTCATCACGTCGCGGGCGTGGGTGAGGAAGACGTCGGTGATCACGTCGGGGTCGCTCACGAGGTAGACGTGCTCGCCGGCCAGGACGTAGTGCGTGACGGGACCGTTCGCCCGGGCGATCGCCTCGAAGATCTCGTTCGTGGACTGCCGGGAGCGGAGCAGGTCGAAGGTCACGCGCAGGCCGTTCGGCCCCGCGGGGCGAGCGACGTGCTCGAGCGACGTCGGGGCCGGGGTCGGGGCGTCCGGGCGCGGTGCGCGGCGAGCCGCGGCCCGTGCCGCCGCCTCGCGGCCGGAGGAGCTTCGCATGGTGCTCATGCCTGGTGTTCTACGCCTGTTCGCCCCGGTCCACACCCGCGGGCGTGGTCGGATCGGGTGAACCGCGCGTCCGCTCCCGCGGCGTACGCCGATCCGACACACTGCGGGGGTGGTCGACTCGGTGACGGTCTCAGATGTCCAGGACGCTCGTGCGCTGCTCCGCGGCGTGGCCAAGGAGACGCCGATGCGCTCGGCGCGGTGGCTCGCCGAGAAGGTCGGCGGCCCCGTCGACCTCAAGTGCGAGAACCTCCAGCGGGCGGGCTCGTTCAAGATCCGAGGCGCCTACACCCGCATCGCCCGGCTCAGCGAGGAGGAGCGCAGACGCGGCGTCGTCGCCGCCAGCGCCGGCAACCACGCGCAGGGCGTCGCGCTCGCCGCCAAGATGCTGGGCATCACAGCCACGGTCTTCATGCCCACCGGCGCCCCGATCCCCAAGGTCCAGGCCACGCGCGGCTACGGCGCCGACATCCAGTTCATCGGCACGACGATCGACGAGTGCCTCGTCGCGGCGCGAGCCTTCGAGGCCGAGACCGGCGCCGTCCTGATCCACCCGTTCGACCACAAGGACATCGTCGCGGGGCAAGGGACGGTCGGGCTCGAGATCCTCGAGCAGCGCCCGGACGTCAAGACGATCGTGGTCTGCACCGGCGGGGGAGGGCTGCTCGCCGGGATCGCCGTAGCCGTGAAGGCCGTGCGGCCCGACGTCCGCATCGTCGGCGTTCAGGCGGCGGGTGCGGCGGCCTACCCGACCTCGCTCGCCGAGGGCCACCCGGTCGCGCTGGCGTCGATGTCGACGATGGCCGACGGCATCGCCGTGGGCCGTCCCGGCGACGTGCCGTTCGCTCTCGTGCGGGACCTCGTCGACGAGGTGCGCGTCGTCGACGACGCGGTGATCGCACGCGCGCTCGTTCTCACCCTCGAACGCGGCAAGCTCGTCGTGGAGCCCGCGGGCGCCGCCGGGCTCGCCGCGGTGCTCGACGACCCGGCGTCCTTCGAGCCGCCGGTGGTCATCGTGGTGTCCGGGGGCAACGTCGACCCGCTCCTGCTGCTGCGCGTGGTGCGCCACGGCCTCGCCGCGGGCGGTCGCTACTCCACGATGCGGGTGCGCGTGCCGGACCGTCCGGGCTCGCTGGCCGGCCTGCTCGCCGCGCTGGCCGACGCGGACGCCAACGTCGTCGAGGTCGAGCACGCGCGGATCGACCCGCGGCTGCACCTCGACGAGGTCGAGATCGAGGTGCAGGTCGAGACCCGAGGTCCCGAGCACCGCGACGCCGTCCTGCATCAGCTCGCCGAGCTCGGCTACCGCGTCGTGGTGAGCTGATCGGAGTTGGAAAAGGGGGTTGCCATATTAGAAAGATAGGGTTTACAGTCGCCTCATGAGCGACACCACCTCCTTCCCCGGCACGCCGGACGACACCTCCTCCGGCCGCGGCGAGCCCCCCACCTCGGGCACCGCCACCACCGACCCGCTGCGCGACCTGCTGACCCGGGTCGCCGCGGGCGAGGTCGACCCCGCGGAGGCCGCGCGCCTCCTCGACGAGGACGCCTCCGCACCGACCCTCGACCGCACCTCCGACCTGGCGGCCTCCCCCTCCGGCAGCGTCACCGCGGTGATCATCAAGACCGGCGGCGTGAAGCTCACCGTCGTCGCCGACCCCACCGTCGACACCCTGGTGGCCGACGGCCCGCACACGCTGCGCCAGGACGGCCCCACGCTCGTGCTCGAGGCCCCGGGCGCCGACGGCTGGAAGACCCAGCCCGCGCCGAAGTACCTCGGCTGGGTGCCCAACGTCGTCTGGACCGCCGGCCGCGGCGAGAAGGTGCACGTGCGGGTGAACCCCGCGCTGCCGCTCACCGTCGACGCCACGGCGAGCGCCGTCGAGATCGTCGGCACGCGGTCCTCGCTCACCCTCGGCGGCAGCGCGTCGTCGGTGAAGGTGCGCGACCACGTCGGCAGCATCCACGGCACGCTGTCGATGGGCAGCGCGGCCGTCGTCGGCACCATCACGGGGCCGAGCGACTTCTCCTGCGAGCTCGGCAGCCTCGACCTGCGCCTCGACCGCGGCTCGGACGTCACCGTCACCGCGTTCGCCGAGATGGGGTCGCTGCGGTTCGCCGGCGGCGTCGGCGCGGAGACGTCGTTCGACGGCACCGCGAGCCGGACCGTCGTCGCGGGAGCGGGCACGCACCCGTTCGGCATCACCGTCCGGATGGGCTCGGCCTCGATCGTGGTGGCGTCATGACCCCCTCGACCCAGCAGCCGCCCGACCACCGCCCGCCGCGCGAGTGCCCGGTGTGCTCGTCCCAGCTCGTCGTCACCGGGTGCGGCTGCCGCGAGTGCGGCACCGGCATCAGCGGCGAGTTCCGGATGTGCTCCTACTGCGGCCTGTCCGACGACGAGCTCGAGATGCTGCGTGTCTTCCTCGTGAGCCGCGGCAACATGCGCGAGCTCGAGAAGCACCTCGGCGTCTCCTACCCCACCACCCGTCAGCGCTACGCCGACCTCCTGGCCAAGCTCGGCCTCGAGGACCCCGCGGCCGCGACCCGCAAGGCCGACCGCGACAAGGTCCTCGCCGACCTCGCCGCCGGCCGCCTGAGCGTCGACGAGGCCGAGACTCTCCTCACCGACTGAGTCCTCCGTCCCTTCCAGCGGGCGCCCTCCCGGCGCCCGCTGGAAAACCACGTGCCCGTGTCAGACCTCTACGTAAGGGTGTCCTCGGCGAGGCCGATCGTCGACGACGCCGCGGCGAACGCCACGGTCTGGGCGAAGATATGGCCGACAGGTCGAGCCGCCGTCGCATGCCGCCGCTGTAGGTCTTCGCCGGACGGTCGGCGGCGTCGGTGAGCGAGAAGCGCTCGAGCAGCTCGTCGGCCCGCTGCTTCACGTAGGCCGGAGGCAGGTGGTAGAGCCGCCCGACCATGTCGAGGTTCTCGCGGCCGGTGAGGTACTCGTCGACGGCGGCGTACTGCCCGGTGAGCCCGATCACGCGGCGCACCTCGTCGGGTTGCTTCGCGACGTCGATGCCCGCGACGGTCGCGTGTCCCCCGGTCGCCTTGAGCAGCGTGGTGAGGATGCGGACGGTCGTGGTCTTGCCGGCACCGTTCGGTCCGAGCAGCCCGACCACCGTGCCGAACGGCACGGATGCACAAGGGCATCGTCGACCGGTTCCGGTCGCTGCCGATGGCGGCGTCCGCGGTGCTCTTCGGCCGCACGGCGGCCGACGCAGCGCGTCAGGTGCTCGTGCTGTTCGTGCTGTCGATCACGGGACTCGTCGTGGGGTGGCGGGTCCACAACGGGGTCGTCGACGCGGTCGCGGCCTACCTGCTCCTGCTGCTGTTCGCCTACACCGTGTCGTGGGTCGGCTCGTGGGTCGGCCTGCACATGCCGAACCCCGAGACGGCCAACACCGCCGGGCTGATCTGGCTGTTCCCGCTGACCTTCCTGTCGAACCTGTTCGTCCCGATCACCGGCATGCCTGCGGGGATCAAGCTGATCGCCGAGTGGAACCCGATCTCGGCGCTGGCGCTCGCCTGCCGCCAGCTGTTCGGCAACCCGACCGGCATCCCCTCCGACGCCTGGTCGCTGCAGAACCCCGTGCTCTACAACGGTCATCTCCTGCCTCGCGATCATCGCGATCTTCGCGCCGCTCGCCGTCCGGCACTACCGCCGCACGTCGGGCTGACCGCACGGTACGGCCCGCGGACGACGAAGCCCCCCTCCGGTGATGGGAGGGGGGCTTCGTCCTGTCTGGGGGTCCGGGGCGGACGGTCAGCCGGTGTTGGGGCCCGTCGTGAGGATCTCGACGTGGAAGATCTTGCCGGCCGGGGTCGTGTAGGGGACGGTGTCGCCGACCGTGGCCCCGAGCACCGCACCACCGAGCGGCGAGGTCGGGGAGTAGACGTTGCCGGAGAAGGTGGCGGCCTCCTCGCGACTGCCGAGCAGGAACGTCTCCTCGTCATCGAACTCGACGAGCCTGACCGTGACGACCTGACCCTGGGCCACGATGCCCTCGGCGGCCTCGGGGGCGCCGATCTGCGCGTTCTCGAGAAGGTGGGTGAGGACCTTCACGCGGGCCTCGTTCTTGCCCTGCTCCTCCTTGGCCGCGTGGTAGCCGCCGTTCTCCTTGAGGTCGCCCTCCTCGCGCGCGGCCTCGATGCGCTTGACGATCTGCGCGCGACGCGGGCCCGAGCGCTCGGCGAGCTCCTCCTGGAGGCGGTCGAACGCCTCCTGGGTCAGCCAGGTCTGGGTCGTCTGCGGGTCAGCCACGGAGGTGTCACCTTCGGTCGGGAGCGGTGCGAACGGCGTGCCGAGGCAAGCGTACGTGCGGGGCGGTGCTCGGTCGGTCAGCCGCCGTCGATCGTGGGCTGCTGAGGCGGGTTCGTCGTGCCGGGGAGGAACTGCGGAGGGTCGACCCGCGGCACCTCGCCCACGCCGCAGCCGAGGACCTCGGCCGTGGTGGCCAGCGAGGACGTCGCCAGCGGGTACGTCGCCTGCACGTACTCGCGCCCCGGGGTGATCGTGACGGTCGCGTAGCCCACGTCGGCGTGCCGCTCGCTCTGGGCCCGGAGCACGCAGACCGTGCTGCTCACGGAGTCCCGGCGTACCTCGAAGGTGACGTCGACCCGGGTGCCGCTCACGACCGTGAAGCGCAGCAGGTCCGCCTGCACGCCCGGCGTGGCCATCCGCCAGGTGATCACGCCGATGATCGCCAGGAACACGGCCCCCACCGCCACGATCACCGCGACGAGCCCGCGCGAGGTGCGCCCGACGCCGTAGCGGGCCGCCATGGCGGGGCTCAGGGTCTGGCTCGGCACGTGCTCACCTCCGGCGCGTCACGCGCCCGGGGAACAGGCGCGGGATGCGGCATCGTTGCGGTCTGGGAGACTCCCTGCCGGGCCTCCTCCTGGGGGGTCCAGTCTCCCTCACGACCTCCTGGAGCCGACCGTGACCCTGCCGACCGCCGCGGACCTGCCGCGTCCCGGGGAGCCGCTGCGCCTCATGGCCGTCCACGCGCACCCCGACGACGAGTCGAGCAAGGGCGCCGCGACCATGGCGCGCTACGTCAGCGAGGGCGTCGAGGTCCTCGTGGTCTCGTGCACCGGCGGCGAGCT
Source organism: Candidatus Nanopelagicales bacterium (assembly GCA_017882705.1). Taxonomy (GTDB): domain Bacteria; phylum Actinomycetota; class Actinomycetes; order S36-B12; family CAIYMF01; genus Longivirga. The sequence goes on along the minus strand of JADGOZ010000132.1, from coordinate 57,256 downwards.
CGGCGACGTCCTGAACCCGGCGCTGGCCCACGACGAGCACGTCATGGCCAACATCGCCGAGGTGCGTCGGGCCGAGATGGCCGAGGCGGTGCGGATCCTCGGGGTCCAGCACGCCTGGCTCGGCTTCCACGACTCCGGGCTCCCCGAGCCCGACGAGAACGGCGTCACGCCGCCGCTGCCGGAGGGCTGCTTCGCCCTGCTCCCGCTCGACGAGGCGACCGAGCCGCTCGTGCGCCTCGTCCGCGAGTTCCGTCCGCACGTGATCACGACGTACGACGAGAACGGCGGTTACCCGCACCCGGACCACATCCGCACGCACGAGGTGTCGATGCGGGCGTTCGAGGCGGCGGGCGACCCCCAGCAGTTCCCCGGCACCGGCGACCCGTGGCAGCCCAGCAAGCTCTACTACCACCTCACCTTCCACAAGCTGCGGCTCGTCGCGCTGCACGAGGCGTGCCTGGCCGAGGGCATGGAGTCGCCGTTCGGCGACTGGCTGGCCGGCTGGGAGGACAAGCCCGAGGACGAGGCACGGCTCACGACCCGAGTGCCTTGCGGGGAGTTCTTCGAGGTCCGCGACGCCGCGCTCAAGGCGCACGCCACGCAGGTCGACCCCGAGGGGCGCTGGTTCCACCTGTCCACCGACACCCAGCGGCTGGTCTGGCCGACCGAGGACTACCAGCTCGCTCGTTCCCTGGTCCCCGACGTGCGTGGTGCGGACGGCTACGAGGACGATCTGTTCGTAGGCCTGCGCGTCCCGGCGCAGTCCGTCCCCGCCTGATCGAGGTTTGTCCGTGTCGCTCGTCTCGTCCGTCGTCCTCCACCTCGCCGACTCGGCGTCGCCGAGCCCGTCGCTCTCGCAGTCGACCCCGACCAGCCCGCTCCCGGGCGAGAACGACTCCACCTGGCTCGGGCCGGGACTGCTGGGCTTCCTGTCGCTGCTCTTCCTCGCGGTCGCGGTGTTCGTGATCTACAGGAGCCTGAACAAGCAGCTCACGCGGGTCACGTTCGACGAGGACGCGATCAACGCCGACGCGCCCGAGCCGACGGGCGTACCCGCCCCCGACGGCCTCGAGCCCGCTGCCGGGACCGACGCCCCCACGTCGTCCGAGTAGCCGCCCGGTCAGTCGGGCGAGTGGCCGCCCGGTCAGTCGGGGTCGCCGCGGCGCAGCTTCTTGATGGTGCCGCGGCGCTTCTTGTCGTCGACGCGTCGGCGTCGGGCCGAGGCCGACGGTTTCGTCGGCACCCGCGGGCGCGCGGGCGGCGCGATCGCCGCGGCGAGGGCGTCGGCCAGCTTGCGCTCGGCCGAGAGCCGGTTCTGCCACTGGCTGCGCTGCTCGGCGGCCGAGACGGTGAGCACGCCGTCGACGAGCCGGTCGCCGAGGTTCGCGAGCGCCCGCTCGCGCAGGTAGGGCGAGAGCGCCGAGGTCGCCGCGACGTCGAGGCTGAGCTCCACCCGTGAGTCGGTCGTGTTGACGCCCTGACCGCCCGGTCCGGAGGACCGCGAGAAGCGCCAGGAGAGCTCGGCCTCGGGGACGACGACCGAGCCGCGGATCCTCAGGTCGCCGGGCACGGGACCAGCATGGCGTCCGCAGTCACCTCGCGACGACTCCGAGGCACGCACCCGCCCCGTCGTGGCGAGGTGGGTGACGAGCAGGAGCGAGAAGCGCGATCCAGGGCCGGGGGAGGAGGTCGAGCAGCACCCGGACAGCGGCCGCAGGACTGTCCGCGAAGGGCGGATACCGTGGGGGCGTGCTCCGGATGCTCACGACGCGGAAGTGGATCGGGCTCTCGATCCTCGCGCTGGTCGTGATCGTGGCGTTCGGCGTCCTGTCCGCCTGGCAGTGGCAGCGGGCCCAGCGCGACGAGGTCGTGACGGCACCCGTCCCCGCGGCCGAGGTCTTCTCCGCAGGCGAGCCGCTGGCGACGTCGGCCTACGGCACGGTCGTCAGCGCCTCCGGGACCTACGACGCCGCGCACCAGGTCGTGGTCGTCCACGGCAACGGCACCTACTGGGTCGTCACACCCCTGCAGCCGTCCTCGGGACCGGCGATCCCGGTGGCGCGCGCGACGGTCACGAGCCTCGACGACCCGGCGGTGGCCGACGTGACGAGCGGCAACGTCACGGTGACCGGAGTGGCGCAGCCGTACGAGGGCGACCCCGGAACCCCGTCCTCATTGCCGGCGGGCCAGGCCGACCGTCTCACGGCGTCGGGTCTGGCACTGCCGTACCCGGCGGTCGGCGGCTGGATCGCCCTGCAGTCGCAGACGCCGCCACCGGTGGTCGCCACCACGCCCGTCCAGCCGCCCATCACGCAGCAGGCAGGCGGGAACCTCCGGCTGCAGAACGCGTCGTACGCGGTGCAGTGGCTGCTCTTCGCCGGCTTCGTCATCTTCTTCTGGTGGCGGATGCTGCGCGACGACCTGCGCGAGCTCGGGCCGGAGCAGACCCGGCAGGAGACCGCGCCGGTGCGTGAGGTGTACTGATGTGGCACCCGCCCGGGTGCGCACGAGTCTCGTAGGAGAGGTCGACTGACGTGGCCACCGCACCCACCGCCGAGTCCGTCCGGGGGGCGCTCCTGCGCTACCGCGTCATGGCGTTCGTCGTCGGAGTCACGCTCCTGCTGTTCGTCGGCGCCATCCTGCTGAAGTACGTCACGAAGTCGATCGAGAGCGACTCGATCGTCGCGATCGCGCACGGCTGGCTGTTCATGATCTACGTCCTGCTCGGACTCGACCTCGGCTTCCGGATGCGCTGGTCGATCGGGCGGCTGGCTCTCATGACGCTCTCGGGCATGGTGCCGTTCCTGTCGTTCTACGCCGAGCACAAGGTGACCGGCTGGGTCCGCACCGAGCTCGGAACCTCCGCCGGCGCCGCGGCGCCGGAGTCACCTGCGGTCTAGACCATTGTCTGTTGCCGCCAGGTGAACCGCGGCGTTTGTAATCCGGCGTTGATCTCGCGCCGCTAGGGTGACGCGACTCCGGCACCCCCGGCCGGGTGCGTCTGGCCTTCGGTCGTCTCGCCGGTGTGGTCAACAACTTCCTCTACTGGGTGACCAACCCGGTGTGGCTCGGCGGCACGCTCGCGGTCAGCGCCGCGACGGTGTTCGCGACCTTCTTCCTCAACCAGTCCGAGCTCGACACCGTGCCGTTCTACGTCTTCACGCTGCTCTTCGTCTGGATCGGCGTGCTCGCCGCGATCCTGTCGTTCCAGGTCGGCAAGTGGATCCCGTCGATCGGCGCCTACTCGCGGTTCGCGCTGCTCGGCTTCTTCACGATCTCCGTCGTCGTCTACGCGATCAAGAACGGCGTGCACGGCTTAGGTGCCGGCGACTTCAGGCCCACGATGGCCGGCGCCGTCCTGCTCGTGCCGGTCCTGATGTTCCAGTACGTCGGGTTCGAGCTGCCGAGCAGCGCCGGCGACGAGATGACCGACCCGCAGAAGGACGTCCCGTGGGCCATCGGCGGCAGCGCCATCGCCGCCGTGATCCTCTACGGCGTGCCGATCCTCGGCATCCTGCTGGTCCTCCCGACCGACCAGGTGACCAACCTCGGCGGCTTCATCGACGCGATGAAGCCGGTCTTCACCGTCTACGGCGGTGAGGTCGGCTCGGCCGACAGCGGCATCGTCCTGACGGGTGCGGGCGCCGTCATCGGCGACATCTGCGCGAGGCTGTTCATCCTGTCGCTGCTCACCTGCGGCGTCGCCTGGATCATGGGCTCGGACCGTGCGATGGCCGTCTCGGCCTTCGACGGCGCCGGCCTGCGCTACCTCGGCGTGATCTCGGCGCGGTACGGCACGACTACCGCCCGTCGGCCTGGGGAGCCGACGAGAAGTGGCAGTACTTCGGCGTGGAGCTCGTCCCGCTGGCCCTGTTCATCCTCACCGGCGTGCTGTTCTGGGTCGCCGGCCGCAGCACCCGCATGGACCTCGCGACCGATGCCCAGATGGCGGCGGCGGAGATCGAGTAGCGGACCCGGCCTCTCGCCAGTACCTGGCGCATCTGTCGTTCCCGGACAGCTCGGGCGACACGTGCGCCAGGTGCTCGCGGCCGCCGCGCCGCCAGTACATTCTCGGGATGGCCACGACCGGGACGACCCGCGCATCACGGGCGATGACGCCCACCGTGCGGGCCGGACTCGTCTGGGCGTTCGTCGGCGTGCTGCTCTTCTCGTTCTCGGTGCCGATGACCAAGGTCGCGGTCGGCGGCTTCAGCCCGTTCTTCACGGCCATGGGGCGGGCCGTCGTCGCGGGCGTCCTGGCCCTGGTGCTGCTGACGATCCGACGGGTGCCCCTGCCGCCGCGGGAGCACCTCACGCCGATCGTGTTCACCATGATCGGCGCGGTGTTCGGCTGGCCGATCCTGCTCGCGCTGGCGCTCGAGCGGACCACCTCCGCGCACGTCGCGGTGATCGCGGCGTTCATGCCGCTCACGACCGCGCTGTTCGCCGTGCTGCGCACGCACGAGCGGGTGAGCGGCCAGTTCTGGCTCGCCGCGGTCACCGGCTCGCTCGCGCTCGTGGTGTTCGCCCTCTCCCGCGGCGGCGCCCGGGGCGCCGACCTCACGGCCGACCTGCTCGTCGTCGGCGCCGTCCTCATGTCGTCGTGGTGCTACGTCGAAGGCGCGTCGGTGACGAAGGCGATGCCGGGATGGCAGGTCATCTCCTGGGTCGTGGTCCTCGCGCTCCCGGTCACCGTGCCGGCGTCCGCGGTGGTCTGGGTCCGCACGAGCGGGTCGTACGCGCCGACACCGATCGAGTGGGCCTGCCTGCTCGGCCTCGGGCTGTCGTCGATGTACCTCGGCTTCTTCGCGTGGTACCGCGGGCTCGCCCTCGCCGGGATCGCCTACGGTGGCCAGGTGCAGCAGCTGCAGGCGCTGCTCACGCTGCTGTGGTCCGCGCTGCTGCTCGGCGAGACGGTGACCCTCGGGACCGTCCTCGCGGCGGTCGCCGTCATCGCGTGCGTGGTCTGGGCCCAGCGTGCGAGGGGGAGCGCGGTCGTCGTGGCCCCCGAGGAGTGACGGCGGCACCTTGTGCTCGTCCGGTCGCGTCGGAAGCATGGCGGCCATGACGGACGGCCGGATGACGTGGGAGCACGGCGAGACCTGGTACCGCGTGCTCGGCGACCTCGATCCGGGGGCCGACCAGGTGCCGGTCGTGCTGCTGCACGGCGGGCCGGGTGCGCCGCACGACTACCTCGAGCCGGCCGCGGACCTGGTCCGCGAGTCCGGTCGCACGCTCGTCCTCTACGACCAGCTCGGCTGCGGGAGCTCGACGCACCTGCGCGAGGCGCCCGACGGGCTCTGGACCGTCGACCTGTTCAAGCGCGAGCTCACCCTGCTGCTCGACCACCTCGGTGTCTCCGCCCGCTACGCCCTGCTCGGCCAGTCGTGGGGCGGCATGCTCGCGATGGAGCACGCGATCGACCGACCCGCGGGTCTCGTCGGGATGGTCGTCGCGGACTCGCCGGCGAGCATCCCGCTGTGGGTCGCGGAGGCCAACCGGCTGCGTGCCGAGCTGCCGCCCGAGGTCGAGGCCACGCTGCGGCGGCACGAGAGAGCAGGCACGACCGGCACACCGGAGTACGTCGAGGCAGTGCAGGTGTACTACGACCGGCACCTGTGCCGGGTCCCGCTGCCGGAGCCCGTCGCGCGCTCCTTCGCCCTGCTCGATGAGGACCCGACGGTCTACCACTCGATGAACGGCCCGTCGGAGTTCCACTGCATCGGCTCGCTGAGGGACTGGGACATCACCGACCGGCTGCACCGCATCGACGTGCCGACCCTGCTCGTGTCCGGTCGCTACGACGAGGCGACCCCGGCGGTCGTGACACCGGTGCACGAGGCCATCGCCGGATCGCAGTGGGTCGTGATCGAGGACGCGAGCCACCTGCCGCACGTCGAGCAGCCCGAGGTGTTCCGCGACGTCGTCAACGCCTTCCTCGCCGGTCTCGACCACTGACCCCTTCTCGCAGGAGGAGCCCGCGATGAGCAGCCCGATCACCCCGTTCCTCTGGTTCGACACCCAGGCGGAGGAGGCCGCGCAGCTCTACGTCGATCTCTTCGAGGACTCGCGCGTCGTCGGCGTCGCGCGCTACGCGCCGAACACGCCGGGCGAGGAGGGGACCGTCATGACAGTGGACTTCGAGCTGCGCGGCACGTCGTTCACGGCGCTGAACGGCGGTCCGATCTACCAGCACACCCCGGCGACCTCGTTCGTCGTCCGGTGCGCGACGCAGGCCGACATCGACCGCTTCTGGGACGCCTTCCTCGACGGTGGTGAGGCCAGTCAGTGCGGCTGGATCACCGACCGGTTCGGCATCACCTGGCAGGTGGTCCCCGAGCGGCTCGACGAGTGGATCGGCGGACCGGACGATTCCGGTCGCAACCGCGCGATCCAGGCGATGCTGGCGATGGTGAAGTTCGACGCCGCGGCCCTGCAGGCGGCGTACGAGGGGACCCTTCCCGCCGCGTGAGCCGCGGCGTTCCGACCCGGTCAGCGGGTGGACGGCCGCGACGGCGGTCCGGTGTGCGTCCCGCGCGGACGTAGGGTCGGGGGAGCCGGGTCTGCGCAGCCGTCATGCGCGCCGGCAGTCCGGACGGCCCCCCCAGCCAGGGAGAGCAGCGTGTGACCTCGTCGCAGGACGATCCGACCGCTCCGTCGACGACCGCGCACGCGGTCGCGGTGCTGGGCGGTCGCTACGAGCTCCTACGCGTCCTGGGCTCCGGTGGGATGGCCGTCGTGTGGCTCGCGACCGACCGGGTGCTCGACCGCGAGGTCGCGGTCAAGGTCCTGCGCGACCAGTACGCCGCCGATCCGGTCTTCCGCGCACGGTTCACGCGCGAGGCGCTCCACGCCGCGAGGCTGTCGCATCCCGGCGTGGTCACGACGTTCGACGCGGGCGTCGACGAGGGGACGGCGTACCTCGTCATGGAGGTCGTGCACGGCCGGACCCTGCACGAGGTGCTCCGCGCCGACGGACCGCTGCCGGTCGACCAGGCGATCGGGATCGCTGCCGACGTCTGCGACGCGCTCGACGCGGCGCACCGCGCCGGCATCGTGCACCGCGACATCAAGCCGGGCAACATCCTCATCGGTGACGGAGGGCGGACGCAGGTCTTCGACTTCGGAATCGCGCGCGCCGAGGGTCTCACGGCGCTGACCCAGGTCTCGACCCTGATCGGGACGCCCGCGTACATCGCGCCCGAGCAGGCCGCCGGCGGTGATGCGGGGCCTCAGTCGGACCTCTACGCCGTCGGCTGCGTCCTGACGGAGATGCTCACCGGCTCCCCGCCGTTCGCGGCCGAGTCGCCTGTCGCGATGCTCTACCAGCACATCCACGACGTGCCGCCGGTCCCGTCCTCGAGCCGTCCGGACGTCGGGGCCGACGTGGATCGGGTCGTCGCCCACCTGCTCGCGAAGGATCCCGCCGATCGTCCGGCCGGCGCGGCTGCGGCCCGTCATGCGCTGCTCTCGGTGACGACTGCGCGCCCCGCCGAGACGAGGGTGCTCCCGATCGACGGGTCGGACCTGCTGGCGCAGACGCTGGTCGTCCCCGCGGAGCCGCCGGACCGTCCCTCGCCCACGTCGACCGCCGACGGTCGCCTCGGTCGGTGGATGGCGGCTGCGGCGCTGGTCGTGGCCGTGGCCGTGATCGCTTTCGCCGTCACGGCCGCGTTCATGAGCAGTCGCACGAGCGGCCCGGCACCCGAGGCGCTCAGCACGCCGTCGCGCTCGCCAGTGTCCGTCCCGCCGCCGACGGCCTCGCCGACCGCACCGTCCCCTTCGGGTATCGCGGTTCCCGGCTCGGCCACGGTTGCCGAGGCGGTCGCGGCCTTCCAGACCGTCGTGGGCACCGCTCAGCGCCGTGCGTTGGTCGACGCGCGGTCCGCGGAGCGGTTGATCGCCGGCGCGGACGACGTGCTGGGCGCACTCGACACCGGCAAGGGGAAGCCGGCGGACAAGCGGGCGCGCGAGCTCGCAGACCTCGTGACGAGGCTCGCGTCCGACGGCAGCATCCAGCCCGCGGCGGCGCTCCCGCTGGGCCTCGCCGCGGCACGGATCAGCGAGCTCGCGGGAGCGGCGCGCTGAGGCCGTCAGGCGAGGACGCGGATCGGAGCCCCGGCGGCGTGGGCGGCGATGACCTCGACGGCTGAGGCGTACCAGTCGCGGTAGTTCTCTCGGGTCGCGTATCCGGCGTGCGGGGTGAGGATCGTGTTCGGCAGCGAGCGCAGCTCGTGGTCGGTCGGCAGCGGCTCGGTGCCGTAGACGTCGAGCGCGGCGCCCGCGATCCAGCTCTCGCGCACCGCCGTCAGGAGCGCGGGCTCGTCGACGACGGGGCCACGGCTCGTGTTGACGAGCCAGGCGTCGGGCCGCATCGCGCGCAGCTCGTCGGCGCCGACGAGCCCACGGGTGCGGTCGGAGAGCTGCACGTGGATCGAGACGACGTCGGAGACCTCGAAGAGCTCGCGCTTGCCGACCAGGCGAGCGCCGTTCGACTCGGCCCGCTCGGTGGTGAGGTTCGTGCTCCACGCGACGACGTTCATCCGGAACGCGTGGGCGATCTCGGCCATCCGCGCACCGGTCTTGCCGAGCCCGACGAGCCCGAGCGTCGAGCCCTCGAGCGACCTCCCGGCGACCTGCTCCCACGTCCCTGCGCGCATGGCGTCGGCGTGACGCGGCAGGTCCCGCAGCGCGGCGAGGATCAGTGCCCAGGTCATCTCGACGACCGGCTGACCGTCGCCGCCGGTGTTGCAGACGGTGATCCCGAGGTCGGTGCAGGCGGTGAGGTCCAGCGAGGCGTTGCGGAAGCCGGTCGTCACGAGCAGACGCAGGTTCGGCAGGCGCTCGAGCAGGGCGCGGGGGAACGGCGTGCGCTCGCGTTGGACCACGAGCACGTCGTAGGGCTCGAGGATCGCGACGAGCTCGTCGTGGTCGTCGACGTGACGGTCGAGCGCGACGACGTCGTCGGCGCCGAGGGTCGACCAGTCGGCAGACTCGAGGGCGACGCGCTCGAGGTCGTCGAGGATGGCGATCCGCATGGTGACACCCTTCCAGACGCGCCACCCCCGGTCATGCTGCCGCAGCTGCTGTAGAGGCAGCCGGTTCCGCATCAGCCGGGGCAGCATGGTGTCGATTCCACGTGTCGCCGTTCGGGCAGGATGTGAGGGCGGGGACCCCGTACCACCCGCCGGAGCCGGAGGAGCAGTCATGGCCGAGTACCTCATCTACTTCAACCAGCAGTGGGTGGGCGACCACCCTGCGGAGTGGTTCGGCAGCCGCGGGCCGCTCGCGCGGGCGGTGGTGCAGGAGATGAAGGATGCGGGCGTCTACGTGTTCGCCGGGGGTCTGGAGGAGGAGATCGAGACGGCCTTCAGCGCCGACGCGACCAGCGGCGACCTGCTCATCACCGACGGGCCCTTCATCGAGAGCAAGGAGTGGCTGGGCGGCCTCACCGTCGTCGACGTGCCCGACGAGGCGGCCGCCCGGGAGTGGGCCGGCAAGGTCGCGGTCGCGTGCGGCTGGCCGCAGGAGGTGCGCCGCTTCAAGCCGTAGCCGGCGACTGGGTGACGACATCGCACTGAGGGGCGCGGCTCACCCCGGCTGGTCCACCGAACGGCAGGGAAGGCGTCGACGGCGTGTGGACGCTCCAGGGCTGACGATCGAGGCACGCCCTCCTAGCCGGCGTTCGCCGCGTTCAGGAACGGTTCGATGCTGACGCGCATCGTCTCCGGCTTGGTGGTCGGGGAGAAGCGGGTGACGGTCGTGCCGTCCGGCGCGACGAGGAACTTGGTGAAGTTCCACTTGATCGTCGAGCCGAGCAAGCCACCGGTCCTGTCCTTGAGAAAGGTGAAGACCGGGTCGGTGCCCTTGCCGTTCACGTCGACCTTGGTCGACAGCGGGAAGGTGACGCCGTAGCTGATCGTGCAGAACTGCTCGATCGCGGCGTCGTCACCAGGCTCCTGGTGCGCGAACTGGTCGCACGGGAACCCGAGGACGACGAGCCCGCGGTCGGCGTAGTCCTCGTGGAGCTGCTGCAGCGCCTCGTACTGCGGGGTCAGCCCGCACTTGCTGGCGGTGTTGACGACCAGCACAGGACGGCCGGCGTACTGCTGGAGCGCGACCGTCTCGCCGCGCGGGTTCGTGTAGCTCAGGTCGAACAGGGTCTGCACCGAGGACATGGGACGAGTCTCTCCCACGTCGCCTCTCCCGCAACCGGGACCGGGCGCGTCCCTGCGCCCTCGTGCGCGCGCACCTGGTCGGGGTCGCGCACGAACCGGCATCCGGTGACTTCCGCGTTCCACGGTTCACGGTCGCGACTCGCGCCCGGCTCGGTCCTCGCCTGCAGGTGGCCGCCCAGGGTGGCGTAGCCCTGGCTGCAGACGTGGCGGCCGGGAGGTGAGTGTCGTGCGAGGCATTCGGCACAGGTTCGTCGCTCGAGTGAGTCTCGCTGTGGTCCCCGCCGTTCTGGCGCTGGCGGGCTGTGGTGGCGCTGGAGGGACGTCCTCGTCGGTGACCTCCGCCGCGTCGCCGAAGGCGTGCACGCAGGCGCAGCAGCAGGTCACGCCCGGCGCTGAGCGGAGCTAGCGGGGGAGCCGCAGGCCGGTGAAGCCGCCGTCGACCGTCAGGACGGTCCCGGTGGTGGAGCCCGACAGCGGGGAGCCGAGGTAGGCGATGGCGTTCGCGACCTCGTCGGGGGAGACGAGGCGGCCGAGCGGCTGGCGGTCACGCAGCTGCGTCAGTGCTGCCTCGGGGTCGTCGGCCGTCTCGAGCAGGCGGCCGATCCACGGGGTGTCGGCGGTGCCGGGGAGCACGACGTTGACGCGGATGCCCTCACCGACGTGGTCCGCCGCCATGGCGAGGCCGAGCGCGAGCACGGCTCCCTTCGTGGCGGAGTAGAGCGCACGGTTCGGAGCACCGATCACGGCCAGCACCGACGAGGTGAGCACGACGGCGGCGTGCGGCGAGCGCCTCAGGTGGGGCAGCGCAGCGCGTACGACGCGCGCCATGCCCACCACGTTCACGTCGAGCACGCGTGCCCACTCGGCATCGTCGTTGGCCGCGACGTCGCCCTGCGCGCCGATCCCGGCATTGCTCACGACGACGTCGATCCGTCCGAGCTGCTCGGCGACGGCGGCGACCGCGACGTCGACTCCCGCGGAGTCGGTGACGTCGCACGCGAACGAGAGCGCGACGCCGTCGGCGTCGGTCACGTCGCGGTCCAGAACCGCCACGGTCGCCCCGCGCGAGTGAACCAGCCGTACGACGGCCGCGCCGATCCCGCTGGCACCGCCGGTCACCAGGACGACGAGCCCGTCGTAGTCGTTCATCGCTGCTCCTCGCTCACGTGCGCGGGTCGATGTGGATCTTCGGGCCGATGGAGACGCCCGGGATCGGCTCTCCCGCAAGGGCGGCGCCGACCTGGTCGAGCCCGACGGTGCCGCCGACGATCGGACGCGGGTCGACGCGGCCGTCGGCGTAGTGGGCGATCGTCTCCGCCAGTCCGGGCGAGGCACTGAGGATCCCGACGGCCGTGACGTCCTTGAGGGCGAGGTCGCGGGTGTCGATGAGGCTCGGCGAGCCGGACAGGCCGACGAGAACGACGCGACCGCCGGGCTCGACGCGCTGCACCGCCTGCGCCGGGATGTCGACGCCGGACGTGCAGTCGATGATCGCGTCGAACGGCACGTCGGGCAGCGCGTCCAACGTCCAGGTGTGTGCTACGCCGATGCCTCGTGCGAAGTCGAGCGAGGCCTGTCGGCGCCCCGCGAGATGGACCTCGAGCCCGTCGGCCGCGGCGATCAGCGCGGTGAGCAGCCCGATCGTGCCCGGTCCGAGGACGAGGACGGGCGCCCCCGGCTCGAGCCCGGCGGCGCGCACGGAGCGCATCGCATTGCCGCCCGGCTCGACCAGGGCGCCCGCGGTGTCGTCGACGGAGTCGGGGAGCGCGTGCAGCGCCGTGACCGGCACCGGGAGCTGCTCGGCGAGCGCGCCCGGCCAGCCGCCGCGGATGCCGATCTCGAAACGGTCGTGGCACACGTGCTGGCGGCCGGTCAGGCACAGCCGGCAGCGGCCGCAACCGAGCATCGTGTCGCCGGTGACGCGTCGCCCGACCCACGTCGGGTCGACGCCGACGCCGACCGAGCTCACGACGCCCATCCACTCGTGGCCGAGCCGCAGCGGGAAGTGCGCGTGGCCCTGGTGGAGATAGGCCATCTCACCGCTGAAGAACTCGACGTCGGTGCCGCAGATCCCCGCGCGGTGAACGTCGACGACGACCTGTCCCGCGGCGGCCACCGGTGCGTCGACCTCGATCACGGCTGACTCGCGCGGACCCGCGACGACGAACGCCCTCATCGTGCGCAGCTCGTCACGGCGCGGCCGCGAGCTGCTGGCGCTGCGTGCCGAGGCCCTCGATGCCCAGCTCCATCACGTCGCCCGGGGCGAGGTAGAGCGGCGGCTTCATGCCGAGCCCGACACCGGGGGGCGTGCCCGTGTTGATGAGGTCGCCGGGCTCGAGCACCATGAACTGGCTGAGGTAGTGCACGAGGAAGGCCGGCGAGAAGATCATCGTGCCGGTGGACCCGGTCTGCCGGCGTACGCCGTTGACGTCGAGCCACATCGGCAGCGCGAGAACGTCGTGGATCTCGTCCGGCGTGACCAGCCACGGGCCGCACGGGTTGAACGTCTCGGCCGACTTGCCCTTGCTCCACTGCCCGCCGCGCTCCATCTGGAAAGCGCGCTCGCTGACGTCGTTGACGAGGACGTAGCCCGCGATGTGCGCAGCGGCCTCGGCCTCGTCGGCGAGGTAGCGGCAGCGCGTGCCGATCACGATGCCGAGCTCGACCTCCCAGTCGGTCTTCTCCGACCCGTGCGGGATGAGCACGGTGTCGTCCGGCCCGACGACGGTGTTGGGCGACTTCGTGAACAGGATCGGCTCGTCCGGGACGGCCTGCCCGGTCTCGAGCGCGTGGTCGCTGTAGTTCAGCCCGATGCACAGCACCTGGTGCGGGCGGGCGATCGGGCTGCCGATGCGCTGCGCGCCGATCTCGTGCACGTCGCCCTGCGCGACGCGCTCGAGCACCACGCCGCGGAGCCCGGCGATCCCGCCCGAGCCGAAGAAGGCCTCGTCGTACGCCGGTGCCACGTCGGACACGTCGACGTAGGTCCCCTCGCCGATGAGCACCGCCGTCCGCTCGGCGCCGGTCTCGCCGATCCTCATGAGCTTCATGGTGTCTCCGCTTCGTCGGGGTGCGGGTCGGTCACGTGGGTCCAGCCGACGCGGTCGACGGCGACGGTCCAGCGGGAGGTCGGGAGCCCGACGGCGTCGACGTCGGCGAGGAAGAGCCGTCCGGACAGCGGGAACTGCGCCCGACGGTCGGGCTCGAGCTCGTCGCGCGCCGACGTGATGAGCAGGCGATCGCGCCGCGGGCCGACGAACGAGACCGCCGTGACGTGGGGGACGGGCACCTGGACGACGTGGCGCACCTCGCCCTCGGGAGAGAAGCATGTGACGCGCGAGCCGTTCCACTCCGCGACCCACACGCACCCGTCGGCGTCGACGACGAGCCCGTCGGGCGCGCCGTGCAGGTGGGTCACGAAGGGCCGCCAGGCGGCGGGCTCGCCCGAGCTGACGTCGTAGTCGGCGGCCCACACCGTGCCGGGGACGCTGTCGTTGAGGTAGATCGTCGTGCCGTCCGGCGACCAGCCGATGCCGTTGGCGAGGTTGAGTCCGTCGCGCAGCGGGGTGGTCGTGCCGTCGGGCTCGAGGCGGAACAGCGCGGCCGCGCCGGCACGATGGTCGAGGGCCAGGCTGCCGACGAGCAGGCGACCCGCGGGATCGACGGCCGCGTCGTTGAGCCGCAGCTGCAGGCTGCGGTCGACCACTGGCGCGGAGACGTCGCGCGAGCCGTCGGGGGCCACATGGACCAGCCGGTCGTGCGCCGCGACCAGGAGCCCGCCGTCGGACGCCGGCACGGCTGCCCCCACGGTGTCGGGCAGGTCCAGGACGCGCTCACCGGTGACGCCGTCGTCGTCGACCGTGCCCCGATAGACGCGTCCCTGCACGATGTCGACCCACGACACGGTAGACGTGGCGTCGTCCCAACGAGGTCCCTCGGACAGCTCGTGCTGGGTCGCGCTCGCGAGCCTCGCGACGTAGTCGGTCACGTCCGACGCGCCCGAGTACGCTCCATGCTCCGAGGCTAGAGGACCACGCACGCGACGGAGTCAGGGCCCCATGACGCGCAGCCAGGAGTGGTACGCCGGCACCGACCGCAACTCCTACATCCACCGCGCGTGGATGCGTCGCGGCCTGCCCTCCGACGCGTTCGACGGCCGGCCGCACATCGTGGTCGCGAACACCGCCTCGGACCTCACGCCGTGCAACTCCCACCTCACCGAGGTCGCGCAGTCGGTGAAGCAGGGCATCTGGGAGGCCGGCGGCATCCCGCTGGAGCTGCCGGTGATGTCGCTCGGCGAGACGCAGGTCAAACCCACCGCGATGCTCTGGCGCAACCTCGCCGCGATGTCGATCGAGGAGATGCTGCGCGCGAACCCGATCGACGGCGTGGTGCTGCTCGGCGGCTGCGACAAGACGATCCCGTCGCTGCTCATGGCGGCGTCGTCCGTCGACCTGCCCGCTGTCGTCGTACCCGGTGGCCCCATGCTCACCGGCACGTTCCGCGGCGTCGCGCTCGGCTGCGGCACCGACGTCTGGCGGCTGTCGGAGGAGGTACGCGCGGGAGAGCTCTCCGAGGAGGACTTCCTGCGCTCGGAGTCGTCGATGATCCGCAGCAAGGGTCACTGCAACACGATGGGCACCGCGTCGACGATGGCCGTCATGGCCGAGGCCCTCGGCATGACGCTCCCCGGGATCGCGGGTACGCCGGCCCCGGACAGCCGGCTCCTCGAGCAGGCGCAGACCACCGGCCGCCTCGCGGTGCAGCTCGTCGCCGACGACCGCCGCCCGAGCCAGGTCATGACCCGCGGGTCGTTCCTCAACGCGATCGTCGCGCTCGCCGCGTTCGGCGGCTCCACCAACGCGGTCGTCCACCTGCTCGCGATCGCGGGGAGGCTCGGGGTCGACCTCACGCTCGAGGACTTCGACCGCACGGGATCGGGTGTCCCGCTGCTCGTCGACCTGCAGCCGGCGGGGGAGTTCCTCATGGAGGACCTGCACCGCGCCGGTGGGGTGCTCGCGGTGCTCCACCAGGTGGCCGACCTGCTCGACCCCGACGCGATCACGGTGACGGGGAGCCCGCTCGTCTCCTACCTCGACGACGCGCACACCTGGGACCAGGCGGTGATCCGCCCTCGGACGGCCCCGATCATCGCCGACGCCGGGATCGCTGTGCTGCGAGGCGATCTCGCGCCCGACGGCGCGGTGCTGAAGATCGCGGCCGCGTCACCGCACCTGCTGAAGCACCGCGGGCGTGCGGTCGTGTTCGACAGCGTGGAGGACCTGCGCGCGCGCATCGACGACCCGGACCTCGACGTCGACGTCGACAGCGTGCTCGTCCTTCGGGGCTGCGGCCCGAAGGGATACCCGGGCATGCCCGAGGTGGCCAACATGCCGCTGCCGAAGAAGCTGCTCGAGCGCGGCGTGCGGGACCTGGTCCGCATCAGCGACGCCCGGATGAGCGGCACGGCGTACGGCACGGTCGTGCTGCACGTCGCGCCGGAGTCGGCGGCCGGGGGGCCGCTGGCGCTGCTGCGCGAGGGCGACGTCGTGGTGCTCGACGTGCCGGCCCGGCGCCTCGACGTCGACGTGCCCGCCGCGGAGTGGGCAGCTCGACAGCCGTCGGAGCAGGCGGGCGCTCGCTACGCCGCACCGACCCGCGGCTGGGAGCGGCTCTACGTCGACCACGTGCAGCAGGCCGACACGGGCGCGGACCTCGACTTCCTCGTCGGCAGCAGCGGCGACCAGGTGACCCGCGAGTCGCACTGACCTACCCGCCGTATCCCAGCAGCGCCGGGTTCGGGGACGTGCGGACCGGGTTGGCCGGTCCGGGCGATGGCGTCGAGGGGCGGCACTAGGCTCTCCGCGCAACCCCACGTCTTGGGCAACCGGAGGCCAGAATGTCCGACACCACCGCAGCCGTCCCCACGCCGGTCACCTGGCCCGCCCACGACCCGGCCACCTGGCGCAACGTGCCCGCCTCCTCCGCCCCGATCGACTCCGCGAAGGTCGCGACCCTGCTGGCCAAGGAGTGGGAGCGGTTCGAGGCGCAGACCCCGCAGTCGGCGGCACATCACGCCCGCGCGCTCGGCCCGCTGCCGCTCGGCGTGCCGTCGTCGTTCCAGCACTGGGACCCCTACCCCGTCGCGATCACCTCGGCGCAGGGCGCGTGGCTCACCGACGTCGACGGCCGCAAGCTGCTCGACCTGTCGATGGGCTTCGGTGCGATGCTCGCCGGCCACCTCAACCCCACGGTCATCGCTGCCGTCACGCAGGCGCTCGAGACCGGCACGCTGTTCGTCACGCCGTCGCCGTCGGCCACCGACGCCGCCGAGCGGTTCAAGCGCCGCTTCTCCCTTGGGCAGCTGCGCTTCGCCAACTCCGGCACCGAGGCCACGATGTACGCGCTGCGCACCGCGCGCGCCTTCACCAACCGCAAGGCGATCATCAAGATCGAGGGCGGCTACCACGGCGGCTACGACGCTCTGCAGGTGTCGGTCAAGCCCGACGTCGCCGACGCCGGCCCCGAGGCCGCGCCGACCCCGGTCACGCCGTTCGAGGTCGAGGCCGGCACGGTCCACGTCGTCCCCTACAACGACCTCGCGCGCCTCGAGCAGCTCTTCGACCAGTACGGCGCAGACGTCGCCTGCGTCTTCATGGAACCGGTGCTCGAGAACATCGGCATCGTGGTCCCCGACGCCGGCTACCTCGCCGGGGTCCGGGCCCTCTGCGACGCGCACGGCTCGCTGCTCGTCTTCGACGAGGTGAAGACCGGCCTCACCGCCGGTGCGGCCGGCGCCTCGCAGCGCCTCGGCGTCACGCCGGACCTCGTCGCCCTGGCGAAGAGCATCGGCGGTGGACTCCCGCTCGCGGCGTTCGGTGGCTCGTCCGAGGTCATGGAGTGCCTCACCGACGGTCGCATGCCGCACTTCGGCACCTACAACGGCAACCCGCTCGTGGTGGCCGCCGCCGTCGCCATCGACGAGATCGCGACGCCGGCGGCGCTCGGCGCCGCCGAGAAGCTCAACGTCGACGCCCTCACGCTGATGGACGGGATCATCGCGGAGCACGAGCTCCCGGCCCACACCGTCGGCTTCGGCGTCAAGGGTGCTGTCACCTGGTCGTCGACGCCGGTACGCACCTACCGCGACTACAAGCGCACCGACTTCGGCGCGGCCGAGCTGTCGTGGCTGTGGGGCGTCAACCGCGGCATCCTCACGCCTCCTGGTCTCGACGAGCAGTGGCTCGTGTCGCTCGCACACACCGCCGACGACATGGGTCTCCTGGTCGAGGAGTTCCGCGACCTCGCCGAGGCGCTGCGCGGCTGACGCTGCGAATCCCTCGGTCCACCGCGTCGCAGGGAGGACCTGCGCGGGAGTCTGGAGCACGGCATGACGAGCTCGCTGATCACTGATCCAGGACACGGCCAGCGCGACGTGCGACCGGTGACGAAGGGGCTGGTCGCCGGGCTCCCCGTCGACGGTCGCGCCGGAACGTTCGACGTGACGTCGCCGCAGGACGGCAGCCTCATCGGCGCGGTCGCGCAGAGCGACATGACCGACGTCGACGACGCAGTCCGCGCGGCACGTGCGGCGCAGCCGGCGTGGGCCGGGATGCCGCTGATCGAGCGCGTGAAGATCCTGCGCCGGGTGCACACGCTGTTCGCGGAACGCGCGGAGCCGGTCGCCATGATGCTCGTGCGCGAGATCGGAAAGACGCTCGAGGAGGCGCGCGAGGAGGTCCACGAGTACGCCGCGCCGTCGTGGCAGAAGGCCGGCGAGGAGGGCCTGCGCCACCGTGGGCTGTCCTTCCCGTCGACCCAGGAGCAGACGAACAACAAGCGGCTCGTCCAGAGCTTCCGTCCGCTCGGAGTCGTGGGCGTCATCACGCCGTACAACTTCCCGACGGACATCGCGTCGATCGCGCTGGCCCACATCGTGGCCGCGGGCAACACGGTGGTGTGGAAGCCGTCGGAGTACTCCGCGATCAGCTGCGCCATGGTCGGCGACATCCTCACCGACGCAGGGCTGCCCGCGGGCGTCATCAACATCGTGCACGGCCTCGGTGACGTGGGGGCCGCGGTCGTCGAGCACGACGATGTCGACGGTGTCTTCTTCACCGGCTCGACGGCGACGGGGAAGAAGATCGCGGCTGCTGCGGCACTGCGGCCTCACCTGCTCGAGCTCGGTGGCGACGGCCCGTTCATCATCCTTCCCGACGCCGACATCGATGCCGCCGTCGACGGCGCGATGAACGGCTGCTTCTACTACGCCGGTCAGGTGTGCACCTCGGCGGAACGGCTGCTCGTGCACGAGAGCGTCCATGACGAGTTCGTCGCCAAGCTCACCGCGAGGGCGCGTGCTCTCGTCATCGGCGATCCGGCCGACCCGGCGACGCAGATGGGCCCGATGCGCAACGAGGCCACCAAGGCTCGCGTGGTCGACCACGTCGAGGACGCGCGGGCGAAGGGTGCCCATGTCGAGCAGTTCGGACGCAGCGACGGGCTCTTCCACCCCGCGACCGTGCTCACCGGTGTGACGCCGAAGATGCGGATCGCTCAGGAGGAGACCTTCGGGCCGGTCGCACCGGTCATGACGTTCTCCACCACGGCCGAGGCGATCGCCATCGCGAACTCGAGCAAGCTCGGGCTCATCGCCTCGCTCTGGACGCGCGACCTCGCCTCCGCCTGGCGGGTGGGGGAGGCGTTGCAGCACGGCAGCGTCAACATCAACGAGACGTCGAACTACTGGGACCAGCTGGCCCCGTTCGGCGGCACCGGGCAGAGCGGTGTCGGGCGGGAGCTGTCGCAGTGGTTCCTGCAG
Source organism: Candidatus Nanopelagicales bacterium (assembly GCA_017882705.1). GTDB lineage: Bacteria > Actinomycetota > Actinomycetes > S36-B12 > CAIYMF01 > Longivirga. Next base: position 38,257 of record JADGOZ010000132.1, on the reverse strand, counting down.
ACGTTCACGGAGTCGAAGCTGCTGGTGTTCGACCTCGGCGACAGCGAGGTCAAGTACGACCGTCGGGCCGAAGGCGGCTGGTGAGCGAGGCTGCTGGTGGGTGAGCGACCGACCTGTTGCGCTGCGAGCCGTCCCGGCACAGGACCCGGGACCTGAACGACGCGAAGGCCCCCGGCGATCGCCGAGGGCCTTCGTGTCGTGATGTGCGACGTACTAGCTCGCCGCGAGAGCCTTGCCCGCGTTCGCGGCGGCCTCGTGCGCGACCTTCTTCATCTCCGCGGCGACCTCGGTGAACTGGTCGAGGGCCGGGTTCACGCCGACGAGGGTGAACTCGCGCTCGACGACGGTGAGCTCGGCGCCCCAGACGTCAGCGAGGATGCGGCGCAGGTAGTCGACGTTGTGGTCCCAGCCCTCGCGGGGGGTGCCGGGGCCGTAGGCGCCGCCGCGCGTGGTCAGCAGGACGACGGGCTTGCCGTCGAGGAGGCGCTCGCCCTGCTCGCCGCCGGCGATGGCCAGGTCGATCCAGATCTTGGTGTGCTGCGAGACGCCGTAGTTGTAGAGCGGCAGCGCGAGCACGGCGAGCTCGGCGTCACGCAGCTCCGAGGCGACGGTCGCGGCGGTCGCCACGGCGGTCTTCTGGGCCTCGGTGCGGTCGGCCTCGGGGGTGTAGCCCGCGCCGACGGCGGTCTGCCACGCGTCGGCGGGCAGCGGGTCGGTCGCGAGGTGGCGGACGACGACGGGGACGTCGGGGCGGGCGGCGACGAACTCGGCGAGGGCGAGGTCGGCGAGCTCGCTGCTCGACGAGCCGGCGCCGAGGATGCTGGCGTCGATGCGGAGCAGGGTCATGGGGTTCTCCTCGGTGGCGGGTCGGGACGAGAGCGAAGGTTGAACTTTCAACATGGTATCCCGAGGAAGTTCAAGATTCAACTGACCCGTCGAGGACGGCCCCTCGCGCCTGCGCGCCCACGCCGCAGGATGAGTGCGTGCCCGACCGCCTCGCCTCGTCGACGTCGCCGTACCTCTTGCGGCACGCGGACAACCCGGTCGACTGCCAGGAATGGGGACCTTCGGCGTTCGAGGAGGCGCGGCGTCGCGACGTCCCGGTCCTGCTGAGCGTGGGCTACGCCGCCTGCCGCTGGTGCCACGTCCGGTCGATCTGGCTGGGGAGTCGCTTGCGACCGGTTCCGTGCCGGTCAGTCGGAGGACCGTTGAGCCCGTGCTGCGGCCCGGGCAGCACGACGGGCGGCCAACTCCTCGGCGTCCCGGCGTTCGAGCCGTGGCACGTAGGTGAAGACGTAGAGCGTGACGAGCCCGGTGAGGACCGCGAGCAGGGCCAGGGGAACTGCGCTGGTGTCCTTGCCGACCGTGACGCTGCTGATGGTCGCGAGCAGGCCGAAGACGACCATGAAGGCGAGGGCCACGGGGCGTCCGCCGGCGAGGCGGAAGGGGCGCTCGGTGTCGGCCTGCTTGCGGCGAAGCCGCCAGACGACGAAGGCGGCGGTGGCGTAGATCATCATCTCGAGGGCGGCGCACAGGGACACGACCATGACCCAGGAGCCCGTGATGGCGACGACGACCGCGAGGATCAGGGACGAGATCCCGAGGAGCCATACGGGGACGACGGGGACGGCGCGGTCGTTGAGCCGGGTCAGTGCACGGGGGAGCTTGCCCTCACGGGCGACGGCGTAGACGAAGCGCGACAGGGTGACGAAGCCGCCGTTGAAGGTGTTCACGGCCGTCAGAGCGGTGACGGCGAGCATCACCAGCATCCCGGTGTGCCCCATGACCTGCTGGGCGACGAGCAGCTGCGGGTACGCCGTGGCGCGTCCAGCGGCGTCGACGGTGAGTCCCATCGCGACGGTGAAGACGGTCTGGCTGACGGCGAGGACGATGATCGCGATGAGCATGGCGCGGGGGATGATCTTGGGCTTGACGACTTCCTCGGCATTGGTGGTGACCCACTCGAACGCGGTGTAGAGGAAGATCCCGAGGATCAGCGCCTGGATCGGGGATCCGTCGCCGACCGGGCCGGGCGGTGCCTCCCCGTGGTGGAAGATCGCGATGACGCCGACGCCCATGGTCACGACGACGACGATCGTCGTGACGATCTGCTCGGCGACTCCGGCGAGCTTGATGCCGCGCAGGTTCATCCAGGTCGCGAGGACGAGCAGGACCGCGACGTAGACGATCGCGATGACGTGGCCGTTGCCGAACGCATAGGCGATCGCCTCGCCGATGATGAACGCATCGGCCGCGATCACGAGGACGATCGCGGTCATGTAGGTGAGCGTGATGATGAGCGCAAGACGGTCGTTCATCGCCTGGGACATCCACAGCCGGATGCCCGCTGCCGTGGGGTACATGCCGTTCAGCTCGGAGAACACCGCCCGGACGCCCAGGATGAGCAGGCCGCCGGCGAGCACGGCGATCCAGGACATCGGCCCGCTGATGTAGTCCAGCAGCTGGGCCATGCCGAGGAAGTTGATGGCCGCGAAGGCCAGCCCGGTGGAGATCGCCGACGCGCCGCCGAGCGACAGGGCGCGGTTCAGGGTCTGCTGCTCGCTCATGTCCGGGAGGCTCCTGCTCACTGGCCGAGGAAGATGAACATGGCCATCGCGTCGAGACGCATGACGTCGTCGGCCCGACCCTGGGTCTTGATGGCACCCTGCATGTAGTTCGACACCGGGTTCGCGTCGCCCCAGAAGATCTCGGCGAGGTCGAAGCTGTGTCCGCGCACCACGAGGTCGGGGACTCCTTCGAGGCCGACGACGAGGGGCTGCGAGGCGCCCTGCTCGACGACGTAGGTGAACGCGGCATCCTCGACGTCGGTGGCGGCGATGTGCAGACGGCAGGACCACGTCGCGAGCGTCTTCCGGGCACGTGGGCTGGCGTTGGCCTTGTCCACGTACTCGCGGAGGGCCTCCTCGAGCTCGGCGGCACCGATCGTCTCGCGCTCCACGCTCATCGGGCCGCCTCCGTCCGCAGGCCATGGGCGGCCAGGTCGACGAGGACCGCCGCGGCGGCATCCTCGCCGGAGCGGATCGCGCCGTCCATGTAGCCGTTCCAGATCACGGCGGTCTCCGTCCCGGCCCAGTGGATCGGACCCACGGGTTCGCGGAGGGCGTGACCGAGGGTGGACCAGGTGCCGGGCGTCATCATCCCGACGTAGCAGCCGCGCGACCACTCCTCGTCGATCCAGGACCGCTCGTAGTAGCCGATCGGGTTCGCGGCCTCGTCGCCGAACATCCGCACGAGGTCTTCGAGAACCGCGGCTCTGCGGTCCGGCTCGCTCATCTGCGAGGCGGTACGTCCGAGGTGCGAGTCGATGAACCCGACGAGGACTCCCTCGGTGCGGTCCGGGTGGCTCTGGTCGAAGGTGATCTGGACCAATCCGGTGTCGGCGGTGACGTGGCCGCTGAGGCCGGCGTCGCGCCAGAAGGGCCGTGCGTACACGACGTGCACCTTGAGCACCGAGCCCATGAACGACCGCTGAGTCAGCTGGTCACGGACGCCCGGCATCGGTGGGGAGTAGCGGATCCGTCCGGCCAGGACGGGCGGGATCGCCACGATCGCCCGACGTGCTGTCGTCGTGCCCCCGTCGTGGTGCACGACCACATCGTCGTGCGAGCGGTCGATACGGGTCACAGGGCAGTTGAGCCGAACCCGATCCCCGAGCGGGAGGGCGAGGCCGTGGGAGAGGTGTTGGGCGCCCAGGCTGATCCGGGTCTCCTGGGCGCTGTTGATCGTGCCGATCATCTTCTCCACGCCGCCACCGGAGCGGAAGTAGAACAACGCATGCAGCAGCGAGATCTCCCCCGGCTCGGCCGGGAAGACGGCCCGGCTCAGCGTGCGGACCCACTGCTTCGCACCGTCGCTGTAGGGCTGCGCGCTGATCCAGGTCTCCAGCGTCGTGGAGTCCAGGACCGCCGCGAGCGGGTGGTCCCAGGGGCGGGCCGGGTCGATCTCCATGCACGTCAGCGTCAGCTCGACCATGGCGTCGATCAGGTCGGCCGCCTGGACCGGGTCCCCGGTCGGGATCGCGCCCTGGTAGCGCAGCCGGGCGCCGTCGGTGAGCTGCAGGTTGTCGCCGTCCGAGTACTGGGTGAACGTGCCGAGACCGAGCTCTTCGACCAGACCGAGCACCCGGTCCTGGGTCGGGCCGAGCCACTGCCCCCCGTACTCGATGACGAGCCCGTCGGCTTCCTCGACCGAGTGCGTCCGACCCCCGACCCGGTCGCGTGCCTCGAGCACCAGGACCTCGACCCCGGCGTCCAGGAGGGATCGAGCCGCGGACAGGCCGGCCAGTCCGGCTCCGACGACCACGACGTCTGCGCGGGTGTCCTCGACCATGGGTCCGCCTCCGCGGGCTGCTAGTTGGTCAAACGACCAAGACGGTTGCCCGAGTATGGTGTGGCTCACGTCACTCGTCAACCATGTCCAGGAGGCTCGTCCCATGGTCCGCATCAGCGCCGTGGACCGGCGCGATCAGCTGGTCGAGGCCGCGATCCGGGTGATGTCGCGCGAAGGACTGGAACGCACCACGACGCGCCGGATCGCGGACGAGGCGGGGGCACCGCAGGGCGCGTTCCACTACGCCTTCCGCGACAAGAACGAGCTGCTGACCGCGGTCGTGGGCGCGGTGACACTGGAGGTGGAGAAGGTCCTGCGCGACGCGGTCGACCCCGCGCTGGGTCTCGCCGCGGCCATCGAGGACGGCCTGCGCGGCTACTGGGCGCACGCCGTCGCCGACGACGGGCTCCGCCTCATGCAGTACGAGCTCACCATCTTCTGCCGACGCACCGAGGGCTTCGAGTGGCTGGCCGAGTGGCAGTACGCCCGGTACGCGTCCGCCGCGCTCGAGGTCTTCGACGCGGCTGCCACCTTCGAGACCCGAGCGCTCGACATCAGCATGACGGACCTCACCAACTTCCTCGTCGCGGCCATGGACGGACTGGTCATCCAGTACGAGGTCACCCGAGACGCGGAGCGGTGCGAACGCGACCTCGCCCACGTGATCCGGGCGGCAACCCTGCTGACCGGTCTCGAGCCATCTCGTGCGCCTGGACGTGGTCCGTTGGTGGGCAGGCCCAACCCTGACTGAGCTGCTCGCGGCGCACGGCGGCAGCGCCGCCCACAGGCTTGACGTCGGCCACATGCACGGCGCTGTCCTGCGCGGAACTCGGAGTTGGTGGAGAACGGCCCGCGTCCTGTCCGGCCTCGTCCGGCCCAGTCCGGCTGAGTGCCGCGGCTGCGGTGCGTTTCGCGCGTCGCCCCGTGTGCCAGGCTGGGTCGCGTGCCGGTCGCGTCTTCGACCGGCCGCAGCGTGAGGAGGGCACGCCGTGCCAAACCGGCTCGCGAGCTCGACCAGTCCATACCTGTTGCAGCACAAGGACAATCCGGTCGACTGGCAGGAGTGGGGGCCGGAGGCGTTCGAGGAGGCGCGGCGCCGCGACGTCCCCATCCTGCTGAGCGTCGGGTACGCCGCCTGCCACTGGTGCCACGTCCGGTAGCGCCGTAGTCCCAGACCGCCGGTCCCGTGACGTGTCGATTGCGTGCCGACGGGCTCCCGGGCAGGTTCGTCCTGGTGCCCACGTCAGTTTCGTCGCGAGGTTCGTCTCGTGTGTCAACGGTCCAGGAGTCGGTCATGCCCCCACGTTGGCACGGTGCGGGGACAAAGGGGGACGTGCTGCTGAGGTCGGCTGATGGAACCTCGTGGTACCCCACGGGCCGGCACGAGCCCCGCACGCCATGGCAAGCCTCAACGAGTTCGCCCTCACCGGCGGTCAGGACCGAACCCGACAAGAGCTCACCGATCTGCTCCATGCCTCCGGGTTCGTCTCCGTCACACACACCCCGTGGAACGAGCCGTACTGGATCACCCAGGCAAGCCCACAGCCCCAGGCCCGCAAGGACATGGAAGACCCGACCAGAAGCCCTTCCGAGCCGCGATCAGCGCCGTCATGCTCGGTGCCTCCTGGCAGCGCTGCCGGGTCCACTTCCTGCGCAACGTCCTGGACCAGGTCCCGAAAGGGTCCGCGGAGATGGTCGCCGCAGCGATCCGGACGATCTTCGCCCAACCCGACGCCGAGCACGTCCGCGACCAGCTCGACGTGATCGCGACCATGCTCGGCCGCCAGTTCCCCAAGGTCGAGGCGATGCTCCGCGACGCCGCCGAGGACATCACTGCGTTCGCGGACTTGCCCACCGCGCACTGGAAGAAGATCTGGTCCACCAACCCCCTCGAGCGGGTGAACAAGGAGATCAAACGCCGCACCGACGTCGTCGGTGTCTTCCCGAACCCCGCAGCACTGCTCCGCCTCGCCGGCGCGGTGCTGATCGAGACCCACGACGAGTGGCAAGTCTCCGACCGCCGCTACCTCTCCGCAGCGTTCCGTCGTGGCGTTCCTGGCACACTGCACAAGTGCGCAGGATTCGACACGTGGAACTAGCGCGCACGATGTGGTCGGCGGTTCCACCCCTGGCGGGAGCGGCCGCGGCCGCGATTGTCGCTTGGTGGGCAAGCACTACAGGCAGCCACATCGACACGGCCGTGTTCCGCGACACAGCCGAGGCGGTACTGCAGGGGCGATCCCCGTACTTCCTCCCGTCCGATGTGCCATTCGTCTACCCGCCTGCTGGGCTCCTCGTGACTCTGCCGACTGCGATCGGACGGAACTTCCATGCCGCGACGATGGTGTGGCTCGCGATCTCGATCGCGGCGCTGGGGCGCACCACGTGGATCCTGGTGGACCTGGCCTGGCCGACTCTGGACGCAGTGCAACTGCGGCGGCGTGCCTGCTGGTTGTTCGCCGCTGCCTGCGTGCTGGAGCCGACCCTGATCACTCTGTCCTTCGGTCAGGTCGGGCTCGTGCTGCTCTGGCTGACAGTCGAGGGACTGCGTGGCCAGCCCCGGCACCCGATCCGCCCGTGGCTCGTTGGCGTCGCCGCCGCCGCGAAACTGACCCCGACGGTCGTGCTGGTGGGACTGGCGGCGGCCGGGCGATGGCGCAGCGCCTTCTGGGGGATGGCCGGCTTCGTCGGAGCCTGCGCCGCCGCTGCAGCCCTCTCGCCCGCAGCCGTGCGCGACTATGTCGGGGGTGCCTGGCGGTTGGCGAACGACGTCAACTCCGCGCCCGACGTCCTGAACCACTCACTCATCGGGGTCACGACTCTCGTCGCTCTGCCCGCATGGGTCGGCCTCACCGTGGCTGCGCTGGCGCTGGTCCTCGGAGTCGCGCTGACGGCCGCGCTCTGGCGGCAGGGTGACGAGTTGGCCGGGCTCTCCACGGTGCTGGTTTCCGGCCTGCTCGTGTCCCCGGTGTCCTGGCCGCACCACTGGGTCGCGATCTACCCATCTCTGATCCTGTTGCTCCGTGAAACCCGAACCCGAAGGGCCTGGGTCATCGTCCTGCTGTCGACGGCGATCGTCGGGATGCTGCTCTGGGTCGACCAGGTCGGTCTGCGCGGCAGCAGGGCCCTGCTTCCGGGCGACGCCTGGTGGTTTCCACAGCGCGAGTGGTACGTCGTGTGGGGGGTTGCCCTTCTCGGCTGGACAGCGGCGGCTCTACTCACCGGACGGCGGGGGAGCAACCGAGGTCGCCTAGGGTCACCAGCGGCAGGGATACCCCTGACGCACAAGCCTCCCAAGGCATAGCCCCTCCGAGGCTGGAAGAGGCGATGCCGACCGGCACGTATGCACGGCTACTCCGTGTCGCTGATCGTGCGAGTCAGCAACGTCTGAGCTACCTCGCTGCCTTCGTCCGCGAGCCGCTGCAGCGTGGCGGCGTCACCCATCTCCAAGGCGATCTCGGCTCGCCGGTCCACCGCCGACATGACGCCGTTGCCGATCAGATACTCCAACGTCTCAAGGTCGCCCTGCTCAGCGGCCCGCTTCGCCAGCAAGTCGCCCGCGGACTCGTTCCCGGCGTCGATGAGGTACTTCAACGTCTCGACATCCCCATCTTCGGCCGCGAGGTGAGCGAGGCGATCGGCAGCCTCCTCGTTACCTTGATCGACCAACGCACGAAGGGCGGCTCGATCGGTCCCGGTCATGCCTCCACGGTATGACCGGAAGGGCAGATCCGTCGGAGGAACGTGCAGCCGAGCGCGAACGGCACATCTGCGCGTCGCGAAGTGCGCGTTTCGGCACCGCGGCGCGGTCGCATCCGCTGATTGGTTCACGCTGACGGGTCCTGGCAGGTCGGGGCGTGCGGTGAGCATCGCGCTAACACGGAGTGAAGGACCTGCTCACCGATCTCGATGATGAGACCGGACTCCTCGGCCGTCTCGCTGCAGGAGGGCTTCGCGCGGGAGGTTGGCATGCCACCGATGACCTACCTGCACCAGATACGCCTTCGGCGGGCGCGCGACGAGCTGCGCGCGAATCGTCACCGTCGGACACGACGGTTTCAGCGGTGGCCGCCAGGCTCAGCATCTTCCACCAGGGCCGCTTCGCGGCCGCCTACCGGAACGTCTTCGGCGAGTCTCCTTCGCAGACTCTGCGGCGCGACTGACCTAGCCAGCTTGGTGGGCGATACCAGCCGCGCAATGGGGACTGTGCGGCGCGCAGCGCGGATAGCCCTGGCCCGGCCGGCCACGTCACGGTAGCGGTTCGAGGCTCACTACGGGCCGTGCTACCGAAGGAGAGCGACCGTCATGTGCGGGCTCCAACTTCAGTCAGATGCGGACACGCTCCTCCGGGCTCGTTTCGAGCAGTCCCAACTGCCCCAGGCGATCACCGGCCTGGACTTGCGTCTCGTCGCAGTGAACGCGGCCATGGGCAGGCTGCTGGGCCGGCCGGTGGAGGAACTGATCGGAGTGCATGTTGACGCCCTGACGCACCCACAGGCCCCGCCAAGTCGAGCCTGCGAGCTTCTCGAGGCAGGAGCCAGCGGTGAGCTGGACTACGAACGGGTCTACCAGCGGCCCGACGGAACCCCGGTGCCGGCGCGGCTCTTCGCCACGTTGGTGCGTGACCCGGGCGGAGCGCCACACAGCATTGCGGTGTTCGTCGTGGATCTCACCGACCAGCAGCGCGCCGAAGAGGCGCTGCGGAGCCGGGAAGCGTTCTTCCAGGCTCTGCTTGAGAGGGCGTCCGACGTGGCGGTGGTCAACGCCCCGGACGGAACCGTCGTGTACGCCAACGCCACGGTCAGCAACTTCGGCTACACCCCCGAGGAGGTGATCGGCCAGCGGGGGCTCCACTTCGTCCATCCAGAGGACCGGCAGTTCGTTGCAGCGGCTTGGGAGTCGATCCAGCGAGTGCCCGGGGCTGCCATCTCGCTTGTCTACCGGCACCATCACGTGGACGGGCGGTACCGATGGGTAGAGGCGTGGGTGTGCAACAAGACCGCCGACCCGCAGATCGGCGGGATCGTGACGAATCTGCGCGACGTCACCTCGCGTCTCGAGACCGAGCAGGCCCTGCAGGAGAGTCTGGAGCGCTACCGCGCCATCGTCGAGACCGCGCAAGAGGGCATCTGGGTAGCGAACCCGCAAGGGCACACCGTGTACGTCAACCAGAAGATGGCGGACATCGTGGGGCGTTCGATCGAGGACTTGCACACCCGTGGAGTCCTGGATCTTCTGGACGTCGAGGCAGCCGCCCTGGTGAGCCGCCGCCTGCTCGAGAGGCGGAATGCCGGGCCCGAGGAGTACGAACTCAGCGTCCCGCACCCAGATGGCACGGCGCGATGCCTCGAGGTACGCAGCAGCCCGCTGTGGGATGGACAGGGCGAGTTCGTCGGGTCACTCGGCATGGTCTCGGACATCACTGAACTCAAACGGGTGGAGCAAGCACTACGACGGCAGGCCCTGTACGACCACGTCACCGCCCTCCCGAACCGGTCGCTGCTCGAAGATCGGTTGGAGCAGGCGAAGGAGCGCCACACGCGAGGAACTACCGCCAGTGTCGCCGTCGTCTTCCTCGACGTAGACCAGTTCAAGCTCGTCAACGACTCGGTCGGTCATGCCGCCGGCGACCGATTGCTCGCGCAGCTCGCCGCACGACTGATGTCCGTGGCCCTTCCAGGCGAGACGGTGGCCAGATTCGGCGGTGACGAGTTCGTCGTGCTCACCGAGGGCGTCACCTCGGGGCAGGCGCACGCCTTGGCCAGTCGGATGCTGGCCGTCCTGGACGAGGCCTTCGACATCGGCGGCCGAACCGTGCACATCACCGCGAGCGCAGGAATCGCAACGTCCGCAGGGTGCCCAGCTGAGGAACTGCTCCAAGCGGCCGATGCCGCGATGTACGAGGCCAAACGCCGCGGGTGCGGCGGGGTCATGATGTTCGACGCCTCGCTCGCCGCCGAGGCACGGACCAGGTTCGACCTCAACGTCGAGCTCCGGACGGCGCTGTGCGACGAAGAACTGGAGCTCTGGTACCAGCCGATCGTCGAGATCGCGAGCGGCCGATTGCTCGGCATCGAGGCCCTGGCGCGGTGGAACCATCCGGTCCGAGGATTCGTGAGCCCCGATCTCTTCGTCGCGATCGCAGAGCAAGGTGGGCTCGTCCGGCGCCTCGACCAGTGGGTGCTTCGTCGCGCAACGGCCGACCTCCACGAGCTTCGTGTCGGTGACCATGTTGCACCCGACGTCTACGTCTCGGTCAATGTCTCCGCGCTCCACCTCGCCCAGGGTGACCTGTGGTCGGCCGTGAGCGAGGCGGCGTGGTTGTCAGACCTCCCGCCAGGTTGCCTGTGCCTGGAGGTCACGGAGACGGCAGTGATGGCAGAGCCCGCCACCGCTTCTGCCGTGCTGAAGCGCCTCGCGGAAGGTGGCTTCAGCGTCGCCCTCGACGACTTCGGCACGGGCTACAGCAGCCTCGCGTATCTGCGCAGCCTCCCCGTCTCCCGGGTGAAGATCGATCGATCCTTTGTGATCGACGCCGCCGACGGGGTGATCGACCGCGCCATCTGCGCGAGCGTCGTCGCTCTGTGCAGTCAACTCGGCATCCAGGCGATCGCTGAAGGCGTGGAGACGCAGGCGCAGTACGACATGCTCCGGGAGCTGGGATGTCCAGCCGGGCAAGGCTATCTCTGGGCAAAGCCGATGCCCAAGGAAGACCTCGTGGCGTGGCTCGGTCGTGGCATGCCCTCGGATACACCAGCAGGTGCAAGATGAGCTTCAGCGCCTCGGTGAGCGGAACATCGGCATCCGACCATTCGCCTCGGCGACAGGAACGCCACGATCGTGTCGGTTCCGACCCGGGGCAGGCCACGGCGGCGTCGGCTGACATCGGGCCGGTGCCGGGCGACCGTCCGGCCTCCGCCGCGGATGAACGCGCCCAACGGGTCGCTGAGGCCAAAGCCAAACGCGCCGAACGCCGACGGATACGGGCCAGCGCTCCCGTCCCACAACGGGCACCTCTGTTCGGACACCTCTCGCTCCCGGACCTCCGTGAGATCCGTCGCGTCGTGCAGCACGAGGAGGAACGGACCGCATACTGGCATCGGGTCATCGAGTCGCGCCTGGTGGTCGTGCGCGACCGCCTACAGCCGAAGCCACCAGTCGCCGACCTCCGGGGCGTGCTCAGAGCCGCACGCGAGTCACCCTCACGGACTGCCGCGATCGTGCCGAGCATCGAAGCCCCGGTGCTGCTCCCGGACCTTGCCGAGATGTGGTCGCGAGATGTGGACTACGCGGATGAGGCCGCGAGCGCAGCGCTCGAGGCCGCGCTCGCGTACGCCGATCAACAGCTGACGGCCTACCGGCTCCAGTTGCAGAGCAGCAGCAAGGCCATCACCGCCGAGCTCATTGCCCGTTACCGCGAGGCACCGCAGCTCGCACTCAACCTCCTGGCCTGATGGCGTAGAGCGGACGTGCAGCCGTTACCCAGCCTGGGCCCGTCGTCGCATCCATACGGCAGCGGCGCTCACTCGGGCTTCCTCAACGGACGGTCGAGGGTCGGCAAGACGTTGCGTGGGGGCGCTGGCTAGCGTCATGCCTATATGCCGCTATCGCTCGCCTCTGCGTCGTCGAACCGACATTCGGCGCGGCCTGGCGGGGCTGTCGGTCGGGGCAGGCGCGGCAGTACGCTGCGCACGATCTCGGCGCAGGTGCGCGGAGCGCAGCGTGAGGAGCCGTCATGCCGACCGTCATCGGGCACCACGATGTGAAGGACACCGACCACTGGCTTGCCTCGCCCCAGCGCGAAGAGATCTTCGGACCGCTTGGTGTGACGAACATCCGGACCTTCGTCAACCCCGAGAACCGCAGCCAGGTGGCGGTGCTCATGGACGTAGCCGATCTCGACGCTTTGATGGCCACGATGCAAAGCCCCGTGGGGGCTGACGCCATGGCTCACGACGGCGTACTGCCAGAGACGCTTGTGCTCCTGATCGAGGCGTAGCGGCTCCCGCCGGCTGGACGAGATAGGAAGTATTGAGCCGGACGGAGCCGCACCGATGTGCCGTTCTCGCACGCGGATCTAGGACCTCACCAGGGCTCCGGGCTCAGGAAGCTTGATCGTGGCGACGGCCGCGCGCATCTGCTCGGCCGGCCGCATGTCGTACCCCATCGTCGTGACCGGGTCGCTGTGCCCGACGATCCGGGACACCAAGGCGAGGTCGTGGGTGGTCAGCAGGGTCGACACGACGTACCGTCCGAGATCGTGCGGGGCCATGTTCTCCAGACCCGCCAACCGGCGCGGTGCTTGACGATGCGCCACACCGGGTTCGAGCCCATCGGCTTGTCCTGGCGTGGTCGACCGCTGCGGTTCCGAGCGGGGAACACCGCCTGGTGGGTCGGACCGAGCACGTCGAGCCATCCGGTCATGGCCTGCGCTTCGCAGGGTCCTTGTACGAGACGCGCGGACGGGCGCCCGCGTAGCCGCGGACGCACCACGCCCGGCGGGATCCGACGCGGCGCTCCTTTCCCACCAGTGCTGCGGACTTCCTCTTGGTGTTCATCGTGTGCTTCCCTTCTTGGTGCCCGGCGCGTTCGAGCGTCGAGGCGAGTTGAGGAACGGGTTGTCGGTGGTGACGCTGGGCTCGGTGCGACGAGCCCTGGTCGTGGACTTGGCGGCGGGGGTGGCGCTGGCGCTGGGGACGCTCCCGGCGGCCGGCGTGGCGGGCTCGGCGGCTCCGCACACCTGGGCCGCGACCTTGTCGTCGTAGTAGCGACGCACGTCGCACAGGCGCCAGCGACCTGGCTCGGCCTGGTATCGCTGGAACGCCTGGTCGCTGGTGACCTCATAGCCCTGCGTCCGGCCGCGGCCCAGGTAGTCGTGGACGTCCTGCGCCGTCATGAACACGTCGCGGGGATCGGCGACGGGGTCCACGACGAAGGCTCGGCGGGCGGGGGACTCTGTGCTCGCCTCGGGACTGGCTGGTGTCGCCATGCCGATGTCAGTCCGGTCAGGATCCAGGGGCGCCACCGGCACCAAGCGAGGGCGACGTGACCGGGCGTCGGCCCCGTTCATCGGGCGCTCCTGGACCGCTGTGCGCGCCGCCGACTGTCCGGCCCAGTCCGGTCTCGTGCCGGTGCCGTCCGGGGCCGGCGTGTCCGTTCGTGTGTCAGGCTGGCGGGGTCGCCCGGGTTTGACCCGTGCCGGGCCGGTCCTGTGGGGTCAGCTCGTGCCCAACCGTCTTGCCGCGTCCACCAGCCCGTACCTGCTGCAGCACAAGGACAACCCGGTCGACTGGCAGGAGTGGGGGCCCGACGCGTTCGCCGAGGCGCGGCGTCGCGACGTGCCCGTCCTGCTGAGCGTGGGCTACGCCGCGTGCCACTGGTGCCACGTGATGGCGCACGAGTCGTTCGAGGACGACGTGCTGGCGGCGTACCTCAACGAGCAGTACGTCGCGGTCAAGGTCGACCGCGAGGAGCGGCCCGACGTCGACGCCGTCTACATGGCCGCGACGCAGGCGCTCACCGGTCGCGGCGGCTGGCCGATGACGGTCTTCCTCGACCACGACGCACGGCCCTTCTACGCCGGCACCTACTTCCCGCCCGAGCCGCGCCACGGCATGCCGTCCTTCGGCCAGCTCCTCACCGCCGTGAGCGAGACGTGGGTCGGTGACCGCGCGCGGCTGACCGAGGCGGCCGACCGCATCACCTCCGCGCTCCAGCAGCGGTCGTCGGTGGGTCAGGCCGACGCGCTCGACACGACGATCGTCGCCGCTGTGCTCGACTCCGCCGTCACGGCGCTGGCGACGCAGTACGACGGCGCCCGCGGCGGATTCGGCGCTGCGCCGAAGTTCCCGCCGTCGATGGTGCTCGAGGCGCTGCTGCGCCACCACGCCCGCACGGGGGATCCTCGCGCCCTCGCGATGGTGGAAGGCACCTGCGAGGCGATGGCTCGCGGCGGCATGTACGACCAGCTCGCCGGAGGCTTCGCGCGCTACTCCGTCGACGCCGACTGGGTCGTGCCGCACTTCGAGAAGATGCTCTACGACAACGCGCTCCTGCTGCGCGTCTACACCCACTGGTGGCGTGCGACCGGCGACCGGCTGGCCGAACGAGTCGCTCGCGAGACGGCCGCATTCCTGCTGCGCGACATGCGATCAGCGCAGGACGGCTTCATCTCCGCGCTCGACGCCGACACCGAGGGTGAGGAGGGCAAGGCCTACGCCTGGACGCCGGAGCAGCTCGTCGCCGTCCTCGGGGCCGACGACGGCGCTTGGGCGTGCGACCTGCTCGCGGTCACCGCCGCGGGCACGTTCGAGCACGGCTCGTCGGTCCTCCAGCTGCACCATGACGCGGTCGACGCCGAGCGGTGGGACGGCGTACGCCGACGCCTGCTCGCCTCCCGCGCGCAGCGCGTCCAGCCGGGTCGCGACGACAAGATCGTCGCCGCGTGGAACGGCCTCGCGATCGCCGCTCTCGCCGAGGCCGGCGCGATGCTCGACGAGCCGCAGTGGGTCGCCGCCGCCCTCGGCGCGGCCGCGCTCCTGCACGAGCTGCACCGCGATGCTGAGGGGCAACTGCTCCGCACCTCGCGCGACGGGCAGGCGGGGCGCAACGCCGGCGTCCTCGAGGACCTCACGTGCGTGGCCGAGGGATTCCTTGCGCTGCACCAGGTCTCGGGCGACGACGCGTGGCTCGCCCGTGCGGGTGCTCTCCTCGACGACGTGCTCGACCGTTTCCGCGACACGGCGAGCGGCGGGTTCTTCGACACGGCCGACGATGCCGAGCGGCTCGTTCTGCGCCCGCAGGATCCGGGCGACAACGCGAGCCCGTCCGGCTGGTCGGCCGCGAGCGGTGCGCTGCTCACCTACGCCGCGCTCACCGGCTCGGACCGGCACCGCACGGCGGCCGAGGAGTCGCTCGCCGCCCTCGTCCCGCTCGTGGCGCAGCATCCGCGCTTCGCCGGGTGGGGTGCGGCCGTCGCGGAGGCGTGGCTCGACGGGCCGCGCGAGGTCGCCGTCGTGGGGGAGCCGGACGACCCGGCCACCGCGGTCCTGCGTCGTACGGCGCTGCTCGGCACTGCTCCTGGCTCGGTGCTCGCGGTGGGCGCTCCCGGCACGGGCCGGCGGCACCCGCTGCTCGCGGACCGCGGGCTCGTCGGCGGCGTGCCGGCGGCGTACGTCTGCCGTCACTTCGTGTGCGACCTGCCGCTGACCGACCCCGCCGCGCTGGCGTCGGTGCTGGGGACGCGTCAGCCCTGAGCGGACAGGCTAGGTGTAGCACCGTAATGGTGTAATCATCGTGCCATGAGCAACGAAGAGATCAGGGGCTGGCTCGTGGGTCGGCTGCCGCAGGACTGGTTCGAGGGTGCCCCGGAGGTCACGATCGACCGGGAGGAGATCACCGTCGTCGGCACCCTCGCGGTGCCCGACCTCCCCGACACCGCTTCCGCCGCCGAGCGGGCGGCCGCCGCGCGCGGCCGGGTGAAGGGCTTCCGCGAGGACACCCGCGGGAAGCGGATCGACATCGCCGCGGACCTGGAGCACCGGACGGGCAAGAAGGTCGCGTGGGGCGTGCGGATCGGCGACGAGCGCGTGATGTTCACGCACCTCGCCGTGCCGGTGATGACGCGGCTGCGTCAGCCGGAGCGGGCGGTGCTCGACACTCTCGTCGACGCCGGCGTCGCGCGGTCGCGGTCGGAGGCGTTGGCGTGGTGCGTGAAGCTGGTCGGCAAGCACACCGACGACTGGCTCGCCCAGCTGCGTGCTGCCATGACCGAGGTCGAGCGGGTTCGGGCTGCTGGGCCGGAGGCCTGATCTGGTCTGTTCGGGGTCGGGGCCGCCCTGCGCTTGTCCCGGGCTAAGGGCAGAGAAGGACGCCCGGGAGAAGCGCAGGCCGTCCCCTCATGGCGTGGGGACCGGAATCACTTGGCGCTGTAGAGGACCAGGCTCACGGCGATGTACTGGGTGAGGAAGCCGGCGAGGGTCAACGCGTGGAAGACCTCGTGGAAGCCGAACCAGGTGGGGCTGGGGTTCGGTCGCTTGAGGGCGTAGACGACGCCGCCTGCTGAGTAGCAGAGGCCACCGGCCGCCAGGAGGATCACGACGGCCGGGCCGCCCGCGGACCAGAACGCGGGCAGGTAGAAGACCGCGACCCAGCCGAGGGCGATGTAGATCGGCGTGTAGAGCCAGCGCGGGGCGCCGACCCAGAAGACGCGGAACAGCACACCGGCGAGCGCGCCGCTCCACACCAGGATGAGGAGGACCTTCTCCTGGTCGGGCGGCAGGAGCACGACCGCGAAGGGCGTGTAGCTGCCGGCGATGATGAGGAAGATGTTCGAGTGGTCCAACCGCTTGAGCAGGACCTTGTTGCGCGGCTTCCAGTTGAAGCGGTGGTAGACGGCGCTGGTGCCGAACAGCATGATCGCCGTGAGGCTGTAGAGCGCCGCGGCCCAGCGGTACTGCGCGGGCGACAGGGCTACCAGGACGATGCCGAGCACCAGCGACACGGGTGCCATGCCGGCGTGCAGCCAGCCGCGCAGGTGCGGCTTGGGCGGATCGACCGGGGCAGCCACGGTCGTGTCGGTGACCGACTCCAGGTCGGCGGGCGCGGGGTTCGGGTGCGTCTCGCTCACTACGCCAGAGTAACTTACGGAACCGTAGGTTGGCGAGCGCCGATCGTGTGACGCTCGCCGCGCACCGCGTCGCGAGCGCAGACAACCGCTGTCACGCCCCGGTAATCTTCGGGCCACGCCGGTCGACCGACCGGGGGCCGTGGCGTTCGGGAGGTGTGGCGCACCGTGGGTGTGACCGACCTCGTCTACGGCGTCTACGAACGCCGGATCAAGGCCTCGCTGGACCCCACCCGCATCCCGCGCCACGTCGGCGTCATGCTCGACGGCAACCGTCGCTGGGCCGCGGCGCAGGGGATGAGCTCCGCCCACGGGCACCAGGCGGGCGCGGACAAGATCGAGGAGTTCCTGGGCTGGTGCGACGAGGTCGGGGTCGAGGTCGTCACCCTGTGGCTCCTCAGCACCGACAACCTCAGCCGCCCGGCCGCCGAGCTCGACCCGTTGCTGCGCATCATCGAGGAGACCGTCACGGGCCTCGCCTCGCGCGGTACCTGGCGGCTGCACCCGGTGGGAGCCCTCGACCTGTTGCCGGCCCACACCGCCGAGGTGCTCAAGGCGGCCGACGACGCCACCGCGACGCGCACCGGACTCATGGTCAACGTCGCGGTCGGCTACGGCGGGCGCCGCGAGGTGGTCGACGCGGTCCGTGCCCTCCTCGCACAGGCCGCGGCCGAGGGCGTGACCCTCGACGACCTCGCCGCCGACCTCGACGCGGAGCACATCGCCGAGCACCTCTACACCGCGGGCCAGCCCGACCCCGACCTCGTGATCCGCACGTCGGGGGAGCAGCGGCTCTCCGGCTTCCTGCTCTGGCAGTCGGCGCACTCCGAGTTCTACTTCTGCGAGGCCTACTGGCCGGACTTCCGCAAGGTGGACTTCCTGCGCGCACTGCGGGCCTATGGCGCCCGCGGCCGCCGCTTCGGGGTCTAGCACTCCGCTCGCCGCGAGCCGGTCACCTCTTCACACCAACGTCATCTCAGGTGTCGGCGTGGCGCGCCGTGAAGACGTGAGGGCGGGCTTACGGTCGAAGACATTCGGGCCACCGCCCGGGGCGGCCCGCCTTCGGGGAGGCCCTTGTGCCCGCTGCGCGCCGACGCCCATCCTCCGCCTCGACCACTGCCGTCCGCACCTACGTGCTGGACACCTCGGTGCTCCTGTCGGACCCCCACGCCCTGCTGCGCTTCGACGAGCACGAGGTCATCGTGCCCGTCGTGGTGATCGTGGAGCTCGAGGCGAAACGCTCGCACCCGGAGCTGGGCTACTTCGCGCGCCAGGCCCTGCGACTGCTCGACGACCTGCGCGTCGAGCATGGACGCCTCGACGACCCGATGCCGGTCGGCGACGCGGGGGGAACGCTGCGCGTCGAGCTCAACCACACCGACACCTCCGTCCTGCCGAGCGGCTTCCAGCTCGGTGACAACGACACGCGGATCCTTGCGGTGGCAAGGAATCTCGCGGCCGAGGGCCGCGACGTCGTCCTGGTGAGCAAGGACCTCCCGATGCGCGTCAAGGCGTCGTCGGTGGGGCTCACCGCGGAGGAGTACCGCGCCGAGCTGGTCGTGGAGAGCGGCTGGACCGGGATGACCGAGCTCGACGTCCCGGGCGCCGTGGTCGACCAGCTCTACGAGCAGGACCGCATCGATCTCGACGCCGCGCGCGACCTGCCGTGCCACACCGGGCTCGTCCTCGTCTCCGAGCGCGGCAGCGCGCTCGCCCGCGTCACGCCGGACAAGCAGATCCGCCTGGTGCGAGGGGATCGCGAGGCTTTCGGCCTGCACGGTCGCAGTGCCGAACAGCGGGTCGCGCTCGACCTCCTGCTCGACCACGAGGTCGGCATCGTGTCGCTGGGTGGTCGTGCCGGCACGGGGAAGTCGGCACTCGCGCTGTGCGCCGGGCTGGAGGCGGTGCTCGAGCGTCGTCAGCACCGCAAGGTCGTGGTCTTCCGCCCGCTCTACGCCGTCGGTGGCCAGGATCTCGGCTACCTCCCGGGCAGCGAGAGCGAGAAGATGTCGCCCTGGGGCCAGGCGGTGTTCGACACGCTAGGCGCGCTTACGACCCAGGAAGTCGTGGAGGAGATCGTCGACCGAGGAATGCTGGAAGTCCTTCCGCTTACTCACATTCGGGGCCGCTCACTGCACGATTCGTTCGTCATCGTCGACGAGGCGCAGTCCCTCGAGCGCAACGTGCTGCTGACGGTTCTCTCGCGCATCGGTAGGGATTCGCGCGTAGTGCTCACCCATGACGTCGCCCAGCGCGACAACCTCCGCGTCGGCCGGCACGACGGCATCGTCGCGGTCACCGAGAAGCTCAAGGGTCACCCGCTCTTCGCCCACGTCACCCTCACTCGCAGCGAGCGCAGCCCCATCGCCGCACTCGTCACCGAGATGCTCGAGGATCTGCAGGTGTGACTTCAGCAGCACCCGTAATCCGCTGTGGCGCAAGGGATTACGGGTGCTGTGCCGATAGTGCCGTGGTCGCGGGCTGCGCTGCTGCGCGACGGGGTGCCCTCGACGTGCCGCCCCGCGCGGCAGCGGACGGGCCTCGGATGATGGAATGACACGCCGGGGTGTAGCGCCCTACTCACGCTGCGTCAGATCCCGTCGACGGAGTTGTCCACAGGGCAGCGCCGTACACCTGTGGTCCACCTCACAGGGGTTGTCCGGTTTATACATATATAGGCTGTTTTGGGCTGTGGACAAGGCCTGCACCTGAGAGTGAGTACCTCAGGTCGAGGTGGCCGAATGTGGGTCGTTACCGGCAGGGTGGAGCACGTCAAGATCCCGCGAACGGGGTCGGACCAGCCCGCAGCTCCTCGGCCCACGTGGCATTCCCCCGGAGGAGCAGCACCGCACGCGGGCCGACCGGAGCAGCACAGTCCGATCGACGTCCGGCTCTGCACGCCGCCCCACCGGACCCTGCGTCCACCGGGGCCAGCGCTCCGGCATACGCCCGGTTCTTCTCCGGTGGGCGGTGTCGGGCCCGAGCCAGGGGTCCTGCAGCGGAGGCGCACCGGAGCGTCGCCGCCCGACTAAGGATCTCGTGTGACCAGCACATCGTCGACGAGCCCGCTGCGCCGCCGCCTCGTCGTGATCGCAGCAGGCACCCTGGCCGTGGGCGCCCTGTCCGCCGTCGCGCCCACTCCCGTCATCGAGGCGGCGTCGGCAGCCTCCACGACCACCGCTACCCGGTCGACCGTTGCGGTCACCAGCGCAGCCGCGACCGTGGCGGCCGCCGCTCCCGCGGCGCGCACGGCGCCTGCCGCCGCGCCGCGCGTGACGATCGCCCAGGTGGGCACCGTCGCGCCGTTCCGCTTCGCCACCGTGAGCTTCAACAAGTGGTGGGCCAAGCGGCTTCTCGTCACGAAGTACCACCTGACGTCAGCGGCACAGTTCACCTGCCTCGTCACGGTGTGGAACCGCGAGAGCCATTGGAACCACAAGGCTCACAACCACAGCTCGGGTGCCCATGGCATCCCGCAGGCGCTGCCCGGGTCGAAGATGCGTTCGGCGGGAGCCGACTGGCGCACCAACCCGGTCACCCAGATCAAGTGGGGCCTCGGCTACATCCATGGCCGCTACGGCACTCCCTGCGGCGCTCTTCGCCACATGAACAGCCACGGCTGGTACTGACCCAGCTCGACGAACGCCCCCCTCCGGTCCTGCCGGATGGGGGGCGTTCGTGCGTGCTGCCGGAGCGGTGGCGGTCAGCTCGGCGGGCCTACCGGGATCGTCAGCGCGACCGGGCGCAGCGTGTCGGCGAAGAAGTCCTCGCCCTTGTCGTCGACCACGATGAAGGCCGGGAAGTTCTCGACCTCGATCTTCCAGACGGCTTC
Source organism: Candidatus Nanopelagicales bacterium (assembly GCA_017882705.1). Classification (GTDB taxonomy): domain Bacteria; phylum Actinomycetota; class Actinomycetes; order S36-B12; family CAIYMF01; genus Longivirga. The sequence goes on along the minus strand of JADGOZ010000132.1, from coordinate 17,450 downwards.
CATGCCGTTCTCCGGGAAGTCGATGACCTCGACGTGCTTGATGCAGTCCTGCGCGAGCCGTGCAGCGGGACCGCCGATCGAGCCGAGGTAGAAGCCGCCGTTGTCCTGGCAGGCCCGGGTGACCGCGGCGCTGCGGTTGCCCTTCGCCAGCATGACGAGGGAGCCGCCGGCCTTCTGGAACTGGTCGACGTAGGCGTCCATACGACCGGCGGTCGTGGGACCGAACGAGCCGGAGGCCATGCCTGCGGGCGTCTTCGCCGGACCGGCGTAGTAGACGGCGTGGTCGCGCAGGTAGTCGGGCATGGGTTCCCCGGCATCGAGCATCTCCTTGATGCGCGCGTGCGCGATGTCGCGCGCGACGACGAGCGGGCCGTTGAGCGACAGGCGCGTCTTGACGGGGTACTTCGTGAGCTCGGCTCGGATCTCGGCCATCGGCCTGTTGAGGTCGAGGTGCACGACGTCGTCGTCGAGGTGGTCGTCGGTGATCTCCGGCAGGTAGTGCGCCGGGTCGGTCTCGAGCTGCTCCAGGAACACGCCCTCGGGTGTGATCTTCGCCAGCGCCTGCCGGTCCGCCGAGCAGGACACGGCGATGGCGATCGGGCACGACGCGCCGTGGCGGGGGAGCCGGATCACGCGAACGTCGTGACAGAAGTACTTGCCGCCGAACTGCGCGCCGATCCCGAAGCCGCGCGTCATCTCGAGGACCTCGGCCTCCATCTCGAGGTCGCGGAAGGCATGTCCCGTCGAGGATCCCGCGGTCGGCAGACCGTCGAGGTAGCGCGCGCTCGCGTACTTCGCGGTCTTGAGCGCGAACTCGGCCGACGTGCCGCCGACGACGATGGCCAGGTGGTACGGCGGGCACGCGGACGTGCCCAGCGTGCGGAGCTTCTCGTCGAGGAACCTCCGCATGCCGGCCGGGTTGAGCACGGCCTTGGTCTCCTGGAACAGCAGGGACTTGTTGGCCGACCCGCCGCCCTTGGCCATGAACAGGAACTTGTACGACGTCTCGTGTCCCGGCGCGGTGTCGGAGTAGAGCTCGATCTGCGCCGGGAGGTTGGATCCGGTGTTCTTCTCCTCCCACATCGTCAGCGGCGCCATCTGCGAGTAGCGCAGGTTGAGCCTCGTGTAGGCGTCGTAGACGCCCTGGCTGATCGCGCGCTCGTCGTCGCCCGGCGTGAGCACCTGCTGGCCGCGCTTGCCCATCACGATCGCGGTGCCGGTGTCCTGGCACATCGGCAGGACGCCGCCGGCGGAGATGTTGACGTTCTTGAGCAGGTCGAGCGCCACGAAACGGTCGTTCGGGCTCGCCTCGGGGTCGTCGAGGATGTTGCGGAGCTGCTGGAGGTGACCGGGACGCAGCAAGTGCTGGATGTCGCGGATCGCGGTCTCGGTCAGCAGCCGCAGCGCCTCGGGCTCGACCTGCAGGAAGGTGCGTCCCGCGGCCTCGACGGTCGACACCCCCTCGGTCGTGAGCAGCCGGTAGGGCGTCTCGTCCGGGCCGAGCGGGAGCAGGTCGGAGTACTCGAAGTCGGGCATGCCGCGAGCCTACGACCGCGCGCGCCGCACTTCGCGGTGACGGTGGTCACGTGCCGCGCCGAGCGTCAGCGCGGGAGGTAGTCCTGCAGCGCGGCGACACGCAGGCCCTGCGCCTTCGCGGCGTCGATCGCGACGTTGATGTCGCGGTACAGGTTCGCCCGCCAGTGGATCAGGATGATGTCACCGCGGTGCAGCACCGAGCCGTTGGCGTAGCGCAGGACGGCGTGGGGCAGCGAGACGTCCCAGAGGACGAGAGCCTTCATGCCGCACGACGCGGCCGCCTTGCGGGTCGTCTGGTCGTACTCGCCGTAGGGCGGGCGGAACAGCCACGGGCGACCGCCGTAGAACCCGGTGAGGGTCTCGGCGGCATCGCAGATCTCGTGGGTCTGCGATGCCAGGTCGAGCCGGCTGAGATGCGGGTGGGTGATGGTGTGGTCCTGAACGGACTGCCCCGTGATCGCCTGCACCGACGTGAAGAACCCGGGCTTCGTCCGCACCGCGTCGACGGTGAGGAACGGCGTGACGGGCACGTGTCGGGACTCGAGCACCGAGAGCACACGCGGGTCCTTGTCGAACCCGTCGTCGATCGTGATGAACACGACCGGGTCCGTCGTGTCGATGCGCGTGATGACCGGGATCAGGCCGCCGGTCTTGCCGTAGGCGGGGCTGCCCGTCGGCGTGGGTCCGACGGGGTCGTGCGAGCCGCTCGTGTCGCTCGGCGTGGGGCTCGCGCTGACCGTGGGCGCGGCCGACGTGGGTGCGGCCGACGTCGGCGCCTTCGACGGGAGCGACGGGGCCGGCGCTGGGTTGCCGGTGATGTGGCTCTGCCGGGAGCTCGGGGAGGAGGCCGTGTGAGCGGCATCGAGGCTGCAGCCGGCGAGGAGCGCCGTCACGAGCGCTCCGCCCGCGATGAGCGCGGTTCCCCTGATCACGCCGTGAAGTATGCGCCACGATCTCCCCGATCACGGAGACGGGAGGCTCAGACGCTCGTTCGTCAGTCGATCAGGCGCTTGCGGAGCACCCGGACGGCGAGGGCGCCCATCACGGCGGCGAACGCGCAGAGCACGGTCACGCTGACCAGGTCGCTCCTCGGGTCCCACCCGAACACCGCGTCGCGGACGAGCTCGACGCAGTGGTAGAGCGGGTTGAGCTGCGCCAGGGACTGCACCCACTGCGGAAATCCCGAGATCGGGAAGAAGACGCCGGACAGCAGCAGGAGCGGCGTCACGAGGGCGCTCTGGACGTAGGTGAACGAGTCCATGCTCGGGACGATCCCCGAGAACCACTGGCCCATGAAGGCGAAGCCGAACCCGGTGAGCATGCCGATGAAGGGCACCGCGAGCATGCCCCACGACGGCGGCAGCCCGAAGATCATCGCGATGAGCAGCGGCGCGCAGCCGTAGATCCCCGACTTCACGGCGATCCACGCCGCCTCGGCGAGGAACAGCTCGGGCACGTCGACGGGCGTCGCGAGGATGCCGTCGTAGGTCTTCATGTAGTAGCGCTTGACGTAGGTGTCGTACATCCCGGCGAACACCGACGAGAAGAGGATCGCCGACGCGACCACGCCGGTCCCGATGTACTGCACGTAGGGGATCCCCTGCACCGACGTGACGAGCGCACCGAAGCCGAAGCCGAACGCCACGAGGTTGATCGTGGGCTCGACGATGCTGCCGAACGTCGAGGACTTCCAGATACGCCGGAAGAGCGTGATCTCACGGGTGAAGACGCCGGCGAACGCGGTCGTCTCGACCGCCCTCAACCGCTGCTCGGACGCCTGCGTGGTCGCCATCAGTCCTCCAGCTTCTCGCCGGTCAGCAGGACGAAGACGTCCTCCAGGTTCGCGGCGCGTCGTGTCCCGTCACCCAGCTCGTCGACCATGCCGAGCGGCAGCGCCTCGGCCCGCAGCACCGACACGGCGGGCCCGGTCCTCCGGGTCCGGAAGCCTTGGGGCTGCACGGTTCGCTCGATCTGAGCCAACCGTGCGGGCGGTCCGAAGAACTCGAGCGCCTCGACACCGGCGTGCTCCGCGACGAGCGTCGCCGGCGTGCCGCGTGCGATGACACGACCGTGCGACATCACGGCGACGTCGTCGCAGAGGCGCTCGGCCTCCTCGATGTAGTGCGTCGACATGAGCACCGAGACGCCCGCGGAGCGCTGCCGGTCGACGAGGGTCCAGATGTCGCCGCGCACCTGCGGGTCGAGGCCCACCGTCGGCTCGTCGAGCAGGACGAGCTCCGGGGCGTGAACCAGTGCGCGCGCGATGAGCAGCCGTCGTCGCATGCCGCCGGACAGCGTGAGCACCTTGGAGCCGGCCCGGTCGGAGAGCTGCGCCATGTCGAGCGCGGCGTCGACCGCGGCGTCCCGCGAGCGCCGCGGGACGCGCAGCAGCGTGGCCCAGACGGTGATGTTCTGACGCACGGTGAGGTCCTCGTCGAGGTTCTCCCGCTGCGGCACGACACCCATCCGGGCCCGTGCCTGCTTCGACTCCCGCGGCACGTCGTGCCCGAGCACCCGGATCTTCCCCGCGTCGGCGATGGCCTGACCGGTGAGCATGCGCATCGTCGTGGACTTGCCCGCACCGTTCGGCCCGAGCAGCCCGAGACACGTGCCGGGCGTGAGGTCGAGGTCGAGGCCGTCGACGGCCCGGATCTCCCCGAACGTCTTGACCACGCCACGCATCTGCAGCGCGGGCGCGGAGGGTGGGGTGAGAGTCACCTGGCCACGCTAACCGCGCGGACCGATGAGTTCCGGTGCCGCGCCGGACCGGCCGGACACCGACCGGCTCGCCGGCGGTCCGCGGAGGATAGCCTCGACGCGTGACCGATCAGCCGGACCCCGTCGCCGACGCCCTGCGCCTGCGCGCGTCCGATGCCGACCGCGAGCGTGTCGCCGGCCTCCTGCGCGACGCGTACGCCGAGGGCCGGATCTCCCCGGTCGAGCACGAGGAACGGCTCTCGGAGGTCTATCGGGCCACGACGTACGCCGAGCTCCTGCCGGTGCTCCACGACCTGCCCGTGCCTCCTGGCGTCCTGGCGGTGCCGGGCGTGGGCCAGGCGATCGCCGTGACCCAGGGCGCGGTGCCCGCGGTCCCAGTCAGCGGCGTGGTGGTCGACCCGTCGCGCGAGGATCAGGGCCAGGGCACGGCGGTGGCGATCATGTCCGGCGTCGAGCGCAAGGGCCGCTGGGTCGCGCCTCCGTCGATGACCACGGTCGCGTTCATGGGCGGCGTGGAGATGGACTTCACCGACGCGGTCCTCACCGCGCAGGAGACCACGATGACGGTCTTCTGCCTCATGGGCGGCATCGAGATCACGGTGCCCGAGGGCATCGAGGTCCGCGTCGACGCCGTGGCGCTGATGGGCGGTCACTCCGGGCCGAAGCACACGCCGCCGCCGGGCGCGCCGGTGCTGCGCATCACCGGCCTGATCCTCATGGGCGGCGTCGACGTCAAGTCGTCGGGGCGCAAGCCGATCGAGGGCTCCGGCGGTACGCCGCAGATCGGGAGCTGACAGCGAAGACGGTCAGCTGTGCGAGTCGAAGTCGACCGACGCGTAGGTCCGCAGCTTCGCGAGCCCCTGCTCGCTCTTGACCTCGCGGATCGTGCCGCTCTTGCTGCGCATGACGATCGAGTGGGTCGTCGCCGTGCCGCCGCGGAACCGTACGCCCTCGAGCATCTCGCCGTCGGTGACGCCGGTCGCGACGAAGAAGACGTTGTCGCCGGTGACGAGGTCGTCGGTGAACAGGACGCGGTCGAGGTCGTGGCCGGCGTCGAGCGCGCGCTGGCGCTCCTCCGGGTCCTTCGGCCAGAGCTTGCCCTGGATCGTGCCGCCCATGCACTTCATCGCGCAGGCCGTGATGACGCCCTCGGGCGTGCCGCCGACGCCGACGAGCAGGTCGATGCCGGTGCCGTCGCGCGCCGCCATCACGGCGCCCGCGACGTCGCCGTCGGTGATGAACTTGATCCGGGCGCCGGCCCTGCGGATGTCCGCGACCATGCCCTCGTGCCGCGGGCGGTCGAGGATGATCACGGTCAGGTCCTGGATGCGCTCGGACTTCGCCTTGGCGATCTTGGCGAGGTTGTCGGCGATCGGCGCGTTGATGTCGACGACGTCGGCCGCGGCCGCACCGGTGACGAGCTTCTCCATGTAGAACACGGCCGAGGGGTCGAACATCGTGCCGCGCTCGGAGACCGCCAGGACCGAGAGCGCGTTGGGCATCCCCTTGGCGCACAAGGTGGTCCCATCGATCGGGTCGACGGCGACGTCGACCTCCGGACCGCTGCCGTCACCGACGTGCTCGCCGTTGAAGAGCATCGGGGCGTCGTCCTTCTCGCCCTCGCCGATCACGACCACGCCGTGCATCGACACGGACTGCACGAGCGCGCGCATGGCGTTCACCGCGGCGCCGTCGGCACCGTTCTTGTCGCCGAAGCCGACCCAGCGCGAGGCGGCCATCGCGGCGGCCTCGGTGACGCGGACGAGCTCGAGGGCGAGGTTGCGGTCCGGGGTCTCGGGGACGGCGGCGGTCTCGGTGGTCATGGGCTCGCTCCCGGATCGAGGATGTGACCCCGACTGTAACGAGAGCACCGCCCGCCCGGACGACGGGGCAGGCGGCCTCGCGAGCGTGGGGATCAGGGGGTTACCCCGGCGGCATCCGGTGGTTACGGTCGAGCCATGACGCAGTTCCGTGCGACCGAGGCCGCCGCGCTCCTCGGGGTCAGCGACGACACCATCCGTCGCTGGATCGACGCGGGTCGACTGCCCGCCGTGCGCGACCCGGCCGGTCGCTGGGTGCTCAACGGACGCGACCTCGCGGAGTTCGCGCGCGAGCACGCGACGCCACCCACGGTCGACTCGGAGCTGCTGAGCTCCTCGCGCAACCGGATGCCCGGCCTCGTCACCCACGTCGAGCGCGACGGGGTCATGGCGCAGGTCGAGATCCAGGCCGGGCCGTTCCGGATCGTGAGCCTCATGACGCGGGAGGCCGCCGACGAGCTGGGTCTGGAGCCCGGCGTGCTCGCCGTCGCCTCGGTCAAGTCGACCGCGGTCGTCGTGGAGACGGCTCGGCGCTCGCACTGACCCGGCGCGGCGCACGGTGACGACCTCGCCCACAATGTGCGGGTGGACGCCGACCCGACGAGCGAGCAGTCGCCCGAGCCCGCGCCCGCGCCCGCGACGGTGATCGAGCCGGTGACCGGGCCGGCCGACGAGCTCGAGGTCCCCGAGGACTGGGCCGAGCGCACCGACGACGACCCCTCCGAGGTCGCCCGGGTGCGCGAGGAGCGGGCCAGCAAGCGGCTGCGCCAGACCGTGCGCGACATGGTCATCTCGATGCTCGTGGTGAGCGGTGCCGTCGTGCTGCTCGTCGCGCCGTGGAACCGCTCGGCACCGGACCCGGTGCACGTCGTCGACCCGACCTCGGTGGTCGAGGGCGCCCGCGCCGCCGAGACCTGGCCCGTCCTGGCTCCCGTGGGTCTGCCGTCGACGTGGCGCTGCACGAACGCCCGGATCTCCACCGCGGGCGACGGCCAGGACGTCGTGCACCTCGGCTGGCTCACGCCGTCGACGACGTCGGCCGCGATCGACCAGTCGGCGACGAAGGAGCTCACCTTCGTGCGCGAGGTGACCGTCGACGCGCAACCGGTGGGAAGCGCGCAGATCGACGGCGCGACCTGGCAGAAGCTCGAGACCTCCGACGGCAAGCGTCGGGCCTTCGTGCGTCAGGCCGACGGCGCCACCTACGTCGTGTCGGGCGGCGCGAGCTGGGCGGACCTCACGACCTTCGCGGACTCCCTCGTCGCGGGCTGAGCGGCGACGTCGCCTGGTCAGTCCTCGGCGGTCGCGGGGCCGCGTGCGGCGTCGAGCCGGGTGCGCGCGGAGTCGAGCCACTCCTGGCAGATCGTCGCGAGCGTCTCGCCGCGCTCCCAGAGCGCGAGGGACTCCTCGAGCGTCGTGCCGCCCGCCTCGAGGCGGCGTACGACGTCGGTGAGCTCGTCGCGCGCCTGCTCGAAGGTCGGCTTCTCCGGGGTCGCGGTCACGTCTCCACCCTAGGGCTCCCGTCGGGCGCGGAACTCGCCCTCGCTGACGCGCACCCGGACGAGCGCGCCGTCGCCCACGTCGGCGGCCACCCGGACGACCGCACCGGAATCGTCCTGCACCACGGCGTATCCGCGGTCGAGGGTCGCCGCGGGCGACAGTGCACGCACCCGCGCCCGGACGTGGGCGACATCGTCGGCCGCGCGGGCCAGCCGGGAGTCGAGGGCGCGGCGCGAGCGCTCGAGCATGAGGCGTACGTCGCTCTCCCGCCCGGTCACGAGGACCATCGGCTCGGCGAGCACCGGGCGGTGCCGCGCCGCGTCGAGCCACGCGGAGTCGCGGTCGAGCCGGCCGCGGATCGCCCGGGTGGCCCGGGAGCGGAGGTCCTGCACGCCGCGCATCTCCTCGACCATGTCCGGCACGACCTTGCGCGCGGCGTCGGTCGGCGTGGACGCCCGCACGTCGGCGACGAGATCGAGGATCGGCGAGTCCTTCTCGTGCCCGATCGCCGACACGACCGGCGTGAGGCACGCGGCCACGGCGCGGACGAGGCCCTCGTCGGAGAACGGCAGAAGATCCTCGACCGAGCCGCCGCCGCGAGTGACGACGATGACGTCGACGTGCGGGAGCCGATCGAGCTCGCGCACCGCGGCCGTGACCTCGCTCACCGCCTTCACGCCCTGCACGGCCACCTCGCGCGTCTCGAAGACCACGCCGGGCCAGCGGCGGCGTGCGTTCTCGACGACGTCGCGCTCGGCGTCGGAGCCGCGCCCGCAGACGAGGCCCACCACGCGCGGCAGGAACGGCAGCGGCTTCTTGCGCGCGGGGTCGAAGAGGCCCTCCGCGGCGAGCAGGTTCTTGCGCTGCTCGAGGGCCGCGAGCAGCTCGCCGAGGCCGACCGGCCTGATCTCGGCGGCCCGGAACGACAGCGTGCCGCGACCGGCGTAGAACTCCGGCTTGGCGTGGATCACGACGCGCTGGCCCTCGGCGAGCGGGGGCACGCACGCCTCGACGACGTGCGGGAGGCAGGTGACGGTGACCGACATGTCGGCCTCGGTGTCGCGCAGGGTCAGGAACACCAGGCGAGCGCCCGGTCGGCGCGTGAGCTGCGCGACCTGGCCCTCCACCCACACCGGCCCGAGCTTCGCGATCCAGCCCTCGACGGCGCGCGCGATCGTGCGGACCGCTGCCGGGTTCTCCGGGGAGGAGTCGAGTGCCACGGGCGGAGCCTACGAGAGGAGGCCGACCGTCCCGACCCCGCTTACGATGGACCGGTGACCGACTCCGAGAGCACCGCGACCGCCCCGGCCCCTGCCAGCGGTGGCAAGAAGGTGCTGCTCGCCGCCCCGCGCGGCTACTGCGCCGGGGTCGACCGCGCGGTGGTCACGGTGGAGAAGGCCCTCGACCTCTACGGCGCACCCGTCTACGTGCGCAAGCAGATCGTGCACAACCAGCACGTCGTGCACACGCTCGAGGAGCGCGGCGCGATCTTCGTCGAGGAGACCGACGAGGTGCCCGAGGGTGCGATCGTCGTGTTCAGCGCCCACGGCGTGGCGCCCTCGGTCCACGAGGAGGCGGCGCCCCGCAACCTGCGCACGATCGACGCCACCTGCCCGCTCGTGACCAAGGTGCACCACGAGGCGCGCCGCTTCGCCGACGAGGGCTACCGCATCCTGCTCATCGGCCACGAGGGCCACGAGGAGGTCGTCGGCACCACGGGAGAGGCGCCGGAGGCGATCACCCTCGTCGACGGCCCCTCGCACGCCGACGAGGTCGAGATCGGCCCGGACGAGAAGGTGGTCTGGCTCTCGCAGACCACGCTCTCGGTCGACGAGACGATCGAGACCGTCGACCGGTTGCGTCTGCGCCTCCCGCTGCTCGTGAGCCCGCCGAGCGACGACATCTGCTACGCCACCCAGAACCGCCAGCTCGCGGTCAAGGACATCGCGCCGCGCTGTGACGTGCTCATCGTCGTCGGGAGCGGCAACTCCTCGAATTCGGTGCGCCTCGTCGAGGTCGGGCTCGAGGCGGGGGCGTCGTCGTCCTTCCGCGTCGACAACGCCGGCGAGCTGCAGGACGCGTGGTTCGAGGGCGCGAGCACCGTCGGGCTCACGAGCGGCGCCTCGGTGCCGGAGGACCTCGTGCACGGCGTCCTCGACTGGCTCGCCGAGCGGGGCTTCGCCGACGTCGAGGAGGTCCTCACCGCCGAGGAGCACCTGACCTTCGCCCTGCCCCCGGAGCTGCGTCGCGACCTCAAGGCCGCGGCGAAGGGCTGAGCCGACCGGTCGGGCCGAACTGCCGGTGAGCCCGGGGCAGCGAGGGTTACGCCGACTGCGCGCGGCGTCGCCGCACGAGCACGATCACGAGGCACACCAGGGTCGTGCCGAGGATCCACGGGGCGTTGGTGGCGAGCGAGACGAACAGCAGCGCACCCTCGCGGACGAGCAGGCCGCCGGTCTTGCCGCGGATCGTCAGCTGCCCGGCAGTGAGCAGCGCGATGAGGAACGCCAGCGGCGGGATGACGACGGCGGCCCAGATGTCGGCACGTCGCACGACGAGCGCGCAGTAGACCGACGACGCCAGCAGGGCGACACCCGTCAGCACGCCGATCTCGTTGCGCAGCAGCGCCTCGGCGATCGCGACGAGGACCGTGACCCCGACGACGATGACGACGACACCGGAGTAGGTGAGTCCGGGCTGCCCGGACCGGACGGGTGCGGGTTTCTCGTCGTCGATGAGGTCGGCGCGACGGGCCGGGGCGCGGGAGGGGTCGATGGCCGGGATCGCGTCGAGGGTCGCGGGGCCCTCCGCGCCGGCCGAGCGGTAGAGCCGACCGGTGTCGACCCGGCCCGCGGGAGCCGAGGAGACCGAGCGGTCGACGGTGCCGTCCCACGGGGAGGCGGGGACGGACACGCCGCCCGCCGCGGCGGCCGCGACCACGACGGGAGCGATGTCGACCGGCTCGTCCTGCGCCGGCGGCACGACGACGACCGGGTCGTCGTCCTCAGCGGGCTCGAAGCCAGCGACGAGGTGGGACGCCTCGGCCGACTCGTGGTCGAGGTCGTGGGCGACGCGGTCGGCGGCCTCGTCGTCCGGGGCGGCGACGAGCGGCTCGGGTGCCACGGCAGCGGGCTGCGCGGGTGCCACGGCGGTCGCGGGCTCGGCGAAAGGGGAGTCCGGGTCCTCGAAGAGGTCGCCGAAGGACGGCGCGCCGGGGCCGTGATCGCTGCTCACGAGGGCTAACCGTACGTGACACCGGGGTCGGGCCCGACGATCGGCACGGCGGGCGCCAGTTCGGCGAGGTCGCCGTCGACCGCCGCGACGAGCTCCGCGGCCGACACCGGGCGGGTCGTGGTCGTCACCAGACGCGGGCTCGGCAGCCCGGAGTCGGGGTCGTCGACCGCCTCGACCACCCCCAGGGTGGCGAGCCGTCGGGCGCTGACGAGGACCCGTGACTCGAGCGAGCCGACGGTCCCGTTGTAGGCCCCGACGGCGCTGTCGAGCGCCGAGCCGAGCTTGCCGAGGTGCGCGCCGAGGGTGGCGAGCCGGCCGTGCAGCTCGCGGGCCAGGCGCTGCACCTCGCGGGCGTTGCCGGCCGCGGACTCCTGGCGCCATGTGTGCGCGACGGTGCGGAGCAGTGCGAGCAGCGTGGTCGGCGTGGCGATGACGACGTCGCGGGCGAAGGCGTACTCGAGCAGGTCGGGCCGCACCTCGAGCGCGGAGGACAGGAACGACTCGGCCGGCAGGAACAGCACCACGAACGCCGGCGACTCGTAGCGCGTCCAGTACGCCTTGGAGGACAGGCGATCCACGTGTGCCATGACCTCGCCGGCGTGCCGGGCGAGCAGGACGCGCGCGGTCGCGTCGTCAGGCGCCTCGGCGGCGTCGAGGTAGGACGACAGCGGGACCTTCGCGTCGACGACGATGTCGCGGTCGTCGGACAGGTGGACGACGAGGTCGGGTCGCAGCAGGTCCGCGGCGTCGTCGGGGTCGCGGCTGCTCGACTGCTCGTCGAAGTGCACGTGGGGCAGCAGCCCGGAGGACTCGACGAGCCGGCGCAGCTGCACCTCGCCCCACCGGCCGCGCACCTCGGAGCGCCGCAGCGCGGTGACGAGACGACCTGTCTGGTCGCGCAGCGAGTCGGTGCCCAGCGCGGTCAGCCGGATCTGCTCCTGCAGCTGAGCGTGCGCCGACGCCCGCTCGCGCTCGGCCCGCGCGAGGTCGTCGGAGACCCGCGCGAGGGTCAGGTTGACCGGGCGCACGAGGGCGTCGACGGCGGCCCGCTCCGCCGCGAGGCTCGGCAGCGCGGCGTCGTTCCGAGTGGCGCGGATCACCACGAGGACCGTGCCCGAGCCGATGAGGAGGCCGAGCACGAGACCCACGACCAGGGGAAGAAGATCGCTCATGGGTCGCACCCTCCTCGCCGGGTCCGACATGACCAGGTTGACCTTGACGCAACGTCAACCTCTACCGTCGTGGTCATGAGCTGGTCCATCGTCGAGGTCGCGCGGCACGCGGGAGTCTCCTCGCGCACGCTGCGGCACTACGACGACGTCGGTCTCGTGCCCCCGGCGTACGTCGGGGCCAACGGCTACCGCTACTACGACGAGGAGGCGCTCCTGCGGCTGCAGGAGGTCCTCCTGCTCCGCGAGCTCGGCCTCCCGCTCGACGCGATACGCCGGATCCTCGACGGGACGTCCGATCGCACGGCCGTCCTGCGCGAGCACCACTCGGCGCTGCTCGCGGAGCGCGACCGGCTCGACCGGCTCGCCGCCACGGTACGCCGCACGATCGAGATGAGAGAAGGAGGCGATCACATGGGACCCGAGGAGCTCTTCGACGGTTTCGACGCCGACAAGCAGCGCCAGTACGAGGCCGAGCTGGTCGACCGCTTCGGCCCCGACGCGCAGGAGAAGATCGACGAGTCCTGGCGCCGCGTCGGCGCGATGACCAAGGCCGACGCCGTACGCATCCAGGCCGACCTGGCCGCGCGCGACGCGGAGTACTCCGCGCTGCTCGACGCCGGTGTCGCGCCCGACGACCCGCGCGCGCAGCAGGTCACGGCCGGCCACTACGCCTGGGTCTGCCAGTTCTGGACACCGAGCGCCGAGGCGTTCGCCGGCCTCGGCGACCTGTACGTGGACAGTCCCGACTTCCACGCTCGGTACGACGCCGTCCGTCCCGGCCTCGCCGAGTATGTCCGCGACGCGATGGCGGCGTACGCGATCGGCACCCTGGCGTAGCCGAAGGCTTGTCCTGCAACGGTGTCAGAACGTCCCTGCGTCGGACGCACCGCGGCGAGCGGTGTGGGCCTCCTCGACGCAGCCCGCCCGGGTCACCGCGGTGGGCGCCGGGCTCGCGTGGATGGCCTGGCGCGAGTCCCGGCGCTAGCTCCACGTCCCCCGAGCCGTCCTCATGGTCGGGATCGCCGACTCGTGCGCGGCTCCGGAAGCCGGCTCCACTGCCCCGATCCGCGGATTCGGGCTCGGAAACCGCAGATTCAGCGGGGGAAGCAGCATGCGGCGCACGACGTCGCGGTCGGGACCACCCGCCCCGGGCACCTAGACTCCTGCCCCGTGGCTCTCACCATCGGCATCGTCGGTCTCCCCAACGTGGGCAAGTCGACGCTGTTCAACGCCCTGACCAAGAACGACGTGCTCGCGGCGAACTACCCGTTCGCGACGATCGAGCCCAACGTCGGTGTCGTCGGCGTCCCCGACCCTCGGCTCGCGGTCCTCGCCGGCGTCTTCGGATCGGAGCGCCAGTTGCCGGCGTCGGTGTCGTTCGTCGACATCGCCGGCATCGTCAAGGGTGCCAGCGAGGGTGCCGGGCTGGGCAACAAGTTCCTCGCCAACATCCGTGAGAGCGATGCGATCTGCCAGGTCATCCGCGTGTTCACCGACCCCGACGTCGTGCACGTCGAGGGGAAGGTCGATCCCAAGGACGACATGGAGATCATCAACACCGAGCTGATCCTCGCCGACCTCCAGACCGTCGAGAAGGCGCTGCCGCGTCTCGAGAAGGAGGCGCGCCTGAACAAGGACCGCGTCGAGAACCTCGAGGCCGCGAAGAAGGCCTACGACGTCCTCTCGGGCGGCACCACGATCTTCGCGTCGGGTCTCGACAGCGCACCGCTGAGGGAGCTCTTCCTGCTCACCGCGAAGCCGTTCCTCTACGTCTTCAACGTCGACGCCGACGAGCTGTCGAACACCGAGCTGATGGACGAGATGCGCGCGCTCGTGGCACCGGCCGAGGCTGTCTTCCTCGACGCGAAGACCGAGTCCGACCTCACCGAGCTCGACGACGACGAGGCGCTCGAGCTGCTCGAGTCGATCGGACTGCACGAGTCGGGCCTCACCACGCTCGCCCGCGTCGCGTTCGACACGCTCGGCCTGCAGACCTATCTCACCGCGGGTCCCAAGGAGTCGCGCGCCTGGACGATCCGCAAGGGAGCCACGGCTCCCGAGGCGGCCGGTGTGATCCACACCGACTTCCAGAAGGGCTTCATCAAGGCCGAGGTCATCTCGTTCGCGGACCTCGTCGCCTGCGGCTCCGTCGCCGAGGCGCGCGCGAAGGGCAAGGCCCGCATGGAGGGCAAGGACTACGTGATGGCCGACGGCGACGTCGTGGAGTTCCGCTTCAACGTCTGACGGGCTCGTCGCATGGCCTCTGACCTGCGGTGATGCTGGGGTCATGATCATTTAGTCCGCATTTGGTCCGCACGCGGCGCCGTGGTCGTGGGTGCTCTCGTGCGTGGACATGTCTGCGAACAGGTCAGCGGCTGAGTCCGTCCCGGCGGGTCGAGCGCGGGCCGTAGTCGTAGGGGCGCTCGCCGTAGGGCGCTCGCTGGGGCGCCCGGTAGGGCGAGGACGCCGGCACCACCGGGGTCGGCGGCGGGGCGAAGAGGCGATCGATGGCCTGGCGTGTGCGGTCCTCGTCGTCGGGCCAGAGGTGGGCGTAGACGTTCAGGGTCATCGCGGCATTGGAGTGCCCCAGACGCTCGGAGACGACGCGCACGGACAGCCCGGAACGGATCAGGGCGCTGGCGTAGAAGTGGCGCAGGGCGTGCATTCCGACGCCTTTGGGGAGCCTCGCGGCGGCTGCGGCTGGCTGCCAGGCTGCGTGGTTGAACGACGTCCTGACGATCGGTCCGCCGTTCGGCGACGTGAAGAGGAACCCGTCGGGGTCGGGCGGGTAGCGGCGGACGTGCGCGGTCAGCTCGTCGACGACCAGCTGTGGGAGCGGCACCGTGCGGTACGACGACGGCGTCTTCGGCGGGCCGACGTAGACGGAGCTTCCGGCGAGCTGCTGCACCTGCTGGTCGACGGTCAGGGTGCGGGCGGCGAAGTCGATGTGGTGCAGCTGGAGCCCGAACAGCTCGCCTGAGCGCAGCCCGGTGCCGACCGCGACGGCGATCAGGGCGCGGTACTGGTCGGGGACGGCCCCGTAGATGGCTTGCACCTGGTCGATCGTGAGCGGCTCGACACGGCGTCGAGGCAGCTGCGGGAGGACCAGGCCGTCGCACGGGTTGAACACGATGATCCGGTCACGGACGGCAGCCGCGAACACGGCCTTGACTGTGCTCGCGACCGTGCGGACCGTGCTGGGCGCCAGACGCAACGACACGGCGGTGGCCCAGGCCTGCACCTCGCTCGGGCGAACGGCGGCCAGCGGGCGGTCGCCCAGGGTGTCGTAGACGTAGCGGTTCAGGTGCTGGGCGACGTTCTTACGGGTCGTGGGCCGGTGTGGCTGTGCAGCGCGCCAGGTCTCGGCAAACTCCTGGAACGTCTGGCGGCCCAGCGCCGGGTCGACGTACGTGCCGGCGAGCTGAGTGGCCCGGATCTCGTCCAGCCACCTCTGCGCGTCGACCCTGCGACCGAAGTGTCGCGAGATCTCCTTGCCGTCGTCATCGCGGTAGCGGGCCCGCCACTTGCCATCCGGGCGTCGCGCGAGGCTTGCCACCTCAGCGGTCTCGGTCGGCCAGGGTCGCCTGCTGCTCGACCCACTGCTCGACGGCGGAGACTCGATACACCACCCGGCCACCCAGTCGGATGCTCCTCGGGCCCAGGCGCTTCCACCGCCAGTAGCGCAGGGTCTCGGGCGCGACTCGCAGCAGCGCGGCTACCTCGGCCGTCGTCAGCAACGCCTCCATCGGCTGTCCTCCTTCGTCAACGCTCACTAGGAGGTGTGCGCCCCGAAGGCGAAATCCCGGCTCGCGTGACATGTCCGATTCCGAGCTCACCTGACGCGACCTGGCTCGACCGAAATCCGGATTCCACCTCGCACGGCCGTGACAGGTCGTCTCGCGGACGTGCCGTTGTTCGTCGCCCCGAGACAGGTCACGTGAGAGGTGGCGGCTCGGCGCCGAGGCTTACGGGGACGAAGACGTCCGGACCCGGAGCCGCGTGACGGACACGGCGGCCGGCAAGTGCTCGCTGTTGCTCTCCGCGGCTGAGCTCACAGTCGGCAGGGCGACGCTCATCGAGCGGCATGGCCACAGACGAGACTCGTCGGCGATCGACGGCAGCGAATCCTCCGCACTACGCCAGCTGGCATGCGTCGCGCCGCGGACGAGCTTTGCCCTGAGCGTCGCGTCCGGGCGGATGAGCCGTCGCTGCTGCCCGGTTCTCTCCGAGCAGCTGTGTTGGAGCTCCCCTGGGACGCGGCTGCGAGCGCAGTCCCATCCGCAGGAGCCAGAGGAGTCTCCGCTGTAACTTCCTCGACTGCGGCGACGCCCGACCACTCGGTGCAAGACGGGTGCAGCCTTCGACTCAGACCGAAGGATCGGGTCAGGGGACGGCGTCGTAGCCCTGGTCGGCGAGCCAGGCTCGGGCCCTTCCGGAGCGGCGCTCGGTGGAGAACACCCGCCAGTGGACCCGGTAGGTCTCGTGCCGGTTCAGGGCGTCCTGGAAGCGGCGGAAGGCGCCCTTGCCCTCCAGGGCCGCGGCTAGGTCGCCACGGACCCGCTCGTCGGTCAGCTCGGCGGTGAAGTCCGCCATGTCGCGGTATGCGTCGCGGCTACCCTCCCGGGGCACGTCCAGCCACAGCTCGGGGTCCGCGTCCTCGAAAGGTTCGAGGCCTTCGACCTGGCCGTCATCGACCAGCTCGGCCGGCCAGACCGTTCCGGTGGTCAGGTCGAGGTAGCCACCCCGTTGGTCGTTGAGGACGTCGCCGAGCATCTCGAGCTCGACCGGGAGCTGGCCGCGACCGGTCTCAGTGCCTTTCGCGGCGGCGGTGAGAAGCTCGATCAGGACGTCGTCTCCGGGCCAGTCCCGTTCCCGCAACCCGTCGAGCAGCGCCTCGACCTCTCGCCCAGCTGGGCTCGACTGCAAGGCCAGCAGCGCGGCCGGGCCGGCGGTCTGCAGCAATCCCTCGTGTACGGCCGCCGGGACGGCCGCAGCCGCCGCGGCCGGGTCGCGACGCGACACCGACGACGAGACGGCACCCCACGCTGCCTCGATCACCGCACGCTGACTCACCAGGCCACTGTGGCGAAGCGGGCGCCAGAGGACAACAGAAGTGAGGACGACCGTGACCAGACCTGCCGCGGGCGTGCGAGCTCTATCGGCACATAGGCGTCAACGCAGAGCGGGGCTGGGCTCCGGCGATCCCTCGACGTCCCGACGGGAGAGTCGGACATGGACGAGCACTATCAGGACGGCCGCGAGCAGTCCAGCAGCGGCATCCCAGACGTCTTTCGTGTTGACGAACGTCGTCGTCGTCAGCGACAAGCCGCTCGACCTCGCGTAGGTGGTCGTCCCTACGAGAAGTTCGACCAGCCCTGCCGCTAGGACAATGAGCCCAGCCGTGGTCACGACCCGGCCGGTGGCCGAGGCGGAGCCGAAGCGGCGGGGTCGGATGAGAAGGAGCGAGATG
>JADGOZ010000016.1 GCA_017882705.1 Candidatus Nanopelagicales bacterium | reverse complement strand
TGATCGACCATCGGGCGACCCATCGCGCCCTTCACCGGCGGCAGCACCGGCTCGATCCGAGCCCACATCTCATCGCTGAGAACAGCAGTCCGCGTCATAGCCGAATCATTCAGGCCAAGCACCGCTCAACTTCGGAGACACGCCCTAGTCGGCGTCGCGCCAGCTGCGCCAGAGGGCGGCGTAGGCGCCGTCGGCGGCGACGAGCTCGTCGTGGCTGCCGAGCTCGCTGATCCGACCGTCCTCGACGACGGCGATCCGGTCGGCGTCGTACGCCGTGTGCAGCCGGTGCGCGATCGCGATGACCGTCCGGCCTGCGAGGACGGCGTTGAGCGAGCGCTCGAGGTGCCGTGCCGCGCGGGGGTCGAGCAGCGAGGTCGCCTCGTCGAGGACGAGCGTGTGCGGGTCGGCGAGGATCAGCCGTGCGAGCGCGACCTGCTGCGACTGTCCGGGCGCGAGCCCGTGCCCGCCGGTCCCGACCTCGGTGTCCAGGCCGGCGGGGAGCGTCTCGACCCACGGCGTCGCGTCGACCGACTCGAGCGCCGCGGTGAGCTCGGCGTCGTCGGCGTGAGGCTTGGCGAGCAGCAGGTTGTCGCGCAGCGTTCCGACGAAGACGTGGTGCTCCTGGTTCACGAGCGCGACCTGGGTGCGGACCTTCTCCGTCGGCATGAGCGACAGCGCCGCGCCGCCCATCTCGACGGTGCCGGTGCGCGGCGCGTAGATGCCGGCCATGAGCCGCCCGAGCGTGGACTTGCCGGCGCCCGACGGACCCACGAGCGCGAGGCGCTCGCCCGGCGCCACGTCGAGGTTGATCCCGTGCAGCACGTCGCGCCCGGCGCGGTAGCCGAAGCGCACGCCGTCGACGACGATCCGGTCATCGACCGGCTCGAGCGTCGGGTCGGTCTCGGGGTCGGGCACCTCCTGCACGCCGACGAGTCGCGCCAGCGAGGCCTGGCCGACCTGCAGCTCGTCGTACCACATGAGCACCTGGTCGACCGGGTCGGTGAGCATCTGCGTGTAGAGCAGGCCGGTGGTCAGGGCGCCGACGGTGATCGACCCGTGGCCGACGAGCCAGCCGCCGAAGGCCAGCACGCCGAGCAGCGGCAGGACGTAGCCCATCTCGATGAACGGGAACCACGTGCAGCGCAGCCAGAGGGTGTAGCGCTCCCAGGAGATCCACCGCCGGATGCGGTCGTCGGTGACCCGGACCCGCTGCTCCTCGAGGCGGTAGAGCTCGACGGTCTGGCCGGCGTCGACGGTCTCGGCGACCGAGGCGCTGACCCCGGCGTAGGTCGACGACTCCGCCCGGTAGGACTGCGGCGCGCGGCGGAAGTACCACCGCGACGAGATCCAGATCGGCGGCACGGCGAGCAGCCAGGGCAGGGCGAGCAGCGGCACCGTGACAATGAGCGCGCCGAACACCAGCACGCCGGTGACGAGCGCGATGGTGATCTCGGGGACGGCCTCGCGCACCGAGCGGTTGAGCCGGTCGATGTCGGTCGTGGTGCGCGACACGAGGTCGCCGGTGCCCGCGCGCTCGACGACTCCGGTGGGCAGCGAGACGGCACGGGTCAGGAAGTCCTCGCGCAGGTCGGCGAGCACCTCCTCGCCGAGGACTCCGGCCTTGAGCCTCGTGACGCGGGTGAACACCGTCTGCACGACGAGCGCACCGAGGAACACCAGCGCGGCCTTGTCGATCAGCTCCGCGGTCGTGCCGTTGGTGAGGCTCTCGACGAGACCGCCCAGCACGATCGGTCCGGCGAGACTGGCTACGGCGGCGACCGAGTGCAGCGCGATCACGACGGCGAACGCCCTGCGGTGCCGGCGCAGGAGCACGCGCGTGTAGGCCGACACCGTCTCCTGGCTCGCGACCGGGAGCGACTGACCGGTCTGGGTCGACGCGGCGATCGCGTCCTCGGGCGGCCTCACGGCGTGGTCACCTCCTCGCGCGTGACGACGGCGCGGTAGGTCGCGTCGTCGCGCAGCAGGGCGCGGTGCCGGCCGGTCGCGGCGACGACGCCGTCGACGACGAGCACGACGACGTCGGCGCGGTCGAGCATCAGCGGCGAGCTGGTGAGGACCACGGTCGTACGTCCGGCCCGGGCATCGCGCAGCGCTGCCGCGATGCGCGCCTCGGTGTGCGAGTCGACGGCGCTCGTCGGCTCGTCGAGCACGAGCACCGGCGGGTCCACGATCAGCGAGCGGGCGAGCGCGAGCCGTTGGCGCTGCCCGCCGGACAGCGACCGGCCGCGCTCGGTGATCCGCGCGCGCATCGGGTCGCTCACGTCGGGCGAGCCGTCGACGAGCGCGTCGAGGACGTCGTACGCCGATGCGGTCTCGACGGCGTCCGACACGGAGACGCGACCCGACCGGGGCACGTCGAGCAACTCCGCGAGGGTGCCGGACAGGAGCACCGGGTCCTTGTCCTGGGTGAGGATCGTCGCGCGGACGCCGGCACGCGACACGTGGCCGAGCGCCACGCCGCCGACCGTCACCGCGGCGCCACCCTCGTCGAGCCCGGCGAGGCGCAGCGCGATCTCGTCGGCGGTGACCTGCTCCGCGCAGACGACCGCCGTGAAGGTGCCCGGCTCGACCGTGAGGCCCGAGACCGGGTCGTGCAGCGCGGCGTCCGCGGGGACGGCTGTCGTGCCGTGCGACGTGGCGACGTCGCTGCGCTCGAGCCGCAGCACGCGGACGACGCGACCGGCTCCGACGTACGCCCTCGTCCAGCGCTGCGCGGCCTCGACGAACGTGCGCAGCGGGATGAGCAGGAACGCGGAGTAGCCGTAGAACGCCACGAGCTGTCCGACCGTGAGCGTGCCGGTCAGGGTGAGGTGCGCGCCGATCCAGGTGACCAGCACGACGAACAGGCCGGGCAGCGCCACCTGCTCGGCGTCGAGCAGGGAGCGCACGCGGGCGACGTCGACCGCCGCCGCGCGCACCTCCTGCGACGCGGCGCGGAAGCGGCGCAGGAACAGGTCCTCGCCGCCGATGCCGCGCAGCACACGCAGCCCCGCGACCGTGTCGGAGGCGAGCTCGGTCGCGCGACCGAGGCGGTGGCGCTGAGCGGACTCGGCGCGCTCCAGCGGTTTGATCAGCGGGCCGACGGCGAGAGCCAGCAGCGGGATGCCGACGAGGACCACGATGCCGATGAGCACCGAGGACCGCATCAGCACGACGACGACGGCGAGGAAGGCGACGACCGCGCCGGCGAACCGGGCGAGCACGTCGAAGGCGCCGCCGATCTTCTCGACGTCGCTGCTCGTGACCGCGACCACCTCACCCGTCGCGACGGTCCGGCGCAGCTCGTGGCCGAGGTGCGCCGCATGGCGCGTGACCAGCTGCTGGGTGCGGCTGGAGGCGGTGATCCAGTTCGTGACGGCCATCCGGTGGCGAAGGATCCCGGTCGTGGCCGACACCGTGGTGAGCACCGCGATGATCGCGACGGCACGCCCGACCCCGGCCTGGTCGCCCTCGGACGCCGCCTGCACCCCGGCGCCGATGCCCGCGGGCACAGCGGCCATCGTGCCCATCCAGAGCACGCCCCACGTGATGCCGAGCGCCAGGGTGCGCCACTGCGCCCGCGCCATCCACCGCAGGTAGGCGGCGGTCGAGCGAAGGTCGGGTGTCCCCGGGTCGGGGAAGGGGAGGCGGGCGAGGGACATGGCCCGTCGAGACTAGGCCCGCCGGGGCCCCGCGGTCGCCGCCGTTTCGCCCGCCGCCCGGGCCCGGCGAGGCGATAGCGTCGGAGCCGCCGCCCGTGATGGTCGGCTGCTGCGCGACCCGAGGTGACCCATGAGCTTCCCGACCCCGCCGCCCGGGGACAACCCGTTCGCCCCGCCGCCCGAGGGATTCGTCCCGCCGCCCCCGCCCGCAGGCCCGGCGTACGGCACACCGCCTCCTCCGCCGCCCGGCTACGGCGCGCCCCCGCCGCCTCCGTCCGCGCTGACGACGCCGCCCACCGCGGGGAGCCAGCCGCCTCCGCCGGCCTACGGCGCGGCTCCGGCGTACGGCACCGCCCCGGCGTACTACCCGCAGGGCTACGCCGCCCCGCGGAGCACCAACGGCATGGCGATCGCGTCTCTCGTGCTCGGGATCATCGGGCTCATCTCGTGCGGCTACACGTTCTTCATCGCCCCGGTGCTGGCCGTCGTCCTCGGGGTCAAGGCCCGGCGCCAGGTGCGCGAGACGGGGCAGCAGGGCGACGGGATGGCCCTCGCGGGCATCATCATGGGTGCCATCGGCCTGGTCATCTCGGCGGGCATCGTGCTGTTCGTGATTCTGATGATCGTGTCGTCGACCGGCTCGTCGACGGTGGGGTGAGGCCCGCCGTCGCACCCGTCGGACGGCACCACCGCGCCGGATACGATCAGGGCTCATCCGTCGTACGAAGGGCCCGTGATCCTCGTTGACCACCCCCACGCACCGCCCCGTCCTCGTCGTCGACTTCGGGGCGCAGTACGCGCAGCTCATCGCGCGCCGCGTGCGCGAGGCCCGGGTCTACAGCGAGATCGTCCCCTCGACCATGCCCGTCGAGGAGATGCTGGCGAAGGACCCGGTGGCCGTGATCCTGTCCGGCGGCCCCTCCTCGGTCTACGCCGAGGGCGCGCCGCAGGTCGATCCCGCGCTGTTCACCACGGGTGTCCCGACCTTCGGGATCTGCTACGGCTTCCAGGCCATGGCCGCCGCCCTCGGCGGCGAGGTCAGGCAGACCGGGCTCTCGGAGTTCGGCCGCACCGAGCTGCGGGTGACCGACCCGCTGTCGGCGATCTTCCACGGCACGCCGCGCGAGCAGTCGGTGTGGATGTCGCACGGCGACGCCGTCCACAGTGCACCCGAGGGCTTCCGGGTCGTCGCCGTCACCGACGGCGCGCCGGTCGCGGCGTTCGAGGACCGCGCCCGTCGGCTCGCCGGCGTGCAGTTCCACCCCGAGGTGCTGCACTCCGAGCACGGCCAGCAGGTGCTCGAGCACTTCCTGCACGACGTCGCCGGCATCCAGCCGACGTGGACGTCGGAGAGCGTGATCGAGGAGCAGGTCGAGTCGATCCGCGCCCAGGTCGGCGACAAGCTCGTGATCTGCGGCCTGTCCGGCGGCGTCGACTCCGCGGTCGCCGCGGCCCTGGTGCACAAGGCCGTGGGCGACAACCTCACGTGCGTCTTCGTCGACCACGGGCTGCTGCGCAAGGGCGAGCGCGAGCAGGTCGAGACCGACTACGTCGCCGCGACCGGCATCCGGCTCAAGGTCGTCGACGCCTCCGAGCGATTCCTCCGCAAGCTCGACGGCGTCACCGACCCGGAGGAGAAGCGCAAGATCATCGGCCGTCTGTTCATCCGGGTGTTCGAGGATGCGGCACGCGAGGTGGTCGAGGAGGCAGGCGCCCACGGGCAGCAGGTGGAGTTCCTCGTGCAGGGCACGCTCTACCCCGACGTCGTCGAGTCCGGCGGCGGCACCGGCACCGCCAACATCAAGAGCCACCACAACGTCGGCGGCCTTCCCGACGACCTGCAGTTCTCCCTCGTCGAGCCGCTGCGCGCGCTGTTCAAGGACGAGGTCCGCGCCGTCGGCGCCGAGCTCGGCCTGCCGACCGCGATGGTGATGCGCCACCCGTTCCCCGGCCCGGGTCTCGCCATCCGCATCGTCGGCGCCGTGTCGCGCGAGCGTCTCGCCATCCTGCGCGAGGCCGACGCGATCGTCCGTGAGGAGACCGCGGCCGCCGGCCTCGACTCCTCGATCTGGCAGCTCCCCGTCGTGCTCCTCGCCGACGTCCGCTCGGTCGGCGTGCAGGGCGACGGCCGCACCTACGGCCACCCGATCGTCCTGCGCCCGGTCTCGAGCGAGGACGCCATGACCGCCGACTGGTCGCGCCTGCCCTACGACGTCCTCGCGAGGATCTCGACCCGGATCACCAACGAGGTCCGCGAGGTCAACCGCGTCGTCCTCGACATCACCAGCAAGCCCCCGGGCACCATCGAGTGGGAGTAAGCCACCTGACCTGACCTGCGGTGATCTGCCCTGACTTGCGCGACGGCGTAGGCCGTGGCTCAGACGGCCGGGCCGGGTCGTGCTGCCCGACGGCGCCGACCCCACCGGACGAGCTCGTCGGCTCCCCAGACGACGAGCGGGAACAGCGGCAGCACCGCGAGCTGCGCGACCGGCGGGCAGGCCATGCCGAGCCCGGTGCTGACCCACGGCAGGCCGACGATGGCGGCCGCGAACACCAGCTCGAAGGTGATGCCCCACAGCAGGAGCCGGTTGGACAGCACGCCGATCGACGCGAGCGACGCGTGCTCGGTCCGGGCCGCGAACGCGGTGCCGACCTGGCAGGCGACGATGCCGAGGAAGCTCATCGTGGTGGCCTGAAGGTAGGTCGTGTGCAAGGGCGACCCCACCCCGACGTCCGCGCCCAGCGTCCAGCCGCCCGCCATCAGGGTCCAGAAGAAGCCGGCGGTGACGAGCAGCGCGCTGAGGCAACCGAGCAGTCCCCAGGCCCGCACGAGCAGGTCGCTCCGGATGAGCTTCTCCGTGCTCGGTCGTGGCGGCCGTTGCATCAATCCCGGCTCCGCCCGCTCGCGACCGAGCGCGAGCGCGGGCAGGGTCTCCGTGCCGATGTCGATGGCCAGGATCTGCAGCACCGTGATCGGCAGGGGCACCCGCCCGCCGGAGAGGGCGAAGATGAGGAACGGCACGATCTCCGGGGTGGCGTGGGCGAAGATGTAGAGGACGAACTTGCGCACGTTGTCGTAGACCCGGCGCCCCTCCTCCACCGCCATGGCGATCGTCCGGAAGTTGTCGTCGGTGAGCACCATGGTCGCGGCCTCGCGAGCAACGTCGGTCCCCGTCCGGCCCATGGCCACGCCGATGTCGGCGCGGCGCAGCGCCGGGGCGTCGTTCACGCCGTCCCCGGTCATGGCGACCACGTGGCCGGTGGCCTGCAGCGACTCCGCGACGCGCATTTTCACCTCGGCGGACGTGCGCGCGATGACCAGCTCCTGGTCGCGACCGAGGACCTCGTCGAACTCGTCGTCGGTGAGGCTCTCGAGGTCGTCGGCGTTGACGGGTTCCACGCCGGGGCTTCCGATGCCGACCTCGTGGGCGATCTCGCCGGCCGTGAGCCGGTGGTCGCCGGTGAGGACGATGATGCGCAGCCCTGCTGCGTGGCACCGCTCGACGGCGGCCCGGACCTCGGGACGAGCCGGGTCGAGCAGTGCGACGAACCCGGTCAGCGTGAGTCCCGACTCTGCCGCGTCGCGGTCTGTCGGCGGCGTCTCGTCCGGGTCGAGGTCCCGGTGCGCGGTGGCGATGAGGCGCAGACCGCGAGCGGCGTAGCGCTGGATCGCGTCCACGAGCTCGCGGCGGCGTGCCGCGTCCAGCACGACGGGACCTCGGCCGGGGTCGAGCAGCGCCACGCTGCGCGCGAGCACCTCCTCGGGTGCTCCCTTCGTGTGCACGGTCGCGACGCCGTCGACCCGGTCGACCGTCGTCATGAGCCGGCGCTCGGGGTCGAAGTGGAACATCACGACGCGGGCCGCTGCGCGTTTGGCGGGGTCGACGTCGGCACCGAGAAGGCGGGCGGCCGCGAGCAGGGCGACCTCCGTGGGGTCGCCGGTGCCCACCGGTCCGACGCCGCTCGCCCCCGCATCACGGGCGTCGGCGCCGGTCGCGAGCTCGGCGGTGTTGCAGTGCGCGAGCACCTCCGTGACCCGCCGCAGGGTGGACGTCTCGCTCGGCGACGGCGGTGCTCCGCCGAGCCAGAGCTCGCCCGCGGGACTCCAGACGAGGACGGCGTGCATGCGGTTCTCGGTGAGCGTGCCGGTCTTGTCGGTGCAGATGACCGACGTGGACCCGAGCGTCTCCACTGCGGACAGCCGCTTCACCAGCGCGCCGTTGCGGGCCAGGTCGCGCACGGCCACGGCCAGGGCGAGGGTGATCGTGGGCAGGAGGCCCTCGGGCACGTTCGCGACGAGCAGGCCGATGGCGAAGCTGATCGCGTCGGACCACGACAGGCCCGCCATGAACACGCCGATCGGGACGAACGCGAGCGAGACCGCCGTGCCCACGGCCGCGATGAGCCAGGCGACGCGGCGCACCTGGACCTCGAGCGGGCTCTGCTCCCGCACCACGCGCTGGGTCAGGGCGGCGATCCGACCGAGCTCGGTGTGCATCCCTGTCCGGACCACCACCGCGACGGCGTCGCCACCGGTGCAGACCGTGCCGCTGAACACGAGCGTGGCGGCCTGCAGCAGCGGCCCTCCGGTGTCGGCTGCGGCCGCGGACCGGTACGCGGGCAGCGACTCGCCGTTGATCGTGGACAGGTCGACCTCGAGCGAGCCCTCCACGAGGCGGGCGTCGGCGCACACCCGGTCGCCCTCGGTGAGCTCGATGACGTCGCCGGGAACGAGCT
Source organism: Candidatus Nanopelagicales bacterium (assembly GCA_017882705.1). Lineage (GTDB taxonomy): Bacteria > Actinomycetota > Actinomycetes > S36-B12 > CAIYMF01 > Longivirga. The sequence goes on along the minus strand of JADGOZ010000016.1, from coordinate 22,017 downwards.
CGCGGGCGGGAACCTCGCGCCGATGACCGTCACGGCGAGCCACCGCCTGCTGGGGGAGGTACCGGCTCAGCGCCTCGACCGCCTGCTCCCCTTGCCGTTCCTGGACGAAGGCGAACACGGCGTTGAGCAGGATCACGAGGACGATGGCGGCGGCGAGCACCGGCGTGCGGATCGCCAACGAGAGGCCCGCGGCGACCCACAGCAGCAGGGCGAGCGGGTGCACCAGCTGGTCGACGAGGTAGAGCCAGGAGCTGCGGCGAGCGGCACGGGTCAGCTCGTTCGGCCCGTAGGTCGCCAGGCGCCGCGCGGCCTCGCGGTCGGACAGCCCGCGTGGGCCGGAACGCAGGTCGCGGAAGAGCAGCCGCAGCGGTTCGGTCGGGACCAGACGGCCGAGCCCGGCACCGAGGTCGCGGGCAGCCTCGTCGGTCGCTGCGCACGTGACGTCGCTCGCCCGGTCCATGGCGTGTCCGGTCGGTCAGGTGACCGATGCGCGGTAGATCGCCGCAATCGAGTCGTCGAGCATGGCGTCGAACTCCGCCTGCGTCTGATGGACCGACAGGCCCTCGGTGAGCGCACGGGAGAAGCTGGCGACGACACCGTGCTGACCCGTGAGACGCTCGTCGGCCTCGGCACGGCTGTAGCCGCCGGACAGCGCCACGACCCGCAGCACGCGCGGATGCGCGACCAGGGCGCCGTGCAGGCCGTCCTCCTCGGGGAGCGTCAGCTTGAGCATCACGAGCCGACCCTCGGGCAGCGCGTCGAGCCGGTGCAGCAGGGCGGAGCGCAGCAGGTCCTCGGCCGCCTCCTTCTGCGGGCTGCGGATGTCGACCTCGGGCTCGATGATCGGGACCAGCCCGGCGTCGAGGATGCGGTCGGCCACCGCGAACTGCTGCTCGACCACGGCATCGATGCCGGATCGGTCGGCGTGCACGATGACCGAGCGCATCTTCGTGCCGAAGACGCCGTGGTGCTTCGCGGAGTCCAGGAGCGCGTCGAGGTCGGGCATCGGCCGCATGAGCTTGACGCCGCCGGACTCCTCCTCGAGCCCGGTGTCGACCTTGACGAACGGGACCACGTGCTTGACCTCCCACAGGTACTCCGCGGACCCTCGTCCGCCGATCTCCCGGTCGAGGGTCTGCGCGAAGAGGATCGAGCCCAGGATCCGGTCTCCGTCGAAGGCGGGGCTGGTGATGATGCGTGCGCGCATCTGGTGGACGAGGTCGAACATCGTCGCCTCGTCGGCGTAGTCGCGCTCGTCGACGCCGTACCGGCGCAAGGCCGAGGGCGTGCTCCCGCCGCTCTGGTCGAGAGCGGCGATGAAGCCGTGCCCCGTGCGCATCTTGGTGAGCTGGTCCTCGTTCATGGTCGGCCCCTTTCACCAGATGGGGTTCGTCCGTCCTGGCGAATCCTCGATCCACCTGCGCACAGCTCCAGCGTCCCACTCAGGACCGGTCGTGGCGCCTCGATCCCGGTGGCCGCCTGCTCGGTCGCGGTGCGACGATCGGCTCGGCACGCACCGACGACGGCCGAGGAGCGACAATGACGATCACGCCGGACACGAAGGACTGGACCTGGGTCCTCGGCGAGGCCTGCCCCGAGTGCGGCTACGACGCCCGCACGGTCCCCGCGACCTACGTCGCTGCCCGAGTGCGGGCCACCGTGCCGCTGTGGCTCGAGGCGCTCGGCGCTCCGGACTGCGCCGTACGTCCTCGTCCGGACCTCTGGTCGCCGCTGGAGTACGCCTGCCACGTGCGCGACGTGCACCGGCTCTTCGCCGTCCGGCTCGCTCTCATGCTCGACGAGGACGACCCGCTGTTCGCCAACTGGGACCAGGACGTCACGGCGGTGCAGGAGCGCTACGACCTGCAGGACCCGGCGGTGGTCGCCCGTGAGCTCGCGGAGGCGGCCGGCGCGATCGCCGCCGCCTTCGACTCCGTCGGCGACCGCTGGGCCCGCCCGGGGCGCCGCAGCGACGGCTCGGCGTTCACCGTCGACACCTTCGCGCGCTACTACCTGCACGACATCGAGCACCACACCTGGGACGTCACCGGCCGCCCGGCCGGCTCGTGGCTCTGACCGACCTCGGCCGCCGCCCGGCGCGGGCCACCGTTGTTCCGCTCATTGACATCGGGTGCGTGCCGCGAGAAGGTGTGGGAGCGCTCCCACACCTTCTCGCGGGGCGTCCCCACCACGGTGGTCGAGGTCAGGCGGTGGAACGCCGAGGACCTCGCCCGCTGCAGGGCTGGGCGGCGGTCCCGGCAGGCTGAGCCAGGTCGGTCGCCCATCCCAGGTGTCGGGCTCCGGGGGCGGGTCGGGTTCGAGGGAGCCCCGACCCGCCCCCGGTCACGGCGCGGTGGGATCCTCGACCCATCCCCCACCCGCTGGCTCGGTGCGGGTACGCCCTACTTCAGGAAGGCGGCGTCGTGACGACCGCACCCCGGACCCCGTCCGCCGGCTCGTTCCCCGAGGACTTCGTGTGGGGGGTGGCCACCGCCGCGTTCCAGATCGAGGGCGCGACCACCGAGGACGGTCGCGGCGCCTCCATCTGGGACACGCTGTGCGCCAAGCCGGGGGCGATCCTCGACGGGTCCGACGGCTCCGTCGCCTGCGACCACTACCACCGGTGGGAGTCCGACCTCGACCTCATCGCGTCGCTCGGGATGACGGCGTACCGCTTCTCGATCGCGTGGCCGCGGGTGATGCCGACCGGTCGTCGCGCGATCAACGACGCCGGGCTCGACTTCTACGACCGGCTCGTCGACGGCATGCTCGAGCGCGGCATCACGCCCTACGCCACGCTCTACCACTGGGACCTGCCCCAGGCGCTCGAGGACCTCGGCGGCTGGCGCAACCGGGACACGGCGTACCGCTTCGCGGACTACGCCGCCATCACGCAGTTCCGGCTCGGCGACCGCGTGCAGCACTGGGCGACGCTCAACGAGCCGTGGTGCTCGGCGTTCCTCGGCCACGCCTCCGGCGAGCACGCACCCGGGCACACCGAGCCGGCCGAGGCCGTCGTCGCGTCGCACCACCTGCTGCTCGGCCACGGCCTCGCGGCGCAGGCGCTGCACGGCGGTCGCCGCCCCGCGCGGGTCGGCCTCGTCGTCAACCTCTACGACGTCACCGCGGCCTCCGACAGCGCGGCCGACGCCGACGCCGCGCGCCGCCTCGACGGCCAGCAGAACCGCTGGTTCCTCGACCCGGTGCTGAAGGGCACCTACCCCGCCGACATCGTCGAGGACTTCGCGGCGTACACCGACCTGTCGTGCGTGCAGGACGGCGACCTCGAGACGATCTCGACGCGCCTGGACTGGCTGGGCGTGAACTACTACAGCTCGTTCCACGTGGCTGGGCTCGACGCTCCCGCGGTGCCCGTGGTCGGCGCCCGACCGACGCCGTGGGTCGGGACCGAGGACGTCGCGACCGTCGATCGAGGTCTGAAGAAGACCGGCATGGGCTGGGACATCGTGCCCGAGGGTCTGACGAGGACCCTGGTGCGCCTGAAGAAGGACTACGACGCCCCGCCGCTCTTCATCACCGAGAACGGTTCCGCCTGGGAGGACGAGGTCGTCGACGGCGAGGTCCACGACCGCGACCGGATCGAGTACCTCGACCAGCACCTCGGCGCCGTCTCCGACGCGATCGCCGAGGGCGTCGACGTACGCGGCTACTTCGCATGGTCGCTCATGGACAACTTCGAGTGGGCCTGGGGCTACGCCCGCCGCTTCGGCATCGTGCGCGTCGACTACGACACCCAGCAGCGCACGGTCAAGGACAGCGGTCGGCGCTACGCCGCCATCGCGAAGGCCAACGGCCTCGGCTGACACCTCCGAGACGTGGCGTCAGCGCGAGGTGTCACGCGCGCTGACGCCACGTCTCGGGTCGATCGGATCCTGGTCTAGGAGCTTGCGCGCACGACGAGGTGCGTCGGGAGGATCACCTGGCGCGGCTCGGTCGCGCCGCCGACCTTCTCCAGGAGCAGCTCGGCCATGGTGAAGCCGGCGCGCTCGACGTCCTGCGCGACGCTCGTCATCGGCGGCTCGGAGGTCTTCGCCGTCTCGCTGTCGTCGTAGCCGACCACGGCGACGTCGTCGGGCACCTTGCGCCCCGCGTCGCGCAGCACGCGCATCGCCCCGGCAGCCATCAGGTCGTTGGCGGCGAAGACGGCGTCGAGGTCGGGTGCGCGCCCGAGCAGGCGGGCCATGCCGGCGGCGCCCGACTCCGTGCTGAACATGCCGGGCTCGACGAGCGACTCGTCGACCTGGATCCCGGCGTCGGTCAGCGCCCGACGCCAGCCGGCGAGCCGGTCGGCGCTGGCCGCCATGTCGTCGGGCCCGGTGATGGTCGCGATACGCCGACGCCCTCGAGCGATCAGGTGGGTCACCGCCTCGACGGCGCCCGACTCGTTCTCGCTGTCGACCCACCAGAGGTCGTGCCGCGAGGCGGTCTCCGTGCGTCCGGCGTAGACGGCGGGGAGCCCGGACGCGGCCAGCGTCTCGACCAGCTGCTGGTCGCCGTGGCCGTGCACGACGAGCAGTCCGTCGAGCCTCGTCGCCGCCAGCTCGAGCAGGCGGTCGCGCTCGGCCTCGTCGGCCGCGAGCGACAGCACGAGGGCCACGCCCGTCGGGGCGAGCGCGGCGTGGGCGCCGCGCGCGATGCCGGCGAAGAACGGGTCGCTGAACAGCCGTTCGTTGGTCTCGTTGACCACGAGCCCGATCAGCCCGCTGCGTCCCGTGACGAGGCTGCGCGCGGACAGGTTGGGCCGGTAGCGCAGCTCGGCGGCCGCGGCCTGCACCGCCTCGACCGCGTGGGGGCTCACGTTGCTGGCGCCGGAGAGCACGCGGCTCGCCGTGCCACGACTGACACCTGCGAGCGCGGCGACCATCTCCAGGGTCGGCCGACCGCCCGAGCCGGTGCGGCCCGCGGTCGTTCCTGCGTCGTCGGTTGCCATCACCACGATCCTAGGAGCGACCGCGGCCGCAGGCGTGCAAGCGGCGACCGCGGCAGCTCATGACTTCCTCTCGTCGGACCGGCGTGCGAGCCTGTCCCGGTGCCGACCACGCTGCGCATCTACCTCGAGCAGGGCGAGAAGAAGGTGTTCGCGAGCGCTATCGACTGGCCCGGATGGTCACGATGGGCGAAGTCCGACGAGGCCGCGATCGACGAGCTGATGGCCTACGCCGAGCGCTATGCGGAGGTCGCCGTACGCGCCGGCGTCCTCTGCCCTGCGGCGTACGACGTCGTGGTCGTCGAGCGCGTCCGCGGGGACGCGACCACCGACTTCGGGGCGCCGTCCGTGCCGGCGGCGGTCGACGCGGAGCCGCTCGCACCGAAGGAGCTCGCGCGGCAGGTCGCGCTGATGCGCGCCTCGTGGGACCTGCTCGACGACGTCGCTGCCTCGGCGCCCGAGGAGCTGCGCAAGGGACCGCGTGGTGGCGGGCGGGATCGCGACGGCCTCGTCGACCACGTGCGCGAGGCCGAGCGGGCGTATGCGCGGAAGGTCGGGGTGCGGTGGCCGCCGTACACGTCCGACGCCGACGTGTCGGCGATGCGCGACGATCTGGTGGCCACGCTGCGCTCGGGCCGCCTCCACGGACCGTGGTCGCCGGCCTACGCGATGCGTCGGATCGCGTGGCACGTGCTGGACCATGCATGGGAGATCCAGGACAAGTCGCAGCCCGCATGACGCCGACGAGCCCGCCCCGGGTCGTGGGGCGGGCTCGTCGGTGGGGCTCTACTCGCCCGGCTCGGTCTCGAGCTCGGCGAAGGCCTTCTCCTCGCGCTGGGTGGCGGTCACCGCGGTGGCCACACCGGCTGCTCCGAGGGCTACCAGGACGATGGGCCAGACGAAGCGGCCGTCGATGCTCACGTCGGTCAGGGACGCGACGGTGTAGACCACCGCGAAGACGAGGAACACCAGCCCTGCGATGAGGGACACCCAGTCCAGGTCATGACGCCGCACGACGCACCTCCAGCTCTCCGAGTCCGATGTCGACGGTCAGGTCCGCCGTGGTGACGGCGGGTGTGGTCGAGGTCGCGAACACCGTGGTGTCGAGCTTGAGGCTCGTGCCGCTCGTGGACGGGACGCCGGGCAGTCGCACGTCGCCGACACCGATGGTGCCGTGGATGACGAGGGTGGTGTCCGGACGGATCGTCACGATGATCGTGCCGACGCCGACCTTGGTCGAGACCGTCGCCGGACCGGCCGGGAGGTTCGTGAGGTCGAGGCGGCCCTCACCCGCTCCGAGCTCGTACGGCGCCGGGTTCGACACCGCGGGGATCCAGCGGCGGTCGCCGACGCCCGCGCCCCAGCTGCCGCTGACGGCGCGCGGGATGACGGTCGCGGCCTGCGCCACGAGCAGCAGGATCACGGCAGGGGCGATGAGCCACTTGGCGCGGCCGCGGAACGCGCCGACCAGCAGGCCGATCGCGAGCACGGCGAGCATCGCGGCCGCGACGGTCGCCACCGGGATGTCTACGCCCGCCACGGCGAGGATGCTCAGTACGCCGCCGACGACCACGGACACCGAGAGCGCGATGAGCCCGAGGTAGGAGCGCGGCTCGCGCGGCTTGGCCGGTGCGTAGTACTGGGGAGCGCCGTAGACGGTGCCGGTGGCCGGGTCGACGTAGGTGCCGGTCCCGCCGGCGGCGTACGACGGCGGCACGGGAGCCGGCTGAGCCGGCGCGTACGCCGTGCCCGCGCCGGGAGCCGCGACCGGCGCCCAGGCCGGCTCGTCGGGAATGACGAGCCACGCGACGATGTAGGCCAGCGCGAATGCGCCGCCGGTGAAGACGGTGAGGACGACGAGCAGGATGCGCAGCAGCACCGGGTCGATGCCGTACTGCCGTGCGATGCCGCCGCAGACGCCGGAGAGGACGCGGTCGGTGCGGCTGCGGCGCAACGGGGGCTGTGCCGGCGGGGCGTAGTAGCCGCCGGCCGGCGGAGGGGTGGCGCCCTGCGGGTTCTGGGTGCCGTGCGTGTCGTGCGTGCTGTCGGTCGCAGGACCGTCGGCTCCGGGCTCGGGGCCCGTGCCGATCGGTTCGACCAGGGTGGGGTTCTCGTTCATGGCTTCAGGCTGCTCGTCGGCAGGGGTCGGGCACATCGGGGATCAGCCCTGACCGCACCCTGGACCGACCCTGAGCGCGGAGCCGGGAGCGTCCCCGATGTGCCGCGAGGGTCGGGCGAGGATCATGGAGGCATGGACCACCCGACCAGTGTCGCGCCTCGCGTCAGTCGCGCGCGTCGCGGTCGCGTCCTCGGCGGGGTGTGCCGCGGGATGGCGGAGCACCTCGGCTGGTCCGTCGACGCCGTTCGAGTCGGCTTCCTGCTGCTCAGCCTCGCCGGCGGCTTCGGCCTCGTGCTCTATGCGGCTTACTGGGCCTGGCTGCCGATCTCGGCCGACGTGCCCGGGGACGGCGAGCCGGCGACGCCGGGGGAGGGACGCGACCTCGCCGGCGTCCTCGGCCTCGGCGCCCTCGCCGTCGGCGTCGTCCTGCTGCTCTCGGCGCGCGGCATCGAGGTCACCGGCTCCTGGTTCACGCCGCTCGTCCTCGTCGGCATCGGGGTGGCGGTGCTGTGGCGCCAGTCCGACGACAGCCGTCGCGCCGAGCTGCTCGCCGACGTCGGCGCCAGCGCGCGAGCCACCACCCGGACCGCCCTGCGCCGCAGCGTGCCGCGTGTGCTTCTCGGGCTCTCGCTCGTGCTGCTCGGAGTGCTGGGAGTCCTTGCTGCGCAAGGGGATCTGGCGGCGTCGCTGCGCGGCCTCGCCGCGGCCGTGCTCGCTCTCGCCGGCCTCGCGCTCGTGCTGCTGCCGTTCGTCCTCGGCTGGTGGCGTGACCTCGCCGACGAGCGTCGCGCGCGGATCCGTAGCGAGGAGCGCGCCGAGATCGCCGCGCAGGTGCACGACTCGGTGCTGCAGACCCTCACGCTGATCCAGCGCTCCGCGCACGACCCGGACGAGGTCGTGCGCCTCGCCCGCACCGAGGAGCGGGCGCTCCGCCGGTGGCTCTACGCGCCGGTCGGCGACCCGGGAGCGACCCTCGTCGCGGCGCTCGAGACGGAGATCGCCGACGTGGAGGCGACGTACGCCTGCGCGGTGGAGCTGGTGCACGTCGGCGACGTGGCCCGCGACGACCGGGTCGACGCGCTCGTGGCCGCGGCGCGCGAGGCCGTCGTCAACGCCGCGAAGCACGCGGGCGGCACGGTGTCGGTCTACGTCGAGTGCGGCGAGACCGGCGTCGAGGTGTTCGTGCGCGACCGCGGCCAGGGCTTCGACCCGGCGGCCGTGCCGGACGACCGGCTCGGGCTGCGCGAGTCGGTGCTGGCACGGATGAGCCGGGTCGGCGGCTCCGCGCACGTGCGGTCGGAGCCGGGCTCGGGCACCGAGGTCTCGCTGGCGCTCCCCGCGCCGCTGGGTGTGAGGAGCTGGACGTGACGGATCCCTGGACCGACGAGGCGCCGCCGCGGGCAGGACTGCTGCGCGTCGTGCTCGTCGACGACCATCGGCTCTTCCGCGCGGGAGTGCGCTCGGAGATCGGCGAGCGGGTCGACGTCGTGGGCGAGGCCGGCGACGTCGACGAGGCGATCGCCGTGATCCACCACGCGAGGCCCGACGTCGTGCTCCTCGACGTCCACCTGCCCGGCGGCGGCGGCCGCGCCGTGCTCGACGGGTGCACCGGCGACCTGCCCGACGTCCGGTTCCTCGCGCTCTCGGTCTCCGACGCCGCGGACGACGTCATCGGGGTGGTGCGCGGCGGCGCCCGCGGCTACGTCACGAAGGCCATCTCCGCCGACGACCTCGTCGACGCCGTACGCCGGGTCGCGGACGGCGACGCCGTCTTCTCACCGCGTCTGGCCGGCTTCGTCCTCGACGCTTTCTCGACCGGCACGGTCGCCGACGACGCCGACGACGCGCTCGACTCCCTCTCCCCGCGCGAGCGCGAGGTGATGCGCCTCATCGCGCGCGGCTACACCTACCGCGAGGTCGCGAAGGACCTCGTCCTGTCGGTCAAGACCGTGGAGACCCATGTGAGCGCCGTCCTGCGCAAGCTCCAGCTGAGCAACCGCCACGAGCTGGCGAAGTGGGCCGCGGCGAGACACCTCGTCTGACCGGGGCGGGAGGGAACGAGGTCGTCGATCCCGCGTCGGGTGTGTTCGACTCGACGCGTGAGCACCGTGAGCACGCCCAACGACCGTTCCCGAGGCATCGTCGCCGTCAGCGAGGGGTTCTTCGCGTTCCTGCGGTTCGGCTGGGGGCAGGCGGCGGCGCCCTCGCGTCTCACCGTCCCCTTGATCGTCGGCAGCGCCGTCGGAGCGATCGTGGCCGCGGCCGGGGCCGTCGTCGCGGCGCGGGCCACGGGGCAACGCACCCGATGGCTGACCGCGAGCTCTTCCTGGTCCCGCTGTCGGTGGGCCTCGTCGCGGTCGCGCTGAGCTCGCTCCACGTGTGGAAGTGCGACTCGGCCATGCGGTCCCGGTAGGTGACCATGGCGCTGCGGCGGTAGTCGGTCCGGGTGAAGGCCGCCAGGGCGTCCCGGTCGTCCCACGCCGACAGCGTCCAGAAGGTGCGACGGGTCGGTTCGGCACGCAGCGAGAGCCCGACCGCGCCGGACGATCGGATCAGCAGGCGGCGGAGTCTGAGCGCCGCGACGAGGAAGCCGGGGGCGTCGCGGGAGGTCGAGGGAAGAAGGAGAGGGCCAGGGGGACAGGCAGCGCCTCGCAGGCGGTCGGGCACCACCACGGGTGCATCACGACCCTCGCACAGATCCCGGCGATCTCCCGATCTGGAGCGCAGTTTCGGTCCTGCGTGCGGGCGTGGTGTCCGCTGGGCAGCCTCCCGGCACCTCGTGTGAGTCCCGGAACCGTCCGCTAACGTCCCCCTGTCATCCCGCATGTCACTGGTGGTGCGGTCGTTTCCCGGGTCGGGAAGCAACCACACGACCAGTGACATGCGGACACACCTGGGGATGAGTCGGGAGTCGGTCGTGTCGGTGCAGGTGCAGGGTGTCGTTGCTCGGGGCAAGGGGTTGCCGGTCTCGCTCGAGACGATCGTGGTGCCGGACCCGGGTCCGGGCGAGGCGCGGGTGAGGGTCCAGGCCTGCGGCGTCTGCCACACGGACCTGCACTACCGCGAGGGGGCCATCAACGACGCGTTCCCGTTCCTGCTGGGGCACGAGGCCGCAGGCGTCGTCGAGTCGGTCGGCCCCGACGTCACCGACCTCGCCGTGGGGGACTACGTCGTCCTCAACTGGCGCGCGGTGTGCGGCACCTGCCGCGCGTGCCTGCGCGGACGCCCGCAGTACTGCTTCTCCACGTTCAACGCCACGCAGAAGATGACGCTGCTCGACGGCACGGAGCTCTCGCCCGCGCTCGGCATCGGCGCCTTCGCGGAGATGACGCTCGTCGCCGCCGGTCAGTGCACGAAGGTCGACCCGGCCGCGCCGCCGGAGGTCGCGGGCCTGCTCGGCTGCGGTGTGATGGCCGGCCTGGGCGCGGCTCTCAACACCGGCAACGTCTCGCGCGGCGACACGGTCGCGGTCATCGGCTGCGGCGGCGTCGGCGACGCCGCGATCGCGGGCGCCCGGCTCGCCGGTGCGCGCACGATCGTCGCGGTCGACATCGACGACCGGAAGCTCGAGAAGGCGAAGCACTTCGGCGCGACGCACACGGTGAACTCGAGGAACGTGGACGCCGTCGAGGCGATCCGCGAGGCCACCGGCGGCTTCGGCGCCGACGTGGTCATCGAGGCCATCGGCCGCCCGGAGACCTACGAGCAGGCGTTCTTCGCCCGCGACCTCGCCGGCACGGTCGTGCTCGTCGGAGTCCCGTCGCCCGACATGCGCATCGACCTGCCGCTCATCGAGTTCTTCGGCCGTGGCGGCGCGCTCAAGTCGAGCTGGTACGGCGACTGCCTGCCGAGCCGCGACTTCCCGATGCTCGTCGACCTCTACCTGCAGGGCCGACTCCCGTTGCAGGACTTCGTGTCCGAGACGATCGGCATCGGCGACGTCGAGGCTGCGTTCGAGAAGATGCACCACGGTGACGTGCTGCGCTCCGTCGTGAAGTTCGACGCGTGACCGCCACGGTCGAGCGCCTCGTCACGAGCGGCGTCTTCAGCCTCGACGGCCAGGACTTCGACGTCGACAACAACGTCTGGATCGTCGGGGACGGCGCCGAGGTGATCGTCGTCGACGCGGCGCACGAGGCCGGCACGATCCTCGACACCGTGGGCGACCGCACGCTCGTCGCCGTCGTGTGCACGCACGCGCACAACGACCACATCAACGCCGTCGCCGAGGTCGTCGCCGCGACCGGTGCCCCGGTCTACCTGCACCCGGACGACCGCATGCTCTGGGACGTCGTGAACCCTGACCTCGTGCCGCGCCCGCTCGCCGACGGCGACGTCATCAGCATCGCGGGCACGGACCTGCAGGTGCTGCACACCCCGGGCCACTCGCCCGGCGGCGTGTGCCTCTACTCGCCCGACCTCGGTGCGGTGCTCAGCGGAGACACGCTGTTCCACGGTGGACCGGGTGCGACGGGCCGCTCGTTCAGCCACTTCCCGACGATCCTCGACTCCATCCGCGAGCGGCTGCTCGCGCTGCCGTCGGGGACTAGGGTCCTCACCGGTCACGGCGACGAGACCACCATCGGCGCCGAGGCGGCGTCCTACGACGAGTGGGTCGCGCGAGGGCATTAGGCTGCCCTGCGTGGACATCATCTACAAGCTCATCCTGGTCCTGCACTTCATCGGCGTCGCCATGCTCGTCGGTGGCTTCCTCTCGCAGATGGGGGCCAAGCCGCCGCTCGTCACGCACTGGATGCGAGACGGCGCTCTCACGCAGCTGATCACCGGTTTCGCGCTCGTCGGCATCGCGCCGAACCTGGAGGGCGGCGAGCCGTTCGACAACGCCGCCGTGGGCACGAAGCTGCTCATCGCCGTGATCGTCACCGGTCTCGCGCTGTTCGGCATGCGCCAGGACCCGGAGAAGCAGAAGCCCTACTGGGCCGCCGCCGGGGCGCTCGCGATCATCAACATCCTTGTCGCCGTCTTCTGGGTCGCGGCGTAGCCACGGGCGTCGGTCCTACGCCGGTCAGCCCGGCATGATCGAGACGAAGAAGCCCTCCGCGAGCCGCCCCGACGCATAGCCGGCCTCCGTCGCGGTGCGGGTGTTCCATCCCCGCACGAACCCCTCGAGGTCCTCGAGGTGCCCGGTCTGGGACTCGTGCGCGGTGAGCGCCGCGATCTTGCGCGGGAACTGCTCCGTGATGTCGACGTAGTGCGTGAGGGTGTGGTGGCCCATCAGCCACACCTCGCTCACCGACCACGCGTCCAGTCCCTCGTCGTCGAGCAGCGACGGGTGCGCGAAGGGGTTGCGGGCGTCGGGGTAGACCGCCTGGATCGTCGCCTCGCCGGCGGCCATGTGGTCGGGATGGGTGGCGGGGATCCGCTCCCAGTTGCGCTCCGGCGTCTGCGTGAGCAGCCGTTGCGGCCGCACCTGGCGGATCACCCGGCTGATGTCGCGGCGCAGGCCGTGGGTCACCGTGAGCTCGCCGTCGCGGTAGCCGAGGAAGCGGACGTCGGTCACGCCCACGGCCCGCGCGGCCGCGACCTGCTCGGCGCGACGGATCGTGGGGATCTCCGAGCGCGGGACGTCCGGGTCGAACCCGCCGGCGTCGCCGTCGGTCACGACGCAGTAGGTGACCGCGGTGCCGGCCTGCACCCATCCGGCGATGGTGCCGGAGGCGCCGAAGTCGACGTCGTCGGGGTGAGCGGTCACCACGAGGACGCGGGAGACCTCGGAGTCGTCGAGCATGCGGGTCCTCCTGGGTGGCGGGTCGCGTCCGGTGTCCGGAGCGACGACGCGCGAGCAATGGTCTGTTCGGGGGTTTCTCGACATCCGCGGGAGAAGCAGCGAAAGCCGACGGCATCTCCCGCCGATCACTCTCCCATGGGTGTGGGTCAGGGGAGGTCGCGCGTGCGCAGGATGCGGGTGCGTGCCGCCCTCGTGACCGCTGCGCTCGCCGTCGCTGCGTTGCCGAGCCTCGTGATGCCGCCTGCAGCGCAGGGTGCTGCCGCCGTCCCGCGCACACCGGCCCTGCCCGTCGTGATCGACGCGTTCGCGTCCTACCAGGGCCAGTCGATCTGCAGCCCCACGCCCAAGGTGGGCGCCGTCAAGCTCGCGGGCCTGCTCAAGGCGACCTACGGCCCCGCCTCGATCGGGATCTCGCGTGCCTGCTCGAGCGGCGGCCAGAGCGAGCACAAGGAGGGGCGGGCCCTCGACTGGATGCTGAGCGTGCGGGTCCCGGCGCAGCGCGCCAAGGTCCAGGCCTTCCTCGCCTGGCTGCTCGCCCCGGGGGCCGACGGGCAGCCCGCGGCGATGGCCCGGCGCCTCGGCGTCATGTATCTCGGGTGGAACGACCACTTCTGGGCCGCCTACCGGGCGGACGCGGGCTGGACCGACCTCAAGGGCTGCTCGACCAGCCCGGCCATGAAGGCCAAGGGCTATGACACGTACTGCCACCGCAACCACCTGCACATCTCGCTGTCGTGGGAGGGCGCGCTGGCCTACACCTCGTTCTGGTCGGGTTCCCCGGTCGCCCCGCCCTGCGACGCCGGCTGGGGCAGCGGCGACGCCGTGCCCGTCGGCGAGGGCACCGACCTGGTACCCGTCGAGCCGGTGCGCGTGCTGAGCACCAGGAACGGCGCCGGACTCGACGCGGCGTGCCGCGCCACCGCAGCCGCCTCGTGGGACGGGTCGCGCCGTGACGTCGTCTCGCACGTGACCGGTGTCGGCGCTGTGCCGGCGGACGGCGTCGCGGCGGTGGCCGTGCGCATCACGGCCTACCGCACGGTCCTTCCGCTCACGGTCGTGTCCGTCCGGACCACGGCGTCCTCGGCGCTGCGCCCCGTGCTCACCGCGGTGTCCCCGGCGACCTACGCGTCCACGACCGTGGTGCCGGTGGCCTCCGACGGCACGATCCGGCTGTCGGTCGACCGCGGCAGCGCCGACCTGATCGTCGACGTCGTGGGCTGGGTGCCGCTCGCCGTACCCGTCCCGCCCGATCCTGCGGGGCCTCCCGCGGCAGCCACCACCGGCCGCACGCACCTGACTCGCCCCGTCGTCGTCTACGACGGCTCCCGCGTCCCGCTGCGTCCGGGGGAGTCGCGCACCGTGCACCTGGGCGGCGTGGGACCCGTGCCCTCCGCCGGCCTCACCGGGCTCGACCTGACGCTCACGACCGACCGTTCCGCGGGACCGTCGTACGTCGTGGCGCTCTCGCCCTCGTCGAGCGTCCTCGTCGGCAGCCTGCGCTCCTCGACCACGACCGCGCGCGCCACCCAGCTCGTCGCGCCGACCCCCGACGGGACCCTCGTGCTGCGCAACGCGGGTGCCTACCCCGTGGTCGTGCGCCTGCGGGCGAACGCCTGGTTCACCACGGACGCCACGGACGGCGGCACGGGGCTGACGATGCTCCCGACCGTCGTGAAGGTCGTGGACTCGAAGGCGTCGCTCGGGCTGTCCGGCGCGACCACGTCCTTCGCCTGGCGCGGTGTCCAGCTCCCGGCGACGGCCGTCCCCGCCAGTGCCCGAGGCGTCCTGCTCGCCGTCTCGGCCTACGGCGGCACCTCCGACGGCACGCTCGACGTGGCGTCCGCCGCCTCGGTCCCGGCCGTGTCGTTCGGCCGCGGGCAGTCGGCCCACGAGGTCGTGCTCGTGCCGCTCCTCGCCTCGGGTGCGATGTCCTTGCGCACCGGCTCGGTCGGCACGCAGGTCCGCGCCTGGGTCCTCGGCTACGTCGCCTGACGCACGTCACTGGCGCAACTGTCACCCTGGGAGCCCCCTGGTTCGCAGTTGCGGCAGTGACGTCGGGCATCCGGCGGCGCGGAGGCTGTCCGCGGGCGGACCTAGACTGACCGAGCGATGACGACTCTCTTCGACGACCTCGGCCTCCCGCGCCCGGAGGAGGAGCCGTCCGCCGCCCCGGCCGGGGCCCACGGCGTGGCGGCCCTCGTCGACGACCTCAACCCCGAGCAGCGCGCCGCGGTCGAGCACCGGGGCGGCCCGCTGCTCATCGTGGCCGGAGCAGGGTCCGGCAAGACCCGGGTGCTCACCCGGCGTATCGCCCACCTGCTCGCGACCGGCGACGCCCGGCCCGGCGAGATCCTCGCGATCACGTTCACGAACAAGGCCGCAGGCGAGATGCGCGAGCGCGTGGTCGAGCTCGTCGGCAACCGCGCCCGGGCGATGTGGGTGTCCACCTTCCACTCGGCGTGCGTGCGGATCCTGCGCAAGGAGGCGCCGCGCCTCGGCATGACGTCGTCGTTCTCGATCTACGACTCGCTCGACTCGCAGCGCCTCATGACCCTCGTCTGCCGCGATCTCGACCTCGACCCGAAGCGCTATCCGCCGCGCGGGTTCAGCAACCAGGTGTCGAACCTGAAGAACGAGCTGATCGACCACGAGACCTTCGCGCAGCAGGCGACCAACCACCAGGAGAAGACCCTGGCGGAGGCCTACTCCGACTACCAGCGTCGGCTGCGCCGCGCGAACGCCTTCGACTTCGACGACCTGATCTCCTCGACCGTCGCGGTGCTGCAGCTGTTCCCCGACGTCGCCGAGCACTACCACCGGCGCTTCCGCCACGTGCTCGTCGACGAGTACCAGGACACGAACCACGCGCAGTACGTCCTGGTCAACGAGCTCGTCGGTCGCGGCGACGACGGCGTACCTCCCGGGGCGCTGTGCGTCGTCGGCGACGCCGACCAGAGCATCTACGCCTTCCGCGGCGCGACGATCCGCAACATCGAGGAGTTCGAGCGCGACTACCCCGACGCCACGACCGTCCTGCTCGAGCAGAACTACCGTTCGACCCAGACGATCCTGTCGGCGGCGAACGCGGTCATCACGAAGAACACCTCGCGACGCGAGAAGCGGCTCTGGACCGACGCCGGCTCGGGCGCGCAGATCATCGGCTACGTCGCCGACAACGAGCACGACGAGGCCGCGTTCGTCGCCAACGAGATCGACCGCCTCTCCGACGACGAGGGCGTCCCCGCACGCGACGTCGCGGTGTTCTACCGCACCAACGCGCAGTCGCGATCGCTCGAAGAGGTCTTCATCCGCGTCGGGCTGCCCTACAAGGTCGTCGGCGGCGTGCGGTTCTACGAGCGCAAGGAGATCCGCGACGCGGTCGCCTACCTCCGCGCCCTAGCCAACCCCGACGACGACATCTCGCTACGCCGGATCCTCAACGTCCCGAGGCGGGGAATCGGCGACCGTGCCGAGGCCTGCGTCGAGGTGCTCGCGCAGCGCGAGCGGATCAGCTTCGGCGCCGCGCTCGCCCGCGCCGACGTGGCGCCGATGATCGCCACGCGCTCGCTCGCGCAGATCCAGTCGTTCGTGCAGATGATGAGCGACCTGCGCACGCTGGTCGAGGCCGGCGCCGGACCGGCCGTCGTGCTGCAGGCGATCCTCGAGCAGAGCGGCTACCTCAAGGAGCTCGTCGCCAGCGCCGACCCGCAGGACGAGACGCGCGTGGAGAACCTCGCGGAGCTCGAGTCGGTGGCGCGGGAGTTCGAGACCGACCAGCCCGAGGGCACGCTCATCGAGTTCCTCGAGCGCGTCTCGCTCGTCGCCGACTCCGACGAGATCCCCGACGCCGAGGAGCACGGCGGCGTCGTCACGCTCATGACCCTGCACACCGCGAAGGGCCTGGAGTTCCCGGTCGTCTTCGTCACCGGCCTCGAGGACGGCGTCTTCCCGCACATGCGCTCGCTCGGCGACTCCAAGGAGCTCGAGGAGGAGCGCCGGCTCGCCTACGTCGGGATCACGCGCGCTCGCGAGCGCCTCTACGTCTCCCGCGCGATCGTCCGCTCGGCGTGGGGCGCGCCGTCCTACAACCCGCCGAGCCGCTTCCTCGAGGAGCTGCCGTCCGAGCTCGTGCACTGGAACCGGGTCGACCCGGTGACCACGACCGCGCCCGGCGACGGCTACCGCTCGTCGCGCGCCAGCGAGGGCGGCTTCGGCTCGGCGCCCTCGCTGCTCGCCGCCGCGTCGCGCCCCAGCGCTCGCAGTCCCGGCAACCGCGCGGTGGTCTCGCTCTCCGCCGGAGACCGGGTCACCCACGACAAGTTCGGCCTCGGCACAGTCGTCTCGACCAGCGGCCAGGGCGAGAAGGCCGAAGCCACCATCGACTTCGGCGGAGAAGGCACGAAACGCCTCCTGCTCAGGTACGCCCCCGTGGAGAAGCTCTAGCCCCGGGGTTGGCGATGAAGGACGCCTGCATCGCACAGAAGGCGCCGAACACCGCCTTCATCTCTCCGGCCGAGCGCTACTTCAGGTGCTGGAGCGGCGTCAGGTTCGCCACCGTCACGACCGGCACCGGCGGCAGCCAGGACGGCGGGGTGCTCGTCGTGCCGGGCGGCGTCCCGAACAGGAACACCGCAGGATCCGTCGGGCGGTCGTCGACCCGCACCTCGAGGTGCAGGTGCGGCCCGAACGCGTTGCCGGTCGAGCCGATGCGCCCGAGCTGCTGGCCGACCTGCACGGGGCCGAGCTTCACGGTCACGGCCGACAGGTGGCAGTACCAGACGGTCACGCCAGGGGCGACCTCGAGGATCACCATGCGGCCGTAGGCCTTGTGCCACGCCAGCTTCACAACGGTCCCGCCGTGCACGGCGTAGACCGGAGTGCCGCGCGGGGCCTTGAAGTCGAGGCCGGTGTGGCGCGTGGTCCAGTGCTGCCCGCGCTGGCCGAAGACGGCGGTGGTCTCGTACATCACGACCGGCGACATGTACTCCGGCACCGAGCCGTCGCCGCGTGCCGCGAGGTCGGCCTCGTCGTGCGCGTCGAACGGGACGTCGACGGTCGCTGCGTCCGAGGGGGCGCCGTACGCCGGCACCTCGGTGCTCGCGAGCGGGGGAGCTGCCTCGAGCGGCTGGGCCGTCGCCGTGCCCGCGGGGAGGGTGGCGGCCAGCACGAGAGCGACGACGAGCACCGCCTGGCGGGCCCGTCGTCCGGTCACCACGGCCCGACGCACGGGCACATGCTCACGGATGCGAGGTGCCCCGCGCCACCCGGCCCACGGAATCCGGTGTCTTCCGGGGTAAGGCGCGACCCGTGCTGCTGGCGATCGACGTCGCTCCGGCGGCCAGCGTGTGGCCCTCGTGGTCGAGGTGCGCCAGCGTCGTGCAGATCTCGTGCACGACGCGGCCGTCGACCGGGAGCGAGAGGTGACCGACGCCGCGGACGAACACGTTGCGGGCCTGGAGGTCGGGGTGCACGATCATCGCCGACTGCTTCGGGGACATCAGCTGGTCGAGGTCGCTCCAGACCGCGACGAAGTGGGTGCGGCAGCCGGCCGCCGGCTCCGCCAGCTCGCGGATCACGTCGCTGCCGGGCCGCAGCTGACGGACGAGCGGGTGGGGCAGCGTGTACGCGGGCAGCGTGCCGGCGTGCGGGCTGCCGAGCGTGACGAGCGTGTGCACGCGCTCGTCGCCACCCAGACGCTGCACGTAGTAGCGCGCGACGAGGCCGCCCATCGAGTGGCCCACGACGTGGACCCGCTCGTAACCGGTCTCCTCGCACACCTCCTCGATGATCGTGCCGAGCCGGTCGGCGAGCAGGCGCACGTCGCCGTTGATCGAGGAGTAGTTGACGTTGACGATCCGGCCGAAGCCGCGGCGGCGCAGGCCGCGGCGCAGCAGCGCGAAGACCGAGCGGTTGTCGACGATCCCGTGGATCAGCACGATCGGCGTGCCCGCGGCCTCGACGTCGCCGACGACGAGGCCGCGCTGCACCGGTGAGAGCCGGCCGAGGTCCTTGTGCTGCAGGACCTCCTCGGTCCGCTCGTCGAACAGGCTGAACGGGTACATCGCGAGGTGCACGGTCCACCACGCCGCCTCGACCGCGGTCCCGCGTACGCCGACCGGCGAGAGCAGCGCCCGCCGGGCCGTCGCGACCCGGTGCCGGGCGTCGTCCACCGCCCGGGCGACACGCTCGAGGCGTCCGGGGACCCGGGCGTCGTCGGCGTCGTGCGGGTGCATCGGCACGTTGCGAGAGTAACGCTCCGCCGCGTCGCGATGCCCTCGGGGACACGGACAGTTCGTGCCGACGGCCGCCGAGGCACCGCTATGCGGAACGGCGTACCGGCCCGACCGCCCGATCGGCCCGGAGTGCGGGCGTCCGCCGGTCCGGCTGCGGCCGCGGGCCGGCGTTCCCTGGGTGCGGACCGGGCCGCGACCGGGGAGACGTGCTCGCTACGCTCGGCGAGGAGCGAGACCACCTCGCGGCCGTATCGGGAGGCCCGTCATGAGCAGCACCACCGCAGCTCCCCGCACGCCCGCCGGAGCGCCGATCCGCGTGGTCGTCGCCAAGCCCGGGCTCGACGGGCACGACCGCGGCGCGAAGGTGGTCGCCCGTGCGCTGCGCGACGCCGGCATCGAGGTCGTCTACACCGGCCTGCACCAGACGCCGGAGCAGATCGTCGAGACCGCGATCCAGGAGGACGCCGACGTCGTCGGCCTGTCGATCCTGTCCGGCGCGCACCTCACGCTGTTCCGCGCCGTGCTCGACCAGCTCGCCGCCCGCGACGCCGCCGACATCGTCGTCTTCGGCGGCGGCATCATCCCCGCCGACGACGTCGCCGACCTCGAGGCCATGGGCGTGGCGAAGATCTTCACCCCCGGTGCCACCACGGCGAGCATCGTCGACTGGGTGGTCGCGAGGGTCGGCACCCCGGCGTAGTCCGGCCACCGAGATCTGGCGTGACGTCGGGGTACAACCTGGTGTGATGCCGCATCTTCGGGAGGACGTCGCACGATGTGGCGCGAGATCGACTTCCAGGTCATCGTGACGCCACATCTCCGGCTTCAGGCGGGTCGCGCGTCCCGCGCCCGCGCTCGGGCGGCATCGCCGATGGCCCGCTGTTGTCGCACGAGACGACCTCGGGCGCGACGAGCTGCCACCGTCCTGCCGCCACCTGGTCGGCGACGTGATCCGCCTCGACGCCGAGCGCTCGGAGCTGGGCCCGGCGAGCCAGGCCTTGCTGCCGGGCGAAGAGTCCCGCGACCCCGGGCAGATGCGACATGACGAGGCGACCACCCCGAGAACCACGGACCGCAGGCATCCGCGAAGCATCCGGCGTACCGGTGGGTCAGTGTGGGACGCGCCGTCACGGCCTGGGGACGACGTCCCCGCGCAGATGTGTCGTGTGGGCGGGCTCAAGGTCGTCGTCGCGCCACCTCTCGCTGGTGGTCGACGGAGATGTGGCGTCACGACCATGTCAAGGTCGCTGTGACGCCACTTCTCGGGAGGTCGCTGCGGGAGAGGTGTGGACCGTCGGGGGCCGCGGGTGTCGGGGCCGGGTGCGGTGAGCGGTGGGGTCCGCACGCCGAGCGGGTGTGACCTGCGTCGCAGCGTTCCGTACGACGGGACCGGGCGATCGGCTCGGGAGGCGCCCGGGCTAGGCTCGGCGACGTTTCCTCCTCGTCGGCGACCTGTGCGCGACCTCGGCACCTCAGAGCTCGGCCCCGGCCCGGCGAACACCCTCGACGAAGTCAGGACACCCGCGGTGGATCTGTACGAGTACCAGGCGAAGGACGCGTTCGCGCGGCACGGTGTGCCGACGCAGAGCGGTGAGGTCGTGCACACGCCGGCTGCGGCGAAGGCGGCGGCGGAGAACATCGGCGGCCTCGTCGTCGTGAAGGCGCAGGTCAAGGTCGGCGGTCGCGGCAAGGCCGGCGGCGTGAAGCTGGCGAAGGATCCGCAGGAGGCCCACGACCGGGCGCACGACATCCTCGGCCTCGACATCAAGGGCCACATCGTCCACCAGGTGCTCATCAACCCGGCGGCCGACATCGCGGAGGAGTACTACGTCTCCTACCTCCTCGACCGCGCGAACCGCACCTTCCTCGCGATGGCGAGCAAGGAGGGCGGGATGGAGATCGAGCAGCTCGCCGTGGAGCGCCCCGACGCGCTCGCGAAGATCGCCGTCGACGCGCTCGTCGGCGTGGACCGGGCAAAGGCCGAGGAGATCGTCGACGCCGCGGGCTTCGACGACTCGGTCCGTGAGGGCGTCATCCTGGTCCTGATCAAGCTGTGGGACGTCTTCATCAAGGAGGACGCCACGCTCGTCGAGGTCAACCCGCTGGTGAAGACGACGACCGGTGAGGTCGTCGCGCTCGACGGCAAGGTGTCGCTCGACGACAACGCGGAGTTCCGTCACCCCGACCACGAGGCGCTGGTCGACTTCACCGAGACCGACCCGCTCGAGCTGCGGGCGAAGGAGAAGGACCTCAACTACGTCAAGCTGTCGGGCTCGGTCGGGATCATCGGCAACGGTGCCGGCCTGGTCATGTCCACGCTCGACGTCGTCGCCTACGCGGGCGAGGACTTCGGCGGTCAGAAGCCGGCGAACTTCCTCGACATCGGCGGCGGCGCGTCCGCCGAGGTGATGGCCGACGGCCTGGAGATCATCCTGTCCGACCCGGAGGTCAAGGCGGTGCTCGTCAACGTCTTCGGCGGCATCACCGCGTGCGACGCGGTCGCCAACGGGATCGTGCAGGCCCTCGAGCTGCTCGCCTCGAAGGGTGAGGCGGTCACCAAGCCGCTGGTCGTGCGCCTCGACGGCAACAACGCCGACCTCGGTCGGAAGATCCTGGCCGACGCGGCGAACCCGCTCGTCGAGCTGGTCGACACGATGGACGGTGCCGCGCGTCGCGTGGCCGAGCTCGCGGCTCAGGGGGCCTGACCCCGATGGCGATCTTCCTCACCGAGAACTCCACGATCCTCGTCCAGGGGATCACCGGGTCGGAGGGCACCAAGCACACGATCCGGATGCTCGGGTCGCACGCGGACATCGTCGCGGGCGTCACCCCGGGCAAGGGCGGCCAGACCGTCACGGCCGCGGGCCGCGATATCCCGGTCTTCGCCTCGTGTCAGGACGCCGTCGCCGCCACCGGCGCCGACGTCTCCGTGGTCTTCGTGCCGCCGAGGTTCACCAAGGCCGCGGTC
>JADGOZ010000131.1 GCA_017882705.1 Candidatus Nanopelagicales bacterium | reverse complement strand
GCAGGTTCTCGAAGTTGACGCCCTTGACGACACGCCCCGCGTCGACATCCAGGCACGGGATCACGCGCAACGCGACGGTCATGCCACCGATTCTCCCGCGGACGAGCGCGCCGCCGTGCCGGTCACCGGGTGACCCCAGGCTGCCCGGAGGCAAGGATGTCGATGACGAAGACGAGTGTCTGCCCCGCCAGGGCCTGGCTCTCGGTGGCGCCCAGGTCGTAGCTCGGCGGCACGACGAGCATCACCTGCGAGCCCGTCGGCTGCTCCGCCAACCCTTGCGCGAACGCCGGCACGTCCGAGAGCGCGAACGAGGACGGCTGCCCCCGGTCGTACGTCGAGTCCACCGGCTCGCCCGTCGTCCACGCGAAGCCCGCGTACTGCACCGTGACGATGTCCGTCGGCTCCACCTGCCGCCCCGAACCGCGCAGCAGCGGCTGGATCACCAGGTCGGTCGGTGGGTCGGTGCCCGTGGCGGTGACCGACGGCACCCCGTCGGCGGTGAGCGTGACGGCCGGCAAGCCGGCCTTGGGCGTGACCGCCGGCCCCTGCGCCCGGGTGGGCAGCACGTCGACGACGGTCACGGTGGGATACGACGACTTGGCGCTGGAGCCGGGCGGCGTCACCTGGAGCAGCCGGGCGCCGACGTGCTGACCGTGCAGCGTCGTGTAGAGGTCCTCGCCGAGGTCCTGCTTCGTCAGGAGCTGCGACACGGGCGCCGTCGAGTAGTTCTCCGAGACGAGGGCGGCGGTGCTGCCGTCCTCCACCCAGTACCGCAGCAGCAGCGGGCCGCCGTCGACCAGCGCCGGTCCCGTACCCGGCCAGATCGTGCTGCGCAAGGCGTGGTCGACGACGAGCGGCGACACGTAGGTCAGCGTCGGGGTGCCCCCGGCCTCGCCGGACACCGTGATCTGCGGGTCGGTCGGCCCGGACGCGTGCGAGCAGGCCGCCAGCACGCCCAGGACGAGTGCGAGCAGCCCCGCCACAGCGCGTCGGCGCACCGATCCCCTCCTCGTCAGCGGTCCTCCCGGCGACCGCCTACTGTACGCAGCGCGCTGGACGGCTACATCGACTCGATCAGCCGGTCCACCCGCTCGTCGACGCTGCGGAAGGGGTCCTTGCACAGCACCGTGCGCTGCGCCTGGTCGTTGAGCTTGAGGTGCACCCAGTCCACCGTGTAGTCGCGCCGAGCCTCCTGCGCCGCGCGCACGAACTGGCCGCGCAGCCGGGCCCGCGTGGTCAGCGGCGGGTGCGCGGTCGCCTCGAACACGTCGAGGTCGGTGGTGACCCGCTCGACGAGCCCGCGCGCCGCCATCAGGTTGTACAGGCCCTCGGTCCGTGAGATGTCGTGGTACGCCAGGTCGAGCCGCTGGACGCGCACGTCCGAGAGGTCGAGCCCGTGCTTCGCGCGGTAGCGCTCGATCATCCGGTACTTGATCGCCCAGTCCAGCTCGCGGTCGACCAGCGAGAGGTCGTCGGTCCGCAGCGCCCGCAGCGCCCGTTCCCACAGGTCGAGCACCCGCTTGACCTCGGGGCTCGGCCCGGACTCGCTGGCGACGAAGTCGCTCACCCGGGCCAGGTACTCCTCCTGGATGTCGATCGCCGTCACGCTGCGGCCGTTCGCGAGCGCGACGGGGTGCCGGCCGGTCATGTCGTGGCTGATCTCGCGGATCGCCCTGATCGGGTTCTCGAGCGTCAGGTCCCGCACCGGCACGCCCGCCTCGATCATGCGCAGCATCAGGTCGGTCGAGGCGACCTTGAGCATCGTCGTCGGCTCGGCCATCGAGGAGTCGCCGACGATGATGTGCAGCCGCCGGTACAGCTCGGCGTCGGCGTGCGGCTCGTCGCGGGTGTTGATGATCGGCCGCGACCTCGTCGTCGCGCTCGAGACGGCCTCCCAGATGTGGTCCGCGCGCTGCGACAGGCAGTACACCGCCCCCCGCGGCGTCACCAGCACCTTGCCTGCGCCCGTCATGATCTGCCGCGTGATGAGGAACGGCACCAGCACGTCGGAGACCTTGCCGAAGTCGCCCTGCCGGCGCATCAGGTAGTTCTCGTGGCAGCCGTAGGAGTTGCCCGCGGAGTCGGTGTTGTTCTTGAACAGGTGGATCTGCCCGGGCAGGCCCTCGTGCTCCAGGCGCTGCTGGGCGTCGACGACGAGCCCCTCGAGGATCCGTTCGCCGGCGCGGTCGTGGGTGACCAGCTGGGTCCAGTCGTCGCACTCGGCGGTCGCGTACTCCGGGTGGGAACCGACGTCGAGGTAGAGCCGCGAGCCGTTGCGCAGGAACACGTTGGACGAGCGGCCCCACGCCACGACCTTGCGGAACAGGTAGCGGGCGACCTCGTCGGCCGACAGGCCACGGCCGTCGACGGCCGCGCACGTCACGCCGTACTCGGTCTCCAAACCGAAGATGCGCCGGTCCATGGCGGTCCTTCCTTCGTCAGGGCGTCACGGCGTCGCGGCCGCGTCACCCGTCGAGTCGTCGCCCGCCGGCTGGGCGGCGTGCGCCCGCGCCCCGCCCTTCTTCGCGAGCAGCCCCTCCAGGACGGGCCCCGTCAGCCGGCGGAACGCCCGCCGCGGGCGGGTGCGGTCCAGCACGGCCACCTCGAGTCCCGTCGCCTCCAGGGTGCGCTGCTTGGCGCCGTCGTCGGTCGGCGCGCCGAGCACGTGGACGGCGAGCGTGAGCGCCTCGCGCAGCGTCATCCCCTCGCGCCACTGTCCCCCGAGCACCGAGGCCAGCCGCTCCGCCTGGCCGCCCATCACCACCCAGCCGTGCTCGTCGGCCACGGAGCCGTCGTAGCTCAGCCGGTAGATCTGGTCCCCGGCGGGCGCGGCGCCGACCTCGACCACCACCAGCTCCACCTCGAGCGGCTTGGACTCGGTGGTGAACACCGTGCCGAGGGTCTGGGCGTAGGCGTTGGCCAGGCCGCGCGCGGTGACGTCCACGCGGTCGTACGAGTAGCCGCGCAGGTCGGCGTACCGCACGCCCGCGACGCGCAGGTTCTCGAACTCGTTGTACTTGCCGACCGCGGCGAACGCGATGCGGTCGTAGATCTCCGACACCTTGTGCAGCGCCCGGGACGGGTTCTCCGTCGCGAACAGCACGCCCTCGTCGTACTGGAGGACGACGACCGAGCGACCGCGCGCGATGCCCTTGCGCGCGTAGTCGGCGCGGTCCTTCATCAGCTGCTCGGGCGAGACGTAGAACGGCATGCTCATTGCGCGTCACCGCCGCGGGCGGCACGACGGGCCGCGAGCACGCCGTCGGCTGCGGACGCCAGCTCCTCGTCGGGGACGCGCCGGTAGCCGGCGGAACCGACCGCGGCGACCACGGGGTAGATCGAGCGCTCCGTGTCGGGGCCGCCCGTCGCCGAGTCGTCGTCCGCCGCGTCCATCAGGGCCTCGACCGCGACCTTGACTGCGCTCGCCTCGTCGAGCCCGGGCCGCCAGCGCTTCTTCAGCGAGCCGCGGGCGAACACCGAGCCGGAGCCGACCGCGTGGTGGTCCTGCTCCTCGTAGCGCCCGCCGGTCACGTCGTAGGAGAAGATCCGGCCGGTGTGCTTGTCGAGGTCGTAGCCGCCGAACAGCGGCACCACCGCGAGGCCCTGCAGCGCCATGCTCAGCTGGCCGCGGATGATCGTCGCCAGCCGGTTCGCCTTGCCGTCCAGCGACAGCAGCGAGCCCTCGATCTTCTCGTAGTGCTCCAGCTCGAGCTGGAACAGCCGCACCAGCTCGATCGCGAGCCCGGCGGTGCCGGCGATGCCGACGGCCGAGTACTCGTCGGCCGGGAACACCTTCTCGATGCTGCGGCTGGCGATCATCGAGCCCATCGTCGCGCGGCGGTCGCCCGCCATGACGATGCCGCCGTCGTAGGCCACCGCGACGATCGTCGTCGCGTGCGGCGCGACGAGGTCGGCGGCCGACGAGCCGGCGGGCAGCGGCCGGTTGCGAGGCAGCAGGTCAGGGGCGTAGGAGTGGAGGAAGTCGACGAAAGAGGCGGTCCCCGGCGTGGTGAACGCGTCCGGCAGCCGCCCGGAGGGGTTGGCGTCGGTACGGCTCATCGGGCGTCACTGACCGCCCTTCTGGACGAACCCGCGCACGAACTGCTCGGCGTTCTGCTCGAGCACGTCGTCGATCTCCTCGAGCAACGCGTCGACCTCGGTGTCACGGTTCTGGACGGCGGGCGCGACGGGCTCCGGCTCGTCGCCGGGCTCGTCGTCGCGGTGCGGCTGGGCGTGCTCGGTACCGGCCATGAGGACCTCCTGATCGCTCTGCGCTCCGGATCCCACACTAGGCCCTCCCGCCGACAGACCTCCGTCCGCCACGTGGGCGTGGCCGGGTGCGGCCGGCGCGTCGGGTGGCCTACTGCTCCAGCGCCTTGAGCAGGCTCGATGCGTCGGGGCTGGCGTCCAGCAGTGCGCCGACGTGGGCCCGCGTGCCGCGCGACGGGTCGCGCATCGGGACGCGCTGCAGCGAGTGGGCGCCGGGCACGTCGAAGACGACCGAGTCCCAGCTCGCCGCCGACACCTCGCCGGGGTACCGGCGCACCGCCTCGCCGCGGAAGAACGCGCGGGTGTCGTCGGGCGGGCGGTGCACGGCGGCGGCGACGGCCTCGTCGTCCACCAGGCGCTCGACGGCCCCAGCGGCCTCCAGGCGGAAGTACAGGCCGCGCTCGGGGCGCACGTCCGACCACTGCAGGTCGACCGCCGCCAGGCGCGGGTGGTCCCACGCCAGGTGGTCCCGGCGGCGCATGCCCTCCAGCAGCCGCAGCTTGGCCAGCCACTCGACCTCGCGGGCGCACGACGACGGGTCGTCGGCCAGCCGTGTCAGCAACGAGTCCCAGCGGGCGAGCACGGCGGCCGTCTGCTCGTCGGGCGGCTCGTCGCCCAGCGCGGCGCGCACGGCGCCGAGG
>JADGOZ010000130.1 GCA_017882705.1 Candidatus Nanopelagicales bacterium | reverse complement strand
GAACTGGATGATCCCCGGGAAGATGGTCAAGGGCATGGGCGGCGCGATGGACCTCGTCCACGGCGCCAAGCGCGTGATCGTGATGATGGAGCACGTCGCCAAGGACGGCTCGCACAAGATCGTCGACGCGTGCACCCTGCCGCTGACCGGCAAGGGCGTCGTCGACCGGATCATCACCGACCTCGCCGTCATCGACATCACCCCCCACGGTCTCGTCCTGCGCGAGACCGCCCCCGGCGTCACCGTCGACGATGTGCGGTCCGCCACAGGCCCGGAGCTCACCGTCGCCTGAGCCCGTGACCTGCACCGGAACCCTCCGGCCGGACCCCGCCGCGCCTGCTCGGAGTTCGGGGCCGACCGCCCGCCCATGAGAGACTGACCCGTCCGAGCACGAGCATGAGGAGGGTGAGTGGCCGACGATCTCGTCGTGATCGGTCTGGGCTACGTCGGCCTCCCGCTCGCCCAGGAGGCGGTGCGCAGCGGCCACCGCGTCGTCGGGCTCGACACCTCGCCGACCGTCGCCGCGCGGCTGAACGACGGCAGGTCCCACGTCGACGACCTGTCCGACGCCGACATCGCCGAGATGGTCGCCGGCGGGTTCCGGGCCACCACCGACCCGGCCGTCCTCGGGCACGCCGACGTGGTCGTCATCTGCGTGCCGACCCCGCTCGACGCCCACGACGGTCCGGACCTCGCCGCTGTCCTGTCGGCGACGGCTGCCGTCGCGGCGCACATCCGTCCCGGCGCCCTCGTGGTCCTCGAGTCGACCACCTACCCCGGGACCACCGAGGACGTGCTGCAGCCCGTGCTGGAGGCCGGCGGGCTGCGCGTGGGCGAGGACCTGTTCCTCGCGTTCAGCCCGGAGCGGATCGACCCCGGCAACCCGACCTTCGGCCTGCGCAACACACCGAAGGTCGTCGGCGGGGTGACCCCCGCGTGCGGCGAGCGTGCGGCCGCCTTCTACCGCACGGTCGTCGACGACGTCGTCGTCGTCCCCAGAGCGCGCGAGGCCGAGCTGACCAAGCTCCTGGAGAACACCTACCGGCACATCAACATCGCGCTCGTCAACGAGATGGCGAAGTTCTGCCACGAGCTCGACATCGACCTGTGGTCGGTGATCGACGCCGCGGCGACCAAGCCGTTCGGGTTCCACCCCTTCCGCCCCGGTCCTGGAGTGGGCGGCCACTGCATCCCGATCGACCCGAACTACCTCTCCTACAAGGTGCGCAGCGACCTCGGCTACCCGTTCCGGTTCGTCGAGCTCGCCCAGGAGATCAACTCCTCGATGCCCGCCTACGTCGTCGACCGCGCTGCTGAGCTCCTCCAGAGGAACGGCAAGCGGCTCGAGGGCGCCACCGTGCTGATCCTCGGCGTGAGCTACAAGCGCGACATCGCCGACGACCGCGAGAGCC
This sequence comes from Candidatus Nanopelagicales bacterium, assembly GCA_017882705.1. Classification (GTDB taxonomy): domain Bacteria; phylum Actinomycetota; class Actinomycetes; order S36-B12; family CAIYMF01; genus Longivirga. The sequence goes on along the minus strand of JADGOZ010000130.1, from coordinate 5,206 downwards.
CCGCGTCCGACGTGGCCCGGTCGCTGCACGAGCGCGGAGCGACCGTCGTCTACGACGACCCGGTCCTGGGCGAGTGGACCCACTGCCCGGTGCCGGCGACGCGTGCGGACGACCTCGGCTCGGCTCTCGCGAGCGCCGACGTCGTCCTGCTGCTGCAGGACCACTCGGGCTACGACCTGGACGCGCTCGCCGCCGCCGGGGCCCTCGTGCTCGACACGCGTGGTCGGCTCGTGGGGCCGACCGTGGAGCGACTCTGATGACCGACATCGACCCCGGGGAGACCGTCGTGCCCGAGGTGCCCGAGACGGCGCCGGCCCCTGCGGAGGCCACCAGCGAGCCGGAAGCACCGCCCGTCGTGATCACGCCGCCGATGGTGCTCACGCCCGACGAGGCCGAGGCCCTCGCCAAGGAGCACGGCCTGCGACCCATCGGGCTGCGACCGCCGATCCCCGACTACCTCCGCCAGATGTGGGCCCGTCGGTTCTTCGTCATCGAGCTCTCGCGGGCGCGCGAGCAGTCGACCAACGCCGACAGCCGGCTCGGGCAGTTCTGGCAGGTCCTCAACCCGCTGCTGAACATCGCGGTCTACTTCCTCGTCTTCGGTGTCCTGTTCAAGGCGAACCGGACCGTGCCGGACTACATCTCGTTCCTCGTGATCGGCGTGTTCGTCTTCACCTACACCCAGCAGACCGTCCTCGGCGGGTCGAAGTCGATCGCCAACAACCTGGGCCTCGTCCGTGCTCTGCACTTCCCTCGCGCTCTCATGCCGCTGTCGGTGGTGATCGAGGAGTTCTTCACCCTCGCCACCGCCATGACGGTCTGCATCCTCATCGTGCTGCTCAACCACGAGGGCATCACGTTCGCCTGGTTGCTGCTGCCGGTGGCGCTCGCCCTGCAGACGATGTTCAACCTCGGCCTGGCCTTCATCGTGGCGCGCATGACCGAGCGCGTGCGTGATGTCGGGCAGCTGCTCCCGTTCCTGCTGCGCACGTGGCTCTACCTCAGCGGCGTGGTCTTCCCGATCCAGCCCTTCGCCCAGGAGCACCCGGGCATCCTCGGGTTCCTCGTGTCGTTCAACCCCGGTGCGGTCTTCATCGAGCTCGCCCGCGACGCGCTGCTGTCGTCCTACTCGACCCCGCCGATCACCTGGGTCTACGCCGTGTTCTGGGCGGTCATCACGCTGACCGTCGGCTTCGTGTACTTCTGGAAGGCAGAGGAGAAGTACGGCCGTGGCTGACCTCGACAGCTCCCTCACTGCCCCGACGGTGATCGTCGACGGCGTCCATGTCACCTACCGCGTCCAGGGCGTCGGCGGGAAGACCGGTGCGCCGGGCAACGACGCCGTCTCGGCACTGCGCCGCATCATCCGCCGGGGCCCGACCCCGGGCGTGCAGTACATCAAGGCGGTGCGCGGCGTGAGCTTCGTCGCGCGCGAGGGCGACGCCATCGGACTCATCGGACGCAACGGGTCGGGCAAGTCCACGCTGCTGCAGGCCGTCGCGGGGCTGCTTCCCATCGCCAACGGGCGGGTCTACACCTCCGCCCAGCCGTCGCTGCTCGGCGTCAACGCCGCGCTGATGGCGCAGCTCACCGGAGAGCGCAACATCGAGCTGGGCTCGCTGGCCATGGGCCTGAGCCCCGACGAGGCCGCCTCCCGGCGCGACGCGATCGTGGAGTTCGCGGGCATCGGCGACTTCGTGTCGTACCCGATGAGCACCTACTCCTCCGGCATGGGAGCACGGCTGCGCTTCGCGATCGCGGCCAGCGTCACCCACGAGATCCTCCTGATCGACGAGGCGCTCGCCACCGGCGACGCCGAGTTCCAGCGCAAGAGCCAGGCACGGATCATGGAGCTGCGCGAACAGGCCGGCACCGTCTTCCTCGTGACCCACAGCTCGCAGATCGTGCGCGAGACCTGCAACAGGGCCATCTGGCTGGAGCAGGGGAAGATCGTCATGGACGGTGAGGTGAACGCGGTCGTCGATGCCTACGACGCCGACGTGTCCTCCGCCGTCACGCAGCAGGCCAAGGGCGGTCCGGTACGCCAGGCCGGCGCCGCGACGCGTTGACGTCGAGATCATGAGAGTCCTCGTCGTCACGGTCGTCCACGACCCCCGCGACGCGCGCATCTTCCACCGGGAGATCGCGGCCCTGCTCGAGGCCGGCCACTCGGTGACCTACGCGGCACCGTTCACCGGCTACGGCGTGGACCCCCCCGACTCCGTGCGCACCATCGACCTGCCGCGCTCGCGCGGCCGCCGCCGGATCGGCGCTCTGCGCCGCGCGCGGGCCGTGATCCACGAGCACGCGCCCTTCCACGACGTCGTGCTGATCCACGACCCCGAGCTGCTCGCGGCCGTGACGGGCGTGCGCGGCCCGGTCGTCGTCTGGGACGTCCACGAGGACACCGCGGCCGCCGTGTCGCTCAAGCCGTGGCTGCCCGGTCCGCTGCGCGGGGCCACGGCGTCGGCGGCGCGCTTCGTCGAGCAGCGCGCCGAGAAGCGGGTCCGGCTCCTGCTCGCCGAGGACGGCTACCGCGAGCGCTTCTCCGACGACCACCCGGTGGTGCCCAACAGCACGCCCGCTCCCGAGCACGTGCTCCCCCCTGGCGACGACCGGGTCGTCTACGTCGGCTCGATCACGGCGGCCCGAGGCCTGCACGAGATGGTCGAGGTGGGCCGCCTGCTCGCCGACCTGCCGCTGCGGGTCCACCTCGTCGGGGGCGCCCCCGACGCAGCAGCGAGCGAGGCGCTGCGCGACGCGGTCGAGCGCGGCTGGGTCGAGTGGCACGGCTACCTCCCCAACGACGCGGCGCTCGCACTCGTGGACGGCGCTCTCGCCGGTCTGTCGCTCCTGCACGACGAGCCCAACTACCGGCACTCCAAGCCCACGAAGGTCATCGAGTACATGGCCCACGGTGTGCCGGTCGTGTCGACCCCCACCCCTCCGGCGGTCGAGCTCGTGGAGGGAGCCGACTGCGGCTACGTCGTGCCTTTCGAGGATGCGGCCGCTGCGGCCGACGCCGTGCGCCGGCTGCACTCGGACCCCTCGACGCGCGCGCTCATGGCCGAGCGCGGACGGGCCGCCGCACTGCGCGACCACGACTGGCGGCGCGACGGAGCGGCGTTCGTCCGCACGCTCGAGGAGTGGGTCGCGGAGTCGCGGCGCGGGCTCTGAGCCGCACGTCGACCGCGGGACGCGGGCGCGATCGCAGCCCCGCGCTCTCGGATCAGTAGGCGCCGTGGCCGGATATGACGGCCCGGACGGTGCGGAGCACGATGACCAGGTCGAGAGCGGGCGACCAGTTCTCGACGTACCAGAGATCGAGGCGCATGCGCTCCTCCCAGTCGACCTCCTTGCGACCGCTGACCTGCCACAGGCCCGTGAGACCGGGCTTGGTCATGTGACGCCGGTGGTCGGTGTCGACGAGCAGAGGCAGCTCGTCGACGAGGAGGGGCCGCGGACCGACGAGGGACATCCGCCCGGTCAGCACGTTGGCGAGCTGGGGCAGCTCGTCGATGGACCAGCGGCGCAGCACCCGACCGACCCGGGTGATGCGCGGGTCGCAGCGATAGCGCTCGGAGATGTCGTCGTCGGGGGTGCCGATGATGTCGTCGCGCAGGTCGTCCGCGCCGACCACCATGGTGCGGAACTTGAAGAAGTCGAAGGGCCGCCCGTTGCGGCCGACTCGCTGCTGCCGGTAGAACACCGGCCCCGGGCTCGTGGCCCACACGAGCAGGGCGACAACGAGCAGCACCGGCGAGAGGAGCACCAGGATCAGGGCACCCCCGATCACGTCGACAGCACGCTTCACGAGGGCCTTGGGCCCGTTGAGCTGGGGCTCGTCGAGGTGGAGCAGGGGCAGCCCCGCCGCGGGTCGGACGGACAGCCGGGGACCGGCGAGGTCGGACATCGCGGGCGAGACCATGAGGTCCATCCGCGGCCCCTCGAGCCGCCAGGACAGCCGGCGCACCAGGTCGGAGTCGATCCCGGACAGCTCCGCGACCGCGACCGCGTCCGCCGAGAGCTCGACCAGGGTGCGCTCGGTGTCGTCGAGCCAGCCGTCGACGGACGCGCCCTCGACCGGAGGAGCGACGCGACCGACGACCTCGAAGCCGGCGAAGCTGTGGCTCGCGAGGTGCCGCTCGAGCTCCAGCGCATGCCGTCCCTGCCCCACGACGACGGTGCGGCTCAGGAACTGGCCACGCTGGCGGGCGCGCGCCAACCATCCGCGGAGGAGGAAACGGAAGAACATCATGAAGACGAAGCCGACCGGCAGGGAGACGGCCAGGAACCGGCGTACCGAGTCGACGTCGGCGAAGTAGGACACCGTGGCGAAGACGCCGAGGGCGAGGAGCGCGGCCCCCGCCACGCGGCGGTACTCCTCCGGCCCCGAGCCGACGATCCGGACGTCGTAGGCCGAGACGGTGACCAGCGAGGCGCCCCAGACGAGCACCAGCGCCAGCGGTGGGCGGAGCAGCCCGAACGGTTGGCCGAGGCCGTGCTCGGTCAGCACGCTCGTGTCGACCAACGATCCGGCGGCCGCTGCGAGGATGATCGCGAGAAGGTCCAGGAGGGTGGCGCGGACGACGTAGGGCCTGAGCAGGCGACGGGAACCACGGGGCGCGTCACGAAGGTCCACCGACAGACCACGTGCCGGGCGTGCGGCATCCGGCAGTGCCCTCGCGAGGTCGGTGTCCAGCACCGATCGCTCATGCTGAGCCGTCACTCCGCCCCCATCCCCCGATGAGCCTGCGCCCAGACGGGCCGCAGAAGAACGACGCTACCGTAGGTGAGGGTCCGTTTCCCCTCCGGATGGCGTGACGTAACCGTGACTTAACTCAACGTCACAGCGACGTTCCTGGTGGTCGAGGTCGCGCACGCCCGATCCGACGGCCGTGACCAGGCCGGTCCGGCACCTCGAATCGGACTGCAGAGCCGTCCCCGGGTAGCCTCGCGGCGACCGCAATCCAAGGCAGGGGGGTTCGTGCGCATCGCGATGATCGGCACCCGAGGGGTGCCGGCCCGGTACGGCGGGTTCGAGACCGCGGTCGAGGAGATCGGCTGGCGGCTCGCCGAGGCGGGTCACGAGATCGTCGTCTACTGCCGCAACCCCGACCAGGAGCTCACCGAGTACCGCGGGATGACGCTCGTGAACCTCCCCGCGCTCCGACGCCGGTCGCTCGAGACCCTGTCGCACTCGGGG
>JADGOZ010000129.1 GCA_017882705.1 Candidatus Nanopelagicales bacterium | reverse complement strand
CAGGGACTCGCGATCGAGGCGCCTCACCGCGGTGCGGTCGTGCACTACGAGTCGATCGCGCTCGGTGGCTGGACGTCGGCCGGCAGGTTGCCGGCGCTCGCGTCGGCGGGATCGGTCGGGACGCCGCTGCCCGACTGGGTGCCCGAGACGTTCCGCCCCGACCTCGTTGCTGCGGGGCGGGCGAACGATCTGCCCGTCTCGCTGTTGGCCGCGCAGATCGAGGCGGAGAGCGGCTTCGATCCCGCGTCCGTCTCCCGCGCGGGCGCGCTCGGGTTGGCGCAGTTCATGCCCGGCACCTGGGCCGGGTCGTGGAACCCATGGCGTGCGCGGAGCCCGCTCGAGCCCGCTGCTGCGATCCGGGCGCAGGCGCTCTACCTGCGCCGCCTCGTCGATCTCGCGCACGGTGACCTCGGGCGGGCGCTCGCGGCCTACCACGATGGCTGGGCGGGCAGCGCGCAGGTCTGGTCGCCGCTCACGCGGGCGTACGTCTCCTCGATCCTGCGACGCTTCGGCGGCTCGGGGATCGTGCCCGCCGAGGGGGTGGTGGGGAGCATGCAGGCGCCGCCGCAGGCCGGCCCCGTGCTCCGGCTCGTGTCCCTCGAGCAGGCGACTCCGAACGGGTGATTTCGCCGCGAATTCTCAAGCTCGGCCGCGAAGACGTCGATATGCGGGCTCTAGGCTCGTTACCGGACGCGTGCCCCGACAGCGCGCGCTCTTCGGCTCTCGTGGGGGGAGTTCTGCATGAACACCGATTTCGACAAGCAGTCCGGGCAACGCCGGCCAATCCTGCTCGTGTCCGGGGTCGCCGTTGCCGTCTGCCTGTTCGTGGCAGCCGTCTTCGGGCGCCGTCGCAACGCGGACGCCTCCGCGCCGCACACCGGAGACCACGCGTTCGCCTACTCCGAGCCCGTCGTGGCCAACCCCGTCTGGGAGGGCATCGGTCTCGACGAGCCCGGCCAGTGGTCGCACGTCCCGGCGTCGTTCGCCGCCTCCGACGAGGCGCAGCCGTACGATGTCGAGTACGACGCTGAAGTAGAGGTTGAGCCTTACCCGGTCGCGTACGAGAGCCCTGAACACGAGGTCGAGGTCGAGGTCGACGTCGACGTCGAGGCGTGGCAGCCCGACGGCGAGCCGCAGTCCGAGGTCGCCGAGCCCGAGCTCGAGCTCGGGCAGCCCTCCCCGGCGGACGATCACTGGTTCGGCAGCTTCGCTCCCTCGGATACCTGGGAGCAGCAGCGGGTCGAGACGCCGTACGTCTCCGAGGCTCCGGCCGAGCATGACGCGACCGACCACGAGGTCGAGCCCGTCGCGGCGGTCGAGGCGAGTGCGCCCGTCGAGGACGAGTCGGTCATCGAGCTGCCCCCCGTGGCCGACGCGTCCGAGACGACGCAGGATCCGAAGCGCCTTCCGCCCCCGCGCCTCCGCCGCTTCATGGGCACCGGGGCGACGGTGCTGGTGATCGGCATGGTGCTCGTCGCGGGTGTGATGGCGAGCGGCGCGACCGCCGACAGCACGTCCGATCCGGCGACCGTGCCCGACGCGGTCGGCACGACGTCTCCGCTCGCCGACACGACGACGGGCACGACGGCGACCGACACGACGGCGACGGACACGACCACCACGGACACGACGTCGACCGCCACGACCACGACGGACACGACGACCACCTCCACGACCGACACCACGACCACGAGCACGACACCCACCGACACGACGGCGACGACCACCACGCCGACCGACACGACGACGACGGCGACCACTCCGGTCGAGCCTCCCGCGAGCGATCCCGCCACGACTCCGGTCGTGCCGGCGACGCCCGACGCGACCCCGCCGCCGGCCGCACCCGCGACGCCGGCCGTCGATCCGGCTCCGCCGACGACGCCCGTGACGCCGGTGACCCCGTCGAAGCCGAAGACCACGACGAAGCACCACGCGGTCAAGGCTCCGCCGAAGGCCGTGCAGGACACGTCGCCGAGCGTCGGCGCGCCGTCCGCGAGCGGTGCCGGCTCCCCGGCCGGTGGCGCCCCGGTCGTCACGCTCGCATCCGGGGCCGATCCGATCGGCTCGATCCTCTCGGCGAACTCGGTCATCCCGGCAGTCGACGCCGCGCTGCTGCCGACGCCGGCACAGGTGAGCTTCTACGTGAAGGCCTCCAGGCCGCTCGCGGCGCTGCCGACGCTCGGACGCATCGACCACCCGGTCGCGGCGCGGCTCGTCGCGGCGGGCCGCCGCGGCAAGGTCGGCTGGACGCTGCTCGCCGCCGTCGCGCGCCTCGAGTCGAACCTCGGCGCACGCCCGGGGCTGTTCGCGGGCCGTCACCTCCCGACGACGCCGACGGGTGACGGCCTCGCCGCCCTCGCCGGCTTCCTGCGGGCACACGGGACGTCCAAGGACCCGCTTGCGCCCGTGACCGCACGGAAGGCGCTGACCCTGTACTACGGGGGGTCGACGCGCAAGGCCGACCGCGCGATCGCGCTCGCGGCCCTGTACGGCGCGCTCGGCTCGGCCGGCCTGCAGCACGGCGTGCGGGCCGAGACGGCGCGCCTGCAGCGCCGCGTGCTGGCCGACCGTCGCGTGCACCTGACGGTGGCCGGGCGCAGCGACATCCGGCACGGTCGTGTCGACCCGCGCGTGCTGGTCACGCTCGAGTACCTGGCCAACTCGTTCCGCAAGGTCGGTGTCTCCGATCTGGTGTCCGGCGGCGCGCTGTTCTCGCGCTCCGGCTCGGTCTCCGCCCACCTGTACGGACGTGCCGCCGACGTCTCGTCGCTGCACGGCAAGGTCGTGAAGGGACACCAGGGCCCGGGCACCATGACGGAGCAGGCGATCCGCAAGCTGCTGCTGCTCCCGAAGTCGCTGCGGCCGCGCCAGGTGATCTCGTTGATGGACGTCGACGGGCCCACGGGCAACCACGGCTCGTTCGCGCTGCCCGATCACTACGACCGCATCCAGATCGACTACTGATCTTCGGCGTTGCACCGGGAGGGCCTCGGCGGGATCTCCGCCGGGGCCCTTCCGGCATTCGTGCGGCTAGGCTCGTGGGATGGAACTCCGCATCGTCCCGCGGACGCTGAAGCTCGCCGAGACGTTCACGATCGCCTACGCGTCCTCCGACGAGGAGCCCGTCGTGGGGGTCGAGCTGCATCACGCAGGCCACGTCGGCTACGGCGAAGCGACACCGTTCGACCGCTACGGCGAGACGCCGGCGACGGCCATCGACTGGCTCGAGCGGGCGGCCCCGCT
>JADGOZ010000128.1 GCA_017882705.1 Candidatus Nanopelagicales bacterium | reverse complement strand
GAGGCCACGCTCGTCGCGCTCCCGCGGGGCATCTCGCGCCACATCGTGCGCTTCGTGCGGCTCTCCGGCGTGGTCTACGCCGTGAAGGAGACCGTCGAGCCGATCGCGCAGCGCGAGTACGACCTGCTCTTCGAGCTCGGCCGTCGCGACGTCCCGTGCGTCGACCCCGTCGGCATCGTCGCGGGGCGGACGGACGCCGCCGGCGAGGACCTGCCCGCCGCGATCATCACGCGTCACCTGCAGTTCTCGCTGCCCTACCGCGCCCTGTTCTCCACCACGCTGCGCCCCGACACGATGAACCGCCTCATCGACGCGCTCGCCGTCCTCATCGTGCGCCTGCACCTCGCCGGCTTCGCATGGGGCGACTGCTCGCTGTCGAACACGCTGTTCCGCCGTGACGCGGGTGCGTTCGCGGCGTACCTCGTCGACGCCGAGACCGGCGAGATGCACGACAAGCTCACCCACGGCCAGCGCGGCTACGACCTCGAGACGGCCGAGATCAACGTGGGCGGTGAGCTGCTCGACGTCGAGGCCTCCGGACGCCTGCACCCGAGCATCGACCCGATCGTCACGTCGCAGCAGGTGCGCAAGCGCTACGACACCCTCTGGCACGAGATCACCGCGCCCGAGTCGATCGGCTTCAGCGAGCGGCACCGGCTCGACGCCCGCATCCGTCGCCTCAACGACCTCGGGTTCGACGTCGCGGAGCTCTCCGTCGTCTCCGAGGAGGGTGGCTCGACGATCCGCGTGACGCCGAAGGTGGTCGACGTCGGTCACCACTCTCGGCGCCTGCTCCGCCTCACGGGCCTCGACGTCGAGGAGAACCAGGCCCGTCGCCTGCTCAACGACCTCGACGCCTTCCGCATCCACCTCGGCCCCGGCATCGACGAGGAGTTCGCCGCGCACCGCTGGGTGTCCGAGGTCTTCGAGCCCGTCACCGGCCTCGTGCCGGCCGAGCTGCGCGGCAAGCTCGAGCCCGCCGAGATGTTCCACGAGGTGCTCGAGCACCGGTGGTTCATGGGCGAGCGGATGCAGCGCGACGTGTCGATGAACGAGGCCGCGGAGGACTACGTCGCCGACGTGCTGACCCAGAAGCCCGATGAGCAGGCCGTGCTCGGCCAGCGCCTCGGCACGCCGAGCAACACGACTGGACTACGGTTCGACGACACCGCTGAGATGGACCTCAGCGACCTGTCGTGACCGACCCGCCTGCCTGACGGTCCTCCGGACCGCCCGACCCGAGGATGGCTCCCCGTGGACCCGCACGTGCTCTCCTGGACCGCGACCCTCGCCGAGGCCGACCCCGAGCTGCGGACCAACGTCGGCAACCTGCTGGTCATCGCGGTCATCGCCGCGTCCGTGCCCCTGATCGTGGGTCTGCTGCGGCTCAAGGTCGCCGAGGTCGTGCTCCTGCTGGGCCTCGGGGTGGTGTTCGGGCCGCAGATGCTCGGCTGGATCACGATCAACGACACGCTCAGCACCTTCAACGAGCTCGGGCTCGGCATGCTGTTCTTCCTCGCCGGCTTCGAGCTCGAGGCGCACGCGGTGCAGGGGCGGTCCGGGAAGCTGGCGCTCAGCGGCTGGCTGACCTCGCTCGCCCTCGCCTTCGGCTTCACGTGGCTGCTCTGGTCCACCGGCTTCGTCAAGGATCTCCCCGGCATCGCGATCGCCCTGACGAGCACCGCGCTCGGCACGCTGCTCCCGGTGATCCGCGACCGCGGGCTGCTGCACTCGCAGTTCGGCACCTACTTCATGGGAGCCGGGGCGCTCGGCGAGTTCGGCCCGATCCTCGCCATCGCCCTGCTCCTCAGCGCGCGCTCGATCCCGTTCACGCTCATCACCCTGGTCGTGTTCGCCCTCGTCGCGTTCGTGATCTGGAGATCCCCGGGCCGCCTCATGACCGAGCGGGTGGCGGCGATCGTGGAGCGCGGGCACCAGACGAGCTCGCAGACGGCAGTGCGCTGGACCGTCGTGCTCCTCCTGTTCCTGCTCGGGCTCGCGGCGGTGTTCGGCCTCGACGCCGTGCTCGGCGCCTTCGTCGCCGGCGTGGTGCTGCGCCGCTACGCGCCGCCCGGCGAGGGCAACAAGCTCGCCCCGAAGATCGAGGCGATCGGCTTCGGCTTCTTCATCCCGCTGTTCTTCGTCGTGAGCGGCGCGAAGCTCGACATCGACTCCATCAAGGAGAACCCGATCCGCCTGCTCGTGTTCTTCGCGCTGCTCCTCGTGGTGCGCGGTCTGCCGCAGTTCGTCCTCTACCGCTTCGCCCTGCCCGACACCCGCGAGCGCTGGCAGTTCACGCTCTACGTCGCGACCGCGCTGCCGATCCTCGTCGCCATCACCGGTCTCGAGGTCAGCCAGGGCGCGATGCTCCCGGCCAACGCCGCGGCCCTCGTCGGCGCCGGTGCCCTGTCGGTCCTCGTCTTCCCGCTGCTCGGCGACGCGATCAACAAGGCCGCCCTGGCGACGGCCGCCCCCGTCGCCGACTCCCACGCCGAAGCCGAAGCCGAAGAGACCCGGACGTCCGGCGACTGAGCGCTCGTGTCCCCACCGCTCAGGTCGCCGTCATGCGGACGCCGCACCTGATGCGTTCAAGGCGTGCGGCTACCGTCCCGATAAGGAGTCATCCCCCGAGCAGAGAGCGCCGGTGCATGTTCTCAGTCAGGCGACGCCTTCCCACGCTCGTCGCGTCGATGGCGGCGGTGCTGGCTCTCGGCGTCGGCCCGGCGCACGCGGACGTCCTGGGTGTGGACACGTCGCACTGGCAGCACCCGGCGAACCAGCCGATCAGCTGGAATCTCCTGCCGGCTCAGGGCTACAAGTGGGCGGTGATGAAGGCCGTCCAGGGGACGACCTACACCGACCCGGCCTTCGCGCAGGACTGGGCGGCCGCCGGTAACGCCGGACTGATCCGGGGCGCCTACGACTTCGCCGACCCCACGAGCCGACCGGCGGACGCGGTGGCCGAGGCGAAGCACCTGATCGCGGTGAGCGGACCGTTGAGGGCCAAGAACACCCTGCCCCCGGTGCTCGACCTCGAGGTGTCCAACGGGCTGACCCCCACGCAGCTCGTCGCGTGGACGAGGGCCTGGCTCGACACGGCACAGGCGCTGACCGGGCGTCGGCCGATCATCTACACGGGCCTCTACTTCTGGACGTCGGCCATGGCGAACAGCACGGCGTTCACGGGGTACCCCCTCTGGCTCGCCGCCTACCGCAGCACGCCTCCGCCCGCGCCGGGCGGCTGGCCCAACTTCACCATGTGGCAGTACACCTCGACGGGCCACGTCAACGGCATCCCCGGCTCCGTGGACCTCGACCGCTTCGCCGGCAGCCCGGCTGCGCTGGCCCGCCTCGCCAACGGGACCGCCACGATCAGCGTCAACCCCTTCGGGGGCACCAAGGTCACGCGCACGCCTGACGGGGTGACGGTGGACGGCTGGACGATCGACCCCGACACGGCCGCCCCCGTGCAGGTGACGGTGTCCGGCATGGGGACCAGCACGACGGTCACCGCGTCCGCACCCAACTCCTACGCCGGCTCGACGTGGCCCTGGTACGGGGCCGCGCACGGGTTCCACGTCGTGCTGCCCGCCGTGGCGGGCCACCAGACGATCACGGTCCGAGCGACCAACGTCGGGGCTGGCGCGGACACCACCCTGACCACCACCCCGATCGACGTCGGACTCGCTCCGACCGGTGCGGTCACCCTGACCCAGACACCGGACGGCCTCCGGGCACAGGGCTGGGCGCTCGACCCCGACAGCGCGCTGCCGCTGACCGTGCACATGACCGTGGACGGGACGACGGGGGCCACCGCATCGGCCGACGTCCCCAGCGCCGCCGCATCCGCGGCGTGGCCCGGCTACGGCGCGGGACACGGCATCGACGTGACGGTGCCGATTCCCACCGGCTCCCACACCCTCTGCCTCACCGCGGACAACATCGGCCTCGGCGCCGGCACCGCGGCGCTGGCCTGCACCGACCTCGTCAAGTACGACCACCCCACCGGCGCCCTCGCCCCGTACACGGCGGTCCCCGGCGGGGTGATGGCGAGCGGGTGGTCCCTGGACGACTCGAGCAGCGCCGCGACGACCGTCGTCGCCACGGTCGACGGAACGCCCGTGCAGCAGGGCGTGGCCGACGTCGTGTCGGCGCAGCTCCCGGCCCGGTACACCGCCTTCGGGAACCGCCACGGTCTTGCCCTCACCGTCCCGGTCCCCGCCGGGACGCATGACGTCTGCATCGCGGCGCAGCCGCTCGCCCCGACCGGGACCGCTGCCCAGCTCGGCTGCGCCACCGTCACACGCACGTCGAACCCCGTGGGCGCGCTCAGCACGCTCGCTCTCGCCCAGGCCCGGGTCACGGTGACCGGCTGGGTCCTCGACCCGGACAGCGCCGCGCCCGTCACCGCGACGATGACGGTCGACGGCCGCCCGTACGCATCGGTCCCGGCGGCGCGCAGCAGCTCGGCAGCCGCAGCCGCCCACCCGGCCTGGGGAGCGGGGCACGGCTACGTGCTGGCTGCCTACCTTCCCGCCGGGCGCCACGTCGTGTGCGTCACGGGCGCCAGCATCGGGCCGGGAGCCGGCTCCTCCCTGGGGTGCCGCGCGGTGTCCGTCTCACCCGACCCGTTCGGGTGGGTCTCCGTGCGTCGTGCCGGCGCCAGGCTGTCCGTGTCGGGCTGGGCGGCCGACGCGTCCACGTCACGGCCGATCTCGGTGCGCATCGTCGTGGACGGCCGCTCCGCCGGTGTGGCGGCTCGGTCGCTCGCCGGGTCCGCCGACCTCGGCCGGCTCGGTTCGAGGCACGGCTTCACCTTCTCGCGCACCCTGCGTCACGGGCTGCACCGGATCGCGGTCTACGCCGTCAACGTGGGAGCCGGGCACAACGTCATGATCCGCGTGGTGACCCTCAGGAGCTGACCGGTGCGTCGCCGGCCGGGCCCGAGCTCCGCGTCCCGCCAGCGACGTCGGCCCGATGTCAGCTGTCGATCTCGGCCCGGCGGCCGTGCGGTGCGGCGATGAGGAAGTAGACGCTCAGCACGAACACCCATCCGGGGAACAGCATCTGCGACCAGCGGGTGACCGGCGGCGACAGGAGCAGCACCAGGGCTACGGCGTATCCGAGGACCACCATCCACCGCGGCACGAGTCGGGTGCGCATCCCGACGCTCGTCACCGAGATGACGAACACCGCGGCCATCCGGCTCCCGAACGTGGCCAGCAGCCCCATGCCGAGCTGCTCGACGACGGCGACGGTCGAGGGCGAGAGCCCGCCCGGGGCGATCCCCACGGTGAGCACCGCGGCGATCGCGGCGCTGCCGACGAACAGCGTCACGACGAACAGCAGGCCCGAGCCGAGGAAGACGGTCGCGAACAGCTTGTCCTCGCTGTCGCCGAGCCGCGCGCGGATCACGCCGATGAACCACAGGAACGCGATCCCCGCGAAGGGCACGAGGTTGAGCGCCGTCTGCACGGCCTGGCGCCGGCCCGGTACGTCGAGCCAGGCGAGCCCGTCGTCGGCACCGGGACCGGCCGCCCGGAACAGCACGATCACCGTGCCCAGGATCAGCGCGAACGCGATGCCCGCCACGGCTGCCGACCGCGGAGTCCGCAGCTCCGCCCGCAGCCCCAGCGCCTGAGTTCCGCTCACCGCACCCTCCCGACCACAGCCCTCACCGGTCTTGCTGCCCGTAGTGTCGCGCAACGAGGCCGCTCCGCAGCAGCTGCGGCAGCATCGCCGGGGTCGCGGCGTCAGCCGTCCTCGTCGAGGACCCCGTCGGCTACGGCGCTTCCTGGCCCGGGCGGAGGCGGGAGCTGGCCTCGCCGTAGACCGACTTCCAGAGGATCGCGTCGAGGACGACCTGCGCAGGGAGGGCCGTCCACGGCTCGAGGTTGACCGGTGTCGTCGTGAACGCGTCGTACGGCCACGCACGGCGCTCCTCCAGCCTTCGACGTACGCCGCCGCAACGGCAGCATCGCCGGCATCTGGACGTGCGAGAGCCCGGGCGGATCGAGGGTTTCCGTTCCTCGGTCTACTCGGGCTCTCGGTGCGCGGCCGGGTGGAGGTGCGCGGCGTCCCTGGGGGTGGGTGAGCCGCCGCGCGTCCGGCTACGCGCAGGACTCGACGCCCATCGGGCGAAGGTCGCACGGGAAGGCCATGTCGACGAGCAGCGTCAGCGGGACGTGCTGGCGCAGCATGTCCATCACGTCGAACGACGCGGTGGGGGACAGCTGCCGGGGAAGCGACTGCATCGCCATGACCGATCACCTTCTCTTCTCTATGAAGGTGTTTCGGCCGTTCCAAGATCGAACAGTTGCGCCAATCGAGTGTTGTCGGGCCCCGTCGGCTCACGGTTCGCTCAAGGAGGCGGAATGCCTACCTCATCCGGCCCATCAAGACAGTCGACCCTGCGCGCGGATCAGCGGAGACGCCGCTCGCGCATCAGCTCGTGCGACGCGCGCGGCTCACGGCGTAGAGCGTGACACCGGCGGCGACGCCGGCGTTGAGGCTCTCGGTGTCGTGCGTCATCGGGATGCCGACGGTGATGTCGCACGTCTCACGCACGAGCCGGCTCAAGCCCTCGCCCTCGCTGCCGACGACCACGACGACGGGACCCGTCGACGTGTCGACGTCGAGATCGTCGAGCGAGACGCCGTCGGCCGCGAGGCCCACGATCGTGCAGCCCGCGTCGGCGTAGGCCTTCAGCGTTCGGGTCAGGTTCGTCGCCCGCGCGACGGGCACGCGCGCTGCCGCACCTGCCGAGGTCTTCCAGGCCGACGCCGTCATGCCGGCCGACCGACGCTCGGTGATGAGGACGCCGTGCGCGCCGAACGCCGCGGCCGAGCGCACGATGGCGCCGAGGTTGCGCGGGTCGGTGATGCTGTCGAGCGCCACGATGAGCGCCGCCTCGCCGGCGGCTGCGGCGATGTCGAGCAGGTCCTCCGGGTCGGCGTACTCGTACGGCGGCACTGCGAGCGCGAGGCCCTGGTGGATGGCACCGGCGGTGAGCCGGTCGAGCTCGACGCGCGAGGTCTCGAGCATCGGCAGGCCGGCCTCTGCCGCGAGGGCGTAGGTCTCCTTCACGCGGTCGTCGCTCTCGAGGAAGAGCTGGACGTAGAGCGCCTTGCCGGGCACGTTGGCGCGCAGCGCCTCGACGACGGCGTTGCGGCCGATCACGAGCTCGGTGCCGTCCTTGCGGGTGCGCACCGACGTGCCGCCGCGCGCGCCGGAGCCGGACGCCGGCGCCTTCTTGGCAACGGCCTCCTGCTGCTTCGCGGCGCGGACGGCGGCCTTGTGCTTGGGGTGCTTCGTGCGCTCGGTCGCCTTGGGCGTCGCCTTGCGTGGCTCGAGGCCGCGACGACGCTGGCCGCCGGAGCCGACGGTCATCCCCTTCTTCGTGCCTTCCTTGCGCATGGCGCCCTTGCGCTGGGAGTTGCCGGCCATCAGTCGTCCTTCCCTGCGAGCGACCAGCGTGCGCCGCCGCTCGTGTCGTCCACGACGATGCCCGCGTTCTTGAGCTGGTCACGGATGGCGTCGGCCCGCGCCCAGTCCCTGGCCGCTCGTGCTTCTGCGCGATCGGCGAGCAGTCCCGCCACGAGGTGGTCGATGGCGCCCCGCAGGGCGTCGTCGTCCGAGCCGTCGGAGTCGGCCCAGGTGTCGGCGTAGGGATCCACACCGAGAACATCGAGCATGGCCTGCACCGACGCGGCCGCCTGTGCCGCGGCCGCGGTGTTTCCGGCGGCGAGAGCGGCGTTGCCCTCGCGGACGGTGTCGTGGACGACCGCGAGCGCCTGCGGCACGCCGAGGTCGTCGTCCATCGCGGCGTCGAACGCCGACGACCGCACGAGCTCGAACTCGACGTCGTCGGGGGCCGCGTCCCAGGCACGCTCGAGGAACCCCTCGATACGCCGAAAGCTCACGGCGTTCTCCTCGAGCGCCTCGAACGAGAACTCGATCATCGAGCGGTAGTGCGCGGAGACGAGGTAGTAGCGCAGCTCGATCGGACGCACACGCTGCACGACCTCGCGGACGAGCAGGGAGTTGCCGAGCGACTTGCTCATCTTCTCTCCGCTCGTGGTGACCCAGGCGTTGTGCAGCCAGTACTGCGCGAACGGGTCGCCGAGCGCCTTGCTCTGCGCGATCTCGTTCTCGTGGTGCGGGAAGATCAGGTCGAGCCCGCCGCCGTGGATGTCGAACGCCGGGCCGAGGTACTTGGCGGCCATCGCCGAGCACTCGAGGTGCCAGCCCGGGCGACCGTGACCCCAGGGGGTCGGCCACGAGGGCTCCTCGGGCTTCGCGGACTTCCAGAGCGCGAAGTCGCGCGGGTCGCGCTTGCGGGTGTCCCCGACGCTGTCGCCCGCCGCCTGCATCTCGTCCGGGCGCTGGCCCGAGAGTGCGCCGTAGTCCGGGAAGGAGCGCACGTCGAAGTAGACGTCGCCGTCGACGGCGTAGGCGTGGTCGGTGTCGATGAGCGCGCGCATCAGCTCGATCATCTCGGGCACGTGGCCGGTTGCCCGCGGCTCGACGGTCGGACGCGTGCAGCCGAGCACGTCGTAGGCCCAGGTGAACTCGCGCTCGAACTCGGTCGCGACCGACCACCACGGACGGCCCTCGGCCTCGCCCTTGGCGATGATCTTGTCGTCGATGTCGGTGACGTTGCGGCAGAAGGTGACGTCGTAGCCCGACGCGCTCAGCCAGCGGCTCAGCACGTCGAAGTTCACGCCGGAGCGGATGTGGCCGACGTGCGGAGCGGCCTGGACGGTGGCGCCGCAGAGGTAGAGCGAGGCCCGTTGCGGCTCGAGGGGGACGAAGTCGCGGACCGCCCGGGTGGCGGTGTCGTGGAGGCGCAGGGTCACGGGCGCAAGCCTATCCGCGCGGGGACGCCCCGGGTGACGAGCGCGAAGCCGCCCAGCGGAAGGCGCCGTGGTCCGCCGTGAGCACGAGGAACTCGTGCCGGCCGGCGTCCGGGTCGACCAGGTGCAGGATCGGCAGACGGCGCGACTCCGCGATCGTGCGCAGCGCGAGGGCCGAGCGGACGTCGCACGCCTCGTCGTCCAGCGCGGGCAGCTCCGCGAGCAGCCGCAGGCGGCCGGAGAGCGCGTAGAGCGAGCGCTGCGGCTCGGGGAGGCCTCGACCGTCGTAGAGGCGCTGCACGAGAGAGCGGGCGAAGCCGCCGGACCAGGCCAGCGCCACGAGGCCGACGATCCCGCGGACCGACCCGAGCTGGTGCGAGGCCGCCAGCAGGCCCACGACGCCGAGCGACACGAGCGACGCCACGCCGCTCACAGCGAGCGTCGCGTACTCCCCCGCCGTCCGCCCCTCGCGTCGCGGCTCGACCGTCGCCCGCGCGAGAGCCACCGCCAGCGTCGGAGTCACCCGCCGCCTCCGCCACGGCACGTACGACAACAGCACGACGCCCGCACACCCCGCCGCGAAG
>JADGOZ010000127.1 GCA_017882705.1 Candidatus Nanopelagicales bacterium | reverse complement strand
TGCGCCTCGACCACGGCGGGCATCTGACGCACGGGCACAAGGTCAACTTCAGCGGCCGGCTCTACACGATCGCGGGCTACGGCGTCTCGCGCGAGACGATGATGGTCGACTACGACGAGGTGCTCGCACAGGCGAAGGAGGCGCGGCCGAAGCTGATCGTCTGCGGCGGCTCGGCGTATCCGCGCACCGTCGAGACCGACAAGTTCCGCGAGATTGCCGACGAGGTCGGTGCGCTCTTGCTCTGCGACATGGCGCACTTCGCGGGCCTCGTCGCCGCCGGACTGCACCCGAGCCCCGTGCCGCACGCCGACGTGGTGTCCTCGACCGTCCACAAGACGCTCGGCGGCCGGCGCTCGGGCTTCATCCTCAGCCGCGGCGAGTTCGCCAAGAAGATCGACTCCGCGGTGTTCCCGGGCCAGCAGGGCGGCCCGCTCATGCACGTCATCGCCGCGAAGGCCGTGTCCTTCAAGATCGCCGGCTCCGCGGAGTTCCGCGAGCGGCAGGAGCGCACGCTCGCCGGTGCGCGGATCCTCGCCGAGCGCCTCCTGGCGCCCGACGTCGCCGCTGCGGGCGTGTCCGTCCTGACCGGCGGCACGGACGTGCACCTCGTGCTCGTCGACCTGCGGCACTCGGACCTCGACGGCCAGCAGGCCGAGGACCTCCTGCACGCGGTCGGCATCACGGTGAACCGCAACGCGGTGCCCTTCGACCCGCGGCCTCCGCGCGTCACGTCGGGCCTGCGGATCGGCACGCCTGCGCTCGCGACTCGCGGCTTCGGGGACGCCGAGTTCACGGAGGTCGCGGACATCATCGCCACGGCCCTCGTCAACGGCGCGTCGGCCGACGTCGAGTCGCTGCGCGCCCGCGCTGCCAAGCTGGCCGAGGCGCACCCGCTGTACGAGGGCCTGAAGCAGTACTGACGTCACCCGCCCGCAACCTCGCCCCCGACCGTTCCGCACGCGCAGCGGTCGGGGGCGAGGTTGCCGCGTCTTGAAGGAGACAGACATGACTGCACAGGTGCTCGACGGCAAGGCGACCGCCGCCGCGATCAAGGCTGAGCTGACCGTCCGGGTCGCCGCGCTCGCGGCCCGGGGCGTGCGACCCGGGCTCGGCACGCTGCTCGTCGGCGACGACCCCGGCTCGCGCTGGTACGTCAACGGCAAGCACAAGGACTGCGCCGAGGTCGGGATCGCCTCGATCCGCGAGGACCTGCCCGCCACGGCGACGCAGGAGGACATCGAGGCCGCAGTCGCGCGGCTCAACGCGGACCCGGAGTGCACGGGCTTCATCGTGCAGCTACCGCTCCCGAAGGGGATCGACACGAACCGGGTGCTCGAGCTCGTCGACCCCGACAAGGACGCCGACGGCTTGCACCCGACGAACCTCGGGCGCCTGGTGCTGCGCGTCAACCAGGAGATCACCTCGCCGCTGCCGTGCACGCCGCGCGGCATCATCGAGCTGCTCGAGCGGCATGGCATCGAGCTCGCGGGCGCCGACGTCGTGGTCGTGGGCCGCGGCACGACCGTCGGGCGGTCGATCGGGCTGCTGCTGACCCGGCGGGCCGTCAACGCGACGGTCACGCTGACGCACACCGGCACGGACGACCTGGCGGAGCACACCAGGCACGCCGACGTCATCATCGCCGCCGCGGGCGTCCCCGGGATCATCACGGCGGACATCGTCAAGCCCGGTGCTGTCGTCGTCGACGTCGGCGTCTCGCGCGTCGCCGACCCGGAGACCGGCGCGACGCGCATCGCGGGCGACGTGGACCCGGGTGTCGCCGAGATCGCCTCGTGGATCTCCCCGAACCCCGGCGGGGTCGGCCCGATGACGCGCGCGATGCTCCTGAACAACGTCGTCGAGTCCGCGGAGCGTGCGCTCGACGCCTGATGCCCGGGCCACTCGATCGGGTGCCCCCCTTCTCCGATGCGACCGGTATGTGAGATGTTCACACGAGGTTCACCGGCGTCGCACAGCGACGACACAGGGTCTGCGTAGACCTGGCCTACCGGCCGGGATCGTGGCCGGTGCCTGCACACCGTCCACACCCGGACTGTGCGCTCGGACACGTCGCGGGCACGACCCGCGCTCGGAGGGGATCAACGCATGCTCCTGAACCACCTATGGCTGCGACGGTCGACCGTCGCAGTTGCGGCAGCTGCCGCGCTCGCCGTCCCCGGGATCACTCCCGGCTTCGCCTCCGTCTCACCGACATCCTCGGTCGTCATCAACGAGATCTACGGCGCGGGCGGCAACTCCGGGTCGGTGCTGACCCATGACTTCATCGAGCTCTACAACGGCGCCGACACCGCGCTCGACGTGTCGACGTGGTCGCTGCAGTACGCGTCGGCCGCCGGGACCAGCTGGAGCGGGCTCATCCCGCTCGCCGGCTCGATCCCCGCGCACAGCACCTACCTCGTCCAGGCCGCCTCGCAGACCGGCGCCTCGACCGTCTCGAACCTCCCCACCCCTGACGCGAGCAGCGCGACCGTCAACATGTCCGCGACGAACGGCAACGTCGCCCTCGTCTCGTCGACGACGAAGCTGGCCTGCGTGACCACGGCCTGTGCGAGCGAGGCCGCGGTCGTCGACCTCGTCGGCTTCGGGACCGGTGCCGCCTTCGCCGGGACGGCCGCAGCACCTGCGCCGACCGCGACCACCTCGATCTCCCGGACCGGCTACGTGAACACGGCCGACAACGCCGCCGACTTCCGTGCCGGGGCCCCGACGCCCACCGCAGCGCCGACGGGCGAGCCGACGCCCACGCCGACGCCCACGCCGACGCCCACCACGCCCGCGGCTATCGTCCCCATCGCCGAGATCCAGGGCACCGGTGCAGCCAGCGCGCTCGGCGGTC
>JADGOZ010000126.1 GCA_017882705.1 Candidatus Nanopelagicales bacterium | reverse complement strand
GCCAGGAGTCTTGCGGTCGGAGGGGGCCATCGGGACCTGCCTTCGTGGGATGCGGATGACAACGGGCGGGACGCTACGGACGGGGTCCGACAGCGCCCCCGGTCCGACCCGAGCCCTGGGGACGACGTGCCGTACGCCGGGGTCCGGGGACTCTCGGTGCGGGCGGTCGCGGGCGGCTGGTACGGATCGGGGTCGGGCGGTGGTGCGGGTGGAACGAGGATCACTCTAGGTCGAACGGGTGTTCGATCATGGCACGACACGCCGCATCCAGTCGAACAGATGTCGCATCCGACCGAGCCCGGTTAGGGCACCCTCAAACCCGTGCTACATTACTTGCATGCCACAAGCAACCACCTCTCCGGCCTCCGGCCGGGACGGGATGGGCGCGCGCCCGGCCGACGAGCTCGTCGTCGCGCTGAGCACGCTCATCACCCACCTCAAGCGCAAGTCCGGCGACCCGGACACCAGCGCCCGGGCGTTCCTGCTCGGGCACGTCGACCGGCTCGCTCCCGTGCGCGCCACCGACCTCGCCGACCACGCCGCGCTCGACCTCTCCACGATCAGCCGCCACTTGCGCGGCCTCGAGGACGCCGGGCTCCTGACCCGCTCCCCCGATCCCGACGACCGCCGCGCCTCGCTGCTGTCCGTCACCGACGAGGGCCGCGCCTTCGTCGAGGACGCGGTCCGCGCCCGCACGGCGATGCTCGCCGCCGCGACCGCGGACTGGCCCGCCGCCGACGTGTCCGCCCTCTCCGAGCTGCTCACCCGCCTCGCCCACGACCTGGAGTCCCTGTGACCACACCCGAAGCCTTCGTGTTCGACCCCGAGGTGGAGTCGAGCCGCCGGCACCTGCGGCTGATCCTCGGCGCGCTCATGCTGACGATGCTGCTGGCCGCCCTCGACCAGACCATCGTGTCGACGGCGCTGCCGACGATCACGAGCGACCTCGGCGGGCTCAACGAGCTGTCCTGGGTCGTCACGGCCTATCTCCTCGCCTCGACGGCGAGCACACCGATCTGGGGCAAGATCTCCGACCTCTACGGCCGCAAGCTCATGCTGCAGACGTCGATCGTCGTGTTCGTCCTCGGCTCCGTGCTCGCCGGCGCCTCGCAGAACATGGCGCAGCTCATCGGCACCCGCGCCCTGCAGGGCATCGGCGGCGGTGGCCTCATGGTGCTCGTGATGGCGGTCATCGCCGACCTGATCCCGCCGCGCGAGCGCGGTCGCTACGCCGGCCTCTTCGGCGCGGTCTTCGGCATCTCGTCGGTCGTCGGACCGCTGCTCGGCGGCTGGTTCACCCAGCACCTGTCGTGGCGCTGGATCTTCTACGTCAACGTGCCGCTCGGCATCGCGGCGTTCGTCGTCCTCGGCGCCGTCCTGCACCTGCCGGTGAAGCACGAGAAGAAGCCGATCGACTGGCTCGGCTCGGCGCTGCTCGTCGCGAGCGTCACGATGCTGCTGCTCGTCACGGTCTGGGGCGGCCACCAGTACGACTGGCTCTCGGCGCAGATCCTCGGGCTCGGCATCGGCGGCGTGCTGATCGCCGTCTGGTTCGTGCTGCACGAGCTGCGCATCGACGAGCCGATCGTGCCGATGACGCTGTTCAGCAACAAGGTCTTCCGCGTCAGCTCGATGATCGGCTTCATCATCGGGTTCGCGATGTTCGGCTCGATCGTCTACCTGTCCATCTACTTCCAGGTGGTGCGCGGCTCCACTCCGACCGAGGCCGGGCTCATGCTGCTGCCGCTCATGGTCGGCGTGCTCCTCACGTCGATCCTGTCGGGCCAGCTCATCACCAAGATGGGCCGCTACAAGATCTTCCCGGTCATCGGCACGGCGCTGGCGACCGTCGGGCTCTACCTCATGAGCCACATGGGCGTCGACTCGCCGTACTGGTTCTCCGCGATCGCGATGTTCGTGCTCGGCGCCGGACTCGGCAACGTCATGCAGGTGCTCGTCCTCGCCGTGCAGAACACGGTGGCGCCGCAGCAGATGGGCGCGGCCACGAGCGGCTCGACGTTCTTCCGCTCCATCGGCGGCTCGTTCGGCACCGCGTTCTTCGGCGCCGTCTGGACCGCGCGGCTCGCGAGCGAGCTCAGCTCGGTGTTCCCCAACGGCGGTGGTGGTGGCGACGTGACCTCGTCGATCAACAACATCACGTCGCTGCCGCCCGCGATCCAGGAGCAGGTGCTCGGCGCGTTCGCCCGCGCGATGGACACGACGTTCCTCGTCGCGGTGCCGTTCATGGCCGTGGGCTTCGTGCTCGCGCTCCTCCTGCCGGAGGTCCGGCTGCGCACGCACCAGGACATGGCGCACGTCCTCGCGGACGACGCCGCAATTCCGCTGCCGATGATGGACTGACAGACTGCAGTCCACGACGCGGTCGCCATATCCCCCGGTTGGCGGCCGCGTCGTCCTATGCCCCGGGGGGGGGCATGACGGCCGGCGCCGGCTCAGCGGTCGCTGGGGTGCAGCGCGAGCTCGGCGTGGACGACGCGCCAGATGAGCACCGTCTCCTCGCCGTCCGCGATGGCCTCGTCGACCGTGCGGCCGCCGAGCCCGGAGAGCACGTGGTCGTGCGCCCACGAGCGGGCATAACCGGCGCCGAGCGCCGTCTCCAGCCGCTGCCAGAAGTCGGTCAGTCGCACGGCGTACCCCTCACGGCTGCTGCTCCGGGGCGTCGGTCTCGGCCGGGAGCACGGCGGGGTCCGCCGGCTCGGGCAGGCGGGGCGCGTCGAGGCGGTCGACCTCGAGCGGCGAGACCCCGCCCCGGTGCGCGCGGCGCAGGAACGACCAGAAGACCGCGCCGAGCACGAGCAGCAGCACGACCGTGACGACGAGCGCCGCGAGCGGTCCGGTCCGCACGGCCTCGGCCGCCAGGAGATCCATCCCGACCATCGCGACCTCCCGCACCCGTGACGGCGCGCCGCCCGGCGCCGTGGTCGCACCAGGGTGCCATGCCCGGCCTCAGCAGGCGCACGGACCTCGGGCACCCTCGACGCCCAGGCGGTGGTCGGGCGGGCACGACAGGATGTGCGGGTGACCCGGACACCGTCGGACCCGACCGAGGACGTGCTCGCACGCTTCTCGCCGGCCACGCGGTCCTGGTTCGGCTCCGCGTTCGAGGCCGCCACACCGGCCCAGGTCGGGGCGTGGCAGGCGATCTCCTCGGGCGAGCACGCGCTGGTGGTGGCTCCCACCGGGTCCGGCAAGACCCTGGCCGCGTTCCTCTGGGCGCTCGACCAGGTGGCCGCCGCCCCCGTGCCCGACGACCCGAGGATGCGGTGCCGGGTCCTCTACGTCTCGCCGCTCAAGGCTCTCGCGGTCGACGTCGAGCGCAACCTGCGCAGCCCGCTGACCGGGATACGCCGGGAGTCGGTGCGGCTCGGGCTGCCCGAGCCCGACGTCACCGTGGCGGTGCGCTCCGGCGACACCCCGGCCGACGAGCGCCGACGCTTCGGCACGCGCCCGCCCGACGTCTTCATCACCACCCCGGAGTCGCTGTTCCTCGTGCTCACGTCCGCCGCGCGCGACTCGCTGCGCGGTGTCACGACGGTGATCGTCGACGAGGTGCACGCGCTCGCCGGCACGAAGCGTGGTGCCCACCTGGCGATCTCCCTGGAGCGCCTCGACGCCCTGCTTCCCGCGCCGGCGCAGCGCATCGGCCTGTCGGCCACCGTCCGACCGGTCGACGAGGTCGCGTCGTTCCTCGGCGGCTCGCGTCCCGTCACCGTGGTCCAGCCGCTCAGCGCGAAGACCTTCGACCTCGAGGTCGTCGTACCGGTCGACGACATGGCCGAGCTCGGTGCGAGCACCGGCGAGGTGAGCGGCTCGGCCGCCGGCGACGCGCAGCGCACCTCGATCTGGCCGCACGTCGAGGAGCGGGTGGTCGATCTCATCGCCGCGCACCGGTCGACGATCGTGTTCGCGAACTCGCGACGCCTCGCCGAGCGGCTCACCGCGCGGCTCAACGAGATCTGGGTCGAGCGCCAGACCGGCGAGTCGTTCGAGACTGGGTCGGCGCCCGCGGCCGCGATGGGCCAGGCGGGCTCGACCGGCGGCGCGCCCCAGGTGCTCGCCCGGGCGCACCACGGCTCGGTGAGCAAGGAGCAGCGGTCGATCATCGAGGAGGACCTCAAGGCTGGCCGTCTTCCCGCGGTCGTCGCGACGAGCAGCCTCGAGCTCGGCGTGGACATGGGCGCGGTCGACCTCGTGATCCAGGTCGAGTCACCCCCGAGCGTCGCGAGCGGGCTGCAGCGCGTCGGGCGGGCCGGTCACCAGGTGGGGGCGGTGAGCAAGGGCGTCGTGCTGCCGAAGTACCGCGGTGACCTCGTGCAGACCGCCGTCGTGGCCCAGCGGATGCGCGACGGGCTCATCGAGTCGATGCGCATGCCGCGCAACCCGCTCGACGTCCTGGCCCAGCAGCTCGTCGCGATGACGGCGCTCGACACCTGGCAGGTCGACGACGCGCTGGCCCTGGTGCGGCGTGCCGCACCCTTCGCGTCGCTGCCGCAGTCGGCGTACGACGCCGTCCTCGACATGCTCGCCGGTCGCTACCCCAGCGACGAGTTCGCCGAGCTCCGCCCGCGGCTGGTGTGGGACCGCACGGCCGGCACCCTCACCGGCCGTCCCGGTGCCCAGCGCCTCGCGGTGACGAGCGGCGGCACCATCCCGGACCGCGGCCTGTTCGGCGTCTTCCTCGTGGGCGAGAAGGCTTCTCGGGTGGGCGAGCTGGACGAGGAGATGGTCTACGAGTCGCGCGTCGGCGACGTGTTCTCCCTCGGCGCCTCGAGCTGGCGGATCGAGGACATCACCCACGACCGCGTGCTCGTCTCCCCCGCACCCGGGGTCGCCGGCCGGCTCCCCTTCTGGCACGGGGACTCCCTGGGCCGGCCCTACGAGCTCGGCCGCGCGATGGGCGGCTTCGTCCGCGAGGTCGCGGCGCTCCCCCACGACGACGCGCTGACCCGCCTCACCGACACCGGGCTCGACGAGCGGGCCCGCACGAACCTGCTCGCCTACCTCGACGACCAGCGCGTCGCCACCGGCCATCTCCCCGACGACCGCACGCTGCTCGTCGAGCGCGTGCGCGACGAGCTCGGCGACTGGCGGATCATCGTGCACTCGCCGTTCGGCGCGCAGGTGCACGCGCCGTGGGCGCTCGCGATCGGCGCACGGCTGCGTGAGCGGCACGGCATCGACGCCCAGGTGATGCACGCCGACGACGGCATCGTGCTGCGGCTGCCCGACGTCGAGGACGACG
>JADGOZ010000125.1 GCA_017882705.1 Candidatus Nanopelagicales bacterium | reverse complement strand
TCGTCCAAAGCGACAGTGACTGCCCGACCCCTTCACCTGGACGGGTCGCTTCGGCGGTCTATGGGCGTCCCGCAACCGCGCGAGCTCCGGCACCCGCGAGATGCTGGTGGACGAGCTGTATCGCCATCGCGCCTTCACCGACCGCTGTGGCGACCCGCTTCGTCGAGCCGGCGCGTACGTCCCCGACAGCGAACACTCCGACGCGGCTCGTCTCCAGCGGCAGCGGAGGGCGGCCTTCGCCCCCGGGGTCAAGGTGGGTCAGGCGCAGATCCGAGCCCGTGACGACGAACCCGTGCTCGTCAAGGGCGATGTCGCCGTCGAGCCAGCTCGTGTGCGGGACGACGCCGATGAAGATGAACAGCGCCTGTGCGCCGAGCCGGCGGCACGTTCCCTGGACATCGGTGACCGAGACGCCCTCGAGCGCGGTACTCCCATGCAGCGCGGATACTTCGGTTTCATAGTGCACCTTGATCGTCGACCTCGCGGCGACCTGATCCACGAGATACCTCGACATGCTCGCCATCAGACCCTCGCCGCGAACGATGAGGTCAACCGACCTCGCGTAGTGCGACAGAAAGACGGCCGCCTGGCCCGCGGAGTTGCCGGCTCCGACGATCACCACCTGCTGTCCCCGGCATCTCCTGGCCTCGAGTTCGGTCGCCGCGTAGTAGATGCCTGAGCCTTCGAGTTCGCGCAATCGCTCCAGATCGAGTCGGCGGTAGCGTGCGCCCGTCGCGAGTATGACGGTGCGCGCGCGGATGACCCGGCCGCTCGCCAGACCGACGACGTGATACCCGTGCTCGGCAGTCAGCGAGGTCGCCGTCTCCGGGACGTCGATGTGAACACCGAAGCGAGCGGCCTGCGTGGCGGCGCGGTGAGCGAGGTCCGAGCCTGAGACGCCTGCGGGGAAACCGAGGTAGTTCTCGATCCGCGCAGAGGTGCCGGCCTGTCCTCCGGTGGCTACGGAGTCGACCAGGACTGTTGTGAGCCCCTCGGATCCGGCGTACACGGCCGCCCCCAGTCCGCCGGGGCCGCCGCCGACGACGACGGTGTCGCAGATCTGCTCGGGAGGGGCGGTCCAGCGCAGCCCGAGAGCGTTGGCGAGCTCGAGGTCGGTCGGCCTTCGGAGGACATCGGGGCCACGCAGGACGATCGGGGTTTCGTGCGCCTCGATTCCGAGCCCCCGAATCAGTGCATCAGCTTGGGCGTCGACTTCGAGATCAAGGAACGAGTGCGGCACTCGGTTACGCGTGAGGACCTCTCGCAGTCGCCGGGTCTCTGGGGAAAGTCGCGACCCGATCAGGCGTGCGCCGCTGCCGAGTCCGATCAGCATCGCGCGTCGCGCGATGTACGCCGTCAAGATCAGGTCGCCGAGTTCCTGATCGGTGGCGACGATGCCTCGAAGCGCCTCGGCGCTCAGCGCGATCACCTCGCCCGGGTCCCGCACGATCGCCGTCAGATAGGCCGGCTCGCCGGACACAACGCTGAGCTCGCCGAGGAACCGGCCGGCGCCGTGCACACCGACAACCCGCTCGCTGGCACCGCCGGCGTCGTCCACAATCGCCACTCGCCCCGCGACGACCGCGAAGAACGCGTAACCGTGCTCGCCGGCCCGGAACAACACGTCTCCTGTCGAGATCCTGCGTCGCTCGCCAATGGCGGCGAGCACGTCGAGCTGGTCGTCGCTGAGTCGGGGAAAGCGCGTGTCCTGTTCGATGGTTTCGTCGGTCATGTGCGCTCGGCCGCCGTCTCCCGGTCGGGAGTTCACCGACCCTGGTTGCTGCGTCGTCCCAGGAAGGTCGCGTCGGTCAGGTCGCGGCGACCACGTGGGCGGCGGCCTCGAGGACGAGTCGCGCCGTCTCGTCGGGGTGCGAGACACCCACGACGTGCGAGGCGCCGGTGATCTCAATCGAACGCTGAGCGCCTGCGCGCTCGGCCATGATGCGGTGCGCACCGGCCGGGATGTTGTGGTCGAGCTCGCCGAAGATGAACCAGCTCGGCACGCTGTGCCAGAGCGGGCGGTCGCCGGAGGGCTCGAAGAGGGCTGCCTCGGTGACGGGCCGCTGGGTGACCGCCATCAGCGCGCTCTGCGCCTCGGGGACGTCGGCGGCGAACTGGTGGTGGAACTTGTCGTAGGCGATGTACGTGTCGGTGCCGCCGTCGGCCAACGACACGCGCTTGAGCGTCTCGGCCAGCGTCGATCCCGGTGCCAGTGCCGACGCGTCGCCGGCGCTCTCCCCCGCCTCCAGTGCGAACCCTGCGACGTAGACGATGCCGATGACGTCGCCGGCCTCTGGGTCGACGTTGGTGATCACCGCGCCGCCGTAGGAGTGCCCGGCGAGCACCACGGGCCCGTCGATGCTGCGGACGAGGTCGGTCAGCGCGTCTGCGTCGGTGGCGAGGCTGCGCAGCGGGTTAGCCCAGGCGATGACGTGATGGCCGGCGGACACCAGTGGTTCGATGACGCCGTTCCAGCTTGAGGCGTCGGCGTAGGCGCCGTGGACGAGGATGACGGTGGACTTCATGACGTGCTCCTGGTGGTTGGGGCTTTCGCGCCGTGCGCCGAAAGCGCGGCGTAGGACCGGGACGGAGGCCGGCGGTCGGCTCGGGCGGCGAGCTAGCCCGAGGCGGGGCGCCGGGACGAGATCACGGGGCCATCGCTCTCATATCCGGGTGAATTCCGCGATCGGCTGATCGCTCTCGACGATGTAGGTGGACAGCATCTGGCCCGTGTCGGGGCCGAGGTCGGTCGCGTTGTGCGGTGTCCGGGGCGGGATCAGGAACCCGTGGCCGGTCTCGAGGATCAGAGTCTCGCTGCCCTCGATCTCCATGCGCACGGTGCCGGCGAGGATGTAGCCGACCTCCTCGCCGGGATGCTGATGCCATCCCGATTCGACGCCGGCTGGAATCTCGGTGAGGGTCTGCACGATCTCGCGGCCGGGGATCGAGGACGGCTTGTGCTGGATCTCCGTGCGCTTGAGCCGGCCGGCGAGGTCGTCACGGGTCTTCGCGTCGGTGGACATGATCAAGCCTCCTGGTAGGTGGTGGTGGTGGTGAGCAGGGCTGTCAGCTCGGCGACGACCTCGTCGGGCAGGTCCTCGACGAGGAAGTGGCTGGCGTCCAGACCGCGGCCGGTCAGCTCGTGGGCCCACGGGCGCCAGACGTCGAGCACATCGCCGTAGAGGCGCGGCAGCGCACCGCGGGCGCTCCACAACGCCAGCAGCGGGCACTCGATGCGCCGCACACCGCGGTCGGCGTCATCGTGCTCACGGTCGATCCCGGCGCCGGCGCGGTAGTCCTCGCAGATCGCCTCCACGACGCTCGCGTCGTCCAGCAGGCGGCGGTACCCGGACATCAGCTCCTCGGGGTAACGGCCCTCGGCGCGACCGAGCCCGAGCTGGGCGCGGACGTGGAGGTCGAAGAACGCGCCGGGATCGCCGGCGATCAGACGCTCGGGCAGCGGCGCAGGCTGCGCGAGGAACGACCAGTGCCAGTAGAGGAGCGCGAGCTCCGCGCCCGCGCGCGCCCACACCTCGCCGGTGGGCACGACGTCGAACACCGCGACGGCGCTCACGCGCTCGGGATGGTCGAGCGCCATCCGGTAGGCGACGCGGCCGCCGCGGTCGTGACCGGCCACCGCGAAGCGCTCGTGCCCCAGCGCGGCCATCGCCTCCACGAGATCGGCGGCCAGCGCGCGCTTGGCGTGCGGGGCGTGGTCGGGCGCCGGGGTCGGCCGGAACGACCTGCCGTAGCCCGGCAGGTCGGTGGCGACGACGGTGAACTGCGCGGCGAGCGACGCGGCCGCGGCGTGCCACATGAGGTGGGTCTGCGGATAGCCGTGCAGGAGCAGCAGCGCCGGCCCGCGGCCGCCGACACGCGCGAAGACCACGCCGCGATCGGTCTCGACCTCGTGCTCGGCGAAGCCGGCGAACATGCCGTCACTCCGTCCCCAGCGCTGCGCGCAGGAACATCGTGGCCTGGGCGATGGCGGCACGCGTGGCGCGAGCCTCGCTCATGAGGTTCAGGAGCATGAAGTCGTGCACGACGCCGTCGTAGCGGACGGTGGTGACGTCGACGCCCGCCTCGCGCAGCGCGCCGGCGTAGGCCTCGCCCTCGTCGCGCAGCGGATCGACCTCGTCAACGAGGACCAGCGTCGGCGGCAGCCCCTCGAGCTCCTCGAGCGTCGCCTGGTTCGGCGACGCGGTGATCACGTGCCGGTCGTCGGGGTCTGGGATGTAGGCGTCCCAGAACCACTCCATCGCCTTGCGCGTCAGGTAGTACCCCTCGGCGAACTCGTCGTAGGAGTCGGTGTCCATCGCCGCGTCGGTCACCGGGTAGTACATCGACGTCTGGACAAAGCGCACGTCGCCGCGCTGCTTGGCCATCAGGGACAGCGCGGCCGCCATGTTGCCGCCCACCGACTCGCCGGCGACCGCCATGCGGCTCGCGTCCAGGCCGTTCCTCGCGCCCTCGCGCACGGCCCACTGCGCGGTGGCGTAGCCCTGCTCGATGGCGACCGGGTACCGCGCCTCGGGCGAGTTCGGATACTCGACGAACAGCAGCGCGGCGCGCGCACCGACGGCCAGCTCCCGCACGAGCCGGTCGTGGGTACCGGCGTTGCCGAGGATCCAGCCACCGCCGTGCATGTAGACGATCACCGGCAGCGGCTCGGTGGCGCCCGGCGGCTTGACGATACGCACACGGGCATCGCCCACATCGGCCGGGACGCTGATCCACTCCTCCTCGACGGGCAGCTTATCGACGGGCCCCGCCTGCAGGTCGTCGAGGACCTTGCGCGCCGCGGCCGGCTCGAGCTCGTAGATGAACGGGGGCGCCGACGTGGCGTCGACGACGGTCTGGGCGGAGGGCTCGAGGACGACTCGAGATTGAACGGTCATGACGGCGCTCCTTGGCGGGTGATGAAGGCGCCGGTCACGCGGTGATGCGGACGGACGCGGGCTGGGCGAGGAATGCGAGCAATTCGCGGTTGATCTCCTGCGCGTGGGTGACGCACATGACGTGCGGGCCGCCCTCGATCTCGACGTAGCGTGCGTCGGGCAGCGCGGCGTGCAGGCGCCGGCCCTGGCCGGCGATCGGCAGGATCCGGTCGGCGGTGCCGTGCAAGATCAGCGTCGGGACGTCGATGCGCTTGATGTCCTCGGTGAAGTCCTCCAGCCACCCGGGAGGGCACGCCCAGGTGGCCCACGGCGACGCGTCGGCCGCCGCGCTCCAGAGCGATCGCACGGTCTCCTCGCTGACCCGGGTCCCGAGGTTCTCGTCGAGGTTGAGCAGGTCCCC